>DAIRCT010000001.1:0-73744 GCA_036796535.1 Ignavibacteriaceae bacterium
AAAGTTAGTAAAAGGATTTGATTTATGTAATCTCAGAGTTCGCCTTAAAGATAATTTCATTAAAAATATTTTGTAATAATATTTGATTGTTTTAATATTGTCATCAACAAATCAGATTATTATAGATGAAAAAATTCTTAAAAATTAGCGTACCAGTTTTAATATTAATCCTTGCTTTCGTTTTTTGGTGGAGATATTACTTTGTTTTTGGTGAAGGCGTAAAAGCCGGCAATCTAAATTTTGTTGTTAAAAAAGGATATGTTTTTAAAACCTGGGAGGGAAGATTAATTCAGGAGGGTTTTAAAACTCCTGCACCAAATCAAATGCAAAGTAATGAATTTGATTTTAGTATTACGGACGAACAGATTGCAAAAGTTTTGGAAAGATACAGTGGTAAGTTTGTTGAGTTACGCTACAAAGAATATTTAAATGCAATACCCTGGCGCGGTAATAGTAATTATATTGTTACCGAAATTTTACAAGTTGAAGATCCTGCTAAGCATGAGACTTTGCCTTATTAAAAGTGTGGGGTACAACTCTGAGTTGGACCCAAATTAACTATCTAACTAAACCGGAGTGCCAAATGCTGCAAGAATCCTTACTCGAAATTTTTGAAAGAGATCTTAATAAGCTGAAAGATGAAATCAGTTTATATAGAGATGAAAATTCATTATGGATTGTAAAGAAAGAGATAAGTAACTCAGCAGGTAATTTATGTTTACACCTGATTGGTAATCTTAATCATTTTATTGGAGCAACCCTTGGGAATACAGGTTATGTAAGGAATAGAGATAACGAATTTGTAGCTAAAAATATTTTAAGAAAAGATTTAATAAGTGAAATTGAAAAGACAATTGAAGTTGTTTTCAATACCTTGAATAAATTATCAGCAGAAGACTTTGAAAAAGATTTTCCCGTTCAAAAACACGATAAGATTGTTAAAACGGATTTTATGCTTTTACATCTGTTAACCCATTTTAATTATCACCTCGGACAAATTAATTATCACAGAAGGTTGATATAGTAAAGTGGAGGCCACCTATTAGGTGGACTCCACTTATGTTAATGCCTGTTTAACATCTGCAATTAAATCTTCCACGTCTTCGATTCCGACTGAAAAACGAACGAGACTTTCAGTTAATCCCATCTTATCTCTTTCTTCTTTAGGAACAGAAGCATGTGTCATCGAAGCGGGATGAGATATCAAACTTTCAACTCCGCCAAGTGATTCAGCAAGAGTGAATATCTTAACATTATTTAAAACTTTTTTAGCTGCATCGATTGAACCGAAATCGGCTGATACCATTCCACCAAATCCGCGCATTTGTTTTTTAGCTAATTGATGTTGGGGATGGTTTAATAGCCCCGGATAAATTACTTTTTTTGCAAATCCAGATTGCTCTAAAAACTTTGCAAACTCTATTGCATTAGCTTCATGTTGTTTCATTCGCACGGCAAGTGTTTTAGTTGATCGTAGAACAAGCCAGCAATCAAATGGGGATGGAACTCCGCCTGCTGCATTTTGTATGTAACGGATTCGTTCGTGAATTTTCTCATCACTTGTAATCAGCATACCGCCAATTATATCACTATGTCCATTCAAATATTTTGTTGTACTGTGAAGAACAATATCAATTCCAAATGTTAATGGATTCTGGAAATACGGACTCATAAAAGTGTTATCGCATACTGAAATCAAATTGTTTTTCTTCGCAATCTTTGCAATTGCTTGGAGATCTGTAATATTAAGCATTGGATTTGTTGGAGTTTCAACATAAATCATTTTTGTATTTTCTTGAATTGCAGCTTCAACATTTTTTAAGTCCGTAGTATCTACCCACGAAAAATCCAATCCATAGTTTTTCATATTCAATTCATATAAACGATACGTGCCGCCATAAACATTGTTAGAAATTACAATATGATCTCCAGCTTTAACAAGACTCATTAAAGTATGAGTAGCGGCTAGTCCTGAAGCAAAAGCAATTCCGAACTT
This sequence comes from Ignavibacteriaceae bacterium, assembly GCA_036796535.1. GTDB lineage: Bacteria > Bacteroidota > Ignavibacteria > Ignavibacteriales > Ignavibacteriaceae > IGN3. Next base: position 1,997 of record DAIRCT010000001.1, read on the forward strand.
TCCTTTTTCAAGTGTTGCAATATTTTTTTCCAAAGCTTGCCGCGTTAAATTATGTGTTCTGGCATACTCATAACCTGTACTTTTACCAAGCTCATATTGTGCATAAGTTGATGTTTGATAAATCGGAGTTATTACTGCTCCTGTTGTTGGATCAGGAATTTGTCCAGCGTGAATTGCATCTGTCGAAAAGCCCATTTTTTTATTTTCTTTTGTTAATTATTAAATAGTTATTTAGAATACGGAACACCGAACAAGAAATAATGAATATCGAAGTAAGGAATAAATCTAAAATATATTTTTTCATTTATCGTTATTCTTTCTTGCTGTCTCAATACTTTTTACAAAGATTGAAATTAGCTCATTGCACTCAATAGTTATCTAATAACTCAATCTTGCTAGTAAGTGAACCTCGTTTAATTATCTTCAAAGCAACTAAGGTTTCTCTAAGTTCTTTCAGAAGAACTTTCAGCTTATGAATAAAATCATTTCTTGATTCTGCACTTTGCGCTTCACCATAATTTAATGCTGGTGAAGTGCCTGAACGAATTATCTGGCCAGAAATATGATTTCCTGCTCTTGTATTATTAAGATTTTCTGAAATCTCAATTATTAAAACAGCAAAATCAATTAATCGATCTTCAAGATCAAACTTTTTACTTTTATCTTCATTCATAATTCCTTTTCCGATATTTGATATTTAATCTCAAACTTCATCATTCGAAATTCCTTGTTCATTATTCGTCATTCTATTCTGCATATTTTTTTATGCTTGAATATTAATTAAATCGTATCTGGTGATAATATCTGTTACCAAACCAAAATCATCAACAAGAATTGCAGGATTATCTTTTAAATATTTTTTCACTTCATTAATTTCAGTTTTTGCATCGAGTACAGGCAATGGTTCCTCCATTACTTCTTTAACTTCGTAATTATAAAGAAGCGGATTATCAACAAGCTTTGCCAATAGTTTGTTTTCTCTAATTGCTCCAACGGGTTTTCGTCCAACCATAACAGGAATATTAGAAAACCCCGTCTTTGTAATTAATTCAAGTGCATCTTTTACTTTATCCGTTTCTTTAAGAGAAATAATTTCTTCAAAGCCTTTCTGTTTTTTCAAATCAGATAAATCACGTAAAGTTCTTACTTCAGGATCAAGCATTCTGTTTTGTTTCAGCCACTCGATGTTATGCATCTTGGAAAGATATCTTTCGCCGGTATCGCAAACTATAAACACCACAACATCATCTTTTGAGAGATCCTTTGCAATCTCAAGTGTAACGTGCACTATTGTTCCTGTACTTCCACCGCAAAAAATTCCTTCTTCCCTTGTTAATCTTCTGGCTGCTGTAAAAGAATCCTTATCACTGATATTATATATTTTATCAATATACTGGAAATGGACATTTGCCGGAAGGCAATCCTGACCAATTCCCTCTACCAGATAAGGCGTACCTTTAATTATTTCTCCGGTTTCTTTATAATGTTTAAAGATAGATCCAAGCGGATCGGCGGCAATTACTTTAATATTAGGATTTTTCTCTTTCAGAAATCTTCCCGTGCCACTTATCGTTCCGCCTGTACCGATACTTGAAATAAAGTGAGTAATCTTACCATCAGTCTGCCGCCAGATTTCAGGTCCGGTTGTCCGATAGTGAATTTCAGGATTAGAAGGATTTGAATATTGATAAGCAAAGAAAGAATTAGGAATTTCTTTATGTAAACGTTTTGCAACATTCACATAATACTCAGGATCTTCAGGATCAACACGATTTGAAACAACAATAACCTCTGCACCAAGAGCTTTAAGGTAATTTATTTTTTCGTTACTCACTTTATCAGTAACAACAAAAATACATTTATATCCTTTAACCGCTGCAGTAAGCGCAAGTCCGATGCCCGTATTTCCGCTTGTTGCTTCTATAATCGTTCCACCGGCAGATAACTCACCACGATTTTCTGCATCCACAATCATAGCATAACCAATGCGGTCTTTAACACTGCCGCCGGGATTTGCGGACTCCAGCTTTGCAAATATTTGCGGCTTTAGTCCTTTGTTAATTCTGTTAAGTTTAATTAATGGAGTATTACCAATTTGCTCAAGTATGTTATTTTTATATTCCAATGAACTGCTCAATCTTTTCTTAATGTAGTCGCAATTTTAAAGAATTGTATGGATTGATGAAAGGTAGATTGTTAATCACGTGTGCTATTTGACAAAAATAAAAACTCAAAAAACCAATTAAGCTATGATTAAATGAATGTAAATCCTCTTAAAAATTCTTCAGTTCCCATTCGCTTCTTCCCTTCCTGCTGGATTTCAAGAATTCGTAAAGCATCCATTCCACAACCAATAATGATTTCTTTTTCAATTTGATGAAACTTAATAAGTTTCATATTATTTTTTATTGCCTTTAATTCCCAATATTCTTTCTTAAAAATATTTACTAACTTTGCATGAGTATTGAATAGATAACTATCTATTTATAAAATAATGAAAGGATAAAAAAGATGAATACACAAAGCATTGAACAATCGATTAGTAATTACATCAAGACATTAAATGTTGAAGAACAAAAAAAGATCCTGGAATTTGTCCGCAATCTATCTCTTTCCAAAACCAAAGGAAGTAATGGCAAAGACCTCATAAATTTTGCTTCGTATATCAATGATGAAGATTTATCGCTTATGCAAAAAGCAATTGATTTGGATTGTGAACAGGTAAATGATAATGAGTGGTAAATATTTATTAGATACAAATATCGTTATAGCTCTCTTTGCAAATGACGTTATTGTTGTTGAACATCTTCATAATTCAGAAAATATTTTTGTCCCAAGTATTGTGCTTGGTGAATTATTTTACGGGGCATCAAAATCTATTAATGCAAAAGCTAACACGGAAAGAATTGAGAACTTTGCCAACAAAGTAAGTACTTTATCTTGTGATTCTGAAACTGCAAAATTTTATGGCGCTATAAAAAATCATTTAAAGTCAATTGGGAAACCAATTCCTGAAAATGATATATGGATTGCTTCAATTGCTAAACAACACGAGCTTACACTTATAACCCGGGATGATCATTTCAAATTTGTTGAAGAAATTTCCACAGAAATGTGGTAGTCTTGTTTTTCAAGATTATATTCTAAATCCTCTTAAAAATTCTTCAGTACCCATTCGCTTCTTTCCTTCCTGCTGGATTTCAAGAATTCGTAAAGCATCCATTCCACAACCAATAATAAATTCTGATTTTGTTTGATGAAATTCAAATGGTTTTAGATTAGCATCTTTAACAATCTCTGTTTTAAAAATCTTAATTACTTTATTGTTAAAAGAAAAATAAGCTCCGGGGAATGGTGATAACCCTCTAATAAGATTATGAATTTCTTCTGCTGATTTATTCCAATCAATTTTACAAATCTCTTTTGTTATTTTTGGTGCGGGTGAAGCAAGAGAATCATCTTGCTTTTTTAATTCATATTTACCGTTCTCAATTAGATTAACTGTATCAAGTACAAGCTTTGAACCGAGTTCACTCATTCTGTCGTGAAGAGTTTCAAAATTATCATCAGGAAAAATTTCTATCTTTTGCTGAAGATAGATATTTCCAGTGTCAACTTTCTCAGCAAGTTTAAAAGTTGTTAAACCAGTTTCTTCATCGCCATTAATTAAAGCCCATTGTATTGGTGCTGCACCGCGGTATTTGGGAAGGTAAGAAGCGTGAAGATTAAATGATCCAAATTTTGGAATTTCAAAAATTTCTTTTGGTAAAATTCTGAATGCAACAATAACAAAAAGATCCGGTTTAAGTGATTTCATTTGCTCAACAAACTCAGTATTACCCTTCAACTTTTCAGGTTGATAAACAGGAATGTTATTTTCAACTGCAAATTGTTTAACCGGCGTGAAGGAAATTTTTTGACCTCTTCCCCGCTCTCTATCCGGTTGAGTAACAACCGCTAAAATCTTATGTGTGCTTTCTAATAAAATTTTTAAGGAAGGGATAGCAAACTCCGGAGTGCCCATAAAAATAATTTTCATTTTAGCTCCGGTTATTTTAGTTGATAATCTATATTCTCGCTAATCGGGTAATCTATTTCAGCTTTTCTTTTTTGAATTCTATTTAATGACTTTTTAAATATTTTTTTTTGTTCGTCACTTAAAAGATCAACAAAAAGAATTCCTTTAAGATGGTCATATTCGTGTTGTATAACTCTTGCATATAAATCTGCTGCATCAATTTTTTGTTCAGTTAAATCAATATCCTGGTAAATAATAGTTATTTCTTTCGGTCTTATTACATCAGCACGTACATCAGGAATACTTAAACATCCTTCTTCAACAGCTTCGGTTTCTTCAGAATGATTAATAATTCTTGGGTTTATCATTGTGATCGGTTTATACTTTTCATAGCCCTCAATACGTGAAATATCTATAACGAAAATTGATTTGTTAACACCGACCTGATTGGCAGCCAGCCCGATACCATTTGCATTTTTCATTGTATCGAACATAAACTTTATTATCTCAATAGTTTTATCATCAATCTTTGTAATGTTATCAACTTTTTTTCTTAATATTTTATCACCGTAAACAGTTATAGGAAGAATCGACATTTATTTTTAACCATTAATTTGTTTTAAATTCTTTTTAAAAATAAAAAAAGCTACTTCGAATTGAAAGGAATTTAATAAATGTTTAATGTTCAATTTTAATGATGGATGATATAAATCGTGCTTAATTTTTTTAATCGGATATTTAGCATTTAGCATTAATAATTAAACTAATAGCTTTCCATCTTTCATCAATAATTTTCCATCCATCCAAACAGTTGGTTTTTTAACAACTCCATCAAGATGAATGGGAACATTGACATTTCCGCCCATTGATTTATTGTTACCAAGTGCAATGTGGATTGTGCCCATTACTTTTTCATCTTCAAGTAAAACTCCACTTAGTTTTGCCGAATCGTTTGTACCAATTCCAAACTCGGCAATATTACGAGCATCCTTACCAACTTTATCCAGCATCACTTTTAATTTTTTAGCAAGAGTTCCACCGGAGATTTTAGAAGCATAACCATTTTCAACTTCGATTTTAATGCTTGCGTTTTTTATCAAACCCAAGCCCGCCATTGAACCATCAACAACAAAAATTCCGTTTGCGGTTCCTTCAACAGGTGCAAGAAATGCTTCGCCTGTTGGCAGATTTCCACTTTCACCTTTTGCATGGAATAATCCTTTGCTGGCATATGCGTTTCTACCAGCGATTGAAAATTTAATATCTGTCCCTGCCGGAGCAGTTACGCGGATTTCCTTCCCGGTTTCTAAAATTTCTTTAAGCTTAACAGTTCTTTTAGAAATAGATTTATAATCAGCATTCATTCCACGAATCATTACTTCTTTTGTGATTCCAGGAAATGTTGCAATTCGTACTCCTTTTGCTGAAGCATTTCTTCTTGCATCAGTATGTGTTAATGATTTAGCGGTAGGACAAAATACCATATCAAATTTCTGCATCAGTTCGGTAACTACATCAGGTGGTTCTTCACCATTTATTTTACCGGACTTCATTTCAACTAGTAAAGATTGGTAACCTAATCTTAAAGCATTTTCATGCAGGGATAAACCGATTTCTCTTTTGAGTTCATCAGTTATTACTAAAATTTTTTCATCTTTTTTTGCACCCATGCAATCACGAATTGCTATTTGAGATGCTGTATCGAGTTTAGTTAATTTTTTCATAATCTCATCTTTTTAAAGTGGAAAACCAATATTAAGTTGAACAACAGCATAGAACCCACCAGCTTTAATAAAATCATTATTAGTTGCTTTTGTATTATCCGATATTAAAATAAATTCACTTCCATCATCATTAGTCATCTTATTAATTTTAAAGAAACTATAGCCACCCGTTCCTTCAATGCTTGCAAAGTTTTCTATAATCATAAAAACAAAACCGGTACCAATGCTATAACCCAATTCCGGAGAATCATTATTAAATTTTATATCCAGTGTATTATCCTGAAGATTTGGTTTGTGACTTAATCTCGCTGAGTTAAAATGAACTGTTCCATCTATTATTTTCCAGCTAATAAGGTTTGTAATCGGAATACCAAAATCAAAACCAACATTCCAGCTTTTGATACTAAAATCCAGTTCGCTATTTATATTTGAGCCGTCTTTGATATAAGAGTAGGTATGATTTTCGGAAAGCAATTCATAATATCCCTTTAACGAAAAAAAGACTTTAGAAAACTTTGCGCGGAAAAAATTAATTCCCAAGCGATAACCATAAGCGTTACCAAAATCAGGAATTATTTTAACCGTGCCACTCGAAACAGAGTTATTAAAAGCTTGAATAGATTCATCAAAAGAACCCGGTTGATATTTTTGATAACCGTAGCCTGCATAGCCGCCAACAAATCCAAAACATCCAAATCCAAATGACTGTGGAAGTAATGTTGCAAAATTCACGATAAGGATTAAAATTATTTTCTGGAATAATCTAATCATAAAATCATCCTAGCTACAATAAATTTTTTAACTTATTAGCTTGATTAGTTAAGTCATCAAAAGATTTTTGAGCTAACCAATTACTTAATTGATTATCTTTTACAAGTTATTGATTATAAATCACAAAGAAAAATATTTTTATTTTTTCATACCTTTCTCAAGACCATGTCCATCAGAGCCCAGTTCGGATCGCCGCAAAAGATATGCAAATATTAATCCCACAAAACCAAGTGTAGAAAATATCCACATTCCAACATTATATCCTGCTGGATTTGCAGCACTTGCACCGGCTGCATCATTGGCAAAACCAATTAATAAATTAAATCCAAACAGACCAATATTTTGAATCATCGTCATTAATCCGTAAGCAGTACCAAGTTTTGATGAATCAACAATCAATGCTACAGAAGGCCACATAACTGCAGGAACAAGTGAAAATGCAATTCCCATCATTGCCATCGGCAGAATTAAATAAATTGGAATTGCCGCATTTATATCAAAAAATTTTATACTAAGGTGTATGAAATCACCGGCACTCATTACATCAGGTTTACCAAATTTATACGCCATCATCAAATAAACAGGTATGATTAATAATGATCCAAACATCATCAATAGAGATCGCTTACCAATTTTATCTGCAAGTAAACCGAATAGCGGAGTAAAAATCATAGCAGCAAGCGTTAAGATGCTTGAAAGATTTCCGCCAACTTCCCTGGTTGTTCCGTGTGCTTCCTGAAAAAATTTAATTGCAAATGTTTGGAACGGAAACATTGCAGAATAAAACGTTACACACAATGCGGTGATATACCAGAATGAAGTTGAAAAAGATTTCGGTTTTAAGAAAAGAATTAATGCGGCAACAATTAATACAATCAGATAAATCGCCCAGTTTTCATTGTTTACTACACTAAGAATTATTACTGCTAAGATTAATGCTGAGAAAATATACCAACGCGTTTTTTCTTTTATTCTTAAAATTTCAGAGAGCAAAATTGCATCCTGCTCACCTTCTTTAGGGAGTTCATAATTTTTGCTTGCATAAACATCAAGAAAGAAATATAACACAACGCAAGCAAAAGCAAATACTCCACCTGCAACAGTTATCCAAAGTGGTGATTGCCAGTATTCATATAAACTTTTTCCCCAGCTTGGTGAGTTGAGCGCAAGGAATGATCCTAATCTGGCAACGGTAAGATTAAGACCAAATGCAAAAGATAATTCTTTCCCTTTGAACCAGCGTGCAATAATTGTAGTAATTGCAACAATCATTGATTCTGCACCAAGTCCAAAAATCAATCTGCCTGAAGCCATTAACCAGATATTCCCAGTAATTGCAGTTACTATTGATCCTACCATTATCAATGCTGTAAAAATTAGTACAGATGTTTTCGTTCCGATTCTATCAATTAATAATCCACCAATCAAAACCATTATTATGTTGGGGAAAGAATAAATTGCATTAAGCAATCCGATGTTAGAATCAGAAAAACCAAGTTGTGCTTTTAATAAATCGGCAAGCGGACTAATGCTATCATAAATATAATAGTTACCCATCATTGCTAAGCTAATTAACAATAATGCCGTCCATCTTAGTAATGTTGATGGCTGGGGTTTAAGAGAGATTTCTTTTGTATCCATAGTATTTTTGATTTTGTCAGTCTGAGCTTGTCAAAGACTGAATTAGATTTAGCAAAAGTCACATTTCTACAAGCTCTATGTGACGTTTAATTTGTTTTAATAACCTGTAGTTACAATAATATAAAAAAAAGCAGATACTTAATAAAAGTATCTGCTTTGAAAGTCTTAAACATCAAACTAATTATTTAACCGGAATATTTTTTAAAACATTAACAAGCTGATTAAAAAATTCCGGAACAGTAGAAATTTGTAATCGTTCATCCGGCGAATGAACACCAAACATTGTTGGACCAAATGAAATCATATCCATCTCAGGATATTTTTCTTTAATGATTCCACATTCAAGTCCTGCATGGATTGCAGTAACCAAAGGTTCTTTGCCATACATTTGATTGAAGGTTGATTTGAAAACTTTCAGAATCTCTGAATGAACATCAGGAGCCCAACCAGGATAGCCATCACCGTAAGAAACATCTGCACCGGCAAGTTTAAAGACCGCAGTTACCATATTTGTTATGTCTTCATTTTCAGATTTAACAGGACTGCGCTGACTGGTAACGATATTAACATTTTTTCCAACTGTTTCAATCACAGCAAGGTTTGTTGATGTTTCAACCAATCCGGGAATATCATTACTCATTTTAATTACACCGTGAGGAACTGCATACAAAGCATTTAGTAAATGCTTTTGTGTTTTTTCATCCATAACTTTTTCGGGAACATTATGCTTTTCAGCCGAAACGATAAAATCAGGTTCAGTAACCGCATATTCAGTTTTTACAGTTTCATTATACTTTGCAACAAATTTTTTGAATTTCTTTTCATCATTCTTAGGAACAAGAACAACAGCAAATGATTCACGCGGAATTGCGTTGTGTTTGTTACCACCATTTATTTCTGCAAGATGAATTTTATTTTCCTGTGAATAACTCCAAATCGCTCTGTTTAGAATTTTAATTGCATTACCTCTACCAACATGAATTTCGAGTCCCGAATGTCCACCTTTCAATCCGCCAACTTTTAATTCAAAAGCAGAATAATTTCTTGGAGTTTTTTCCAGCTTAGCTTTAAAAGTTGCTGCAGTATTTTTTCCACCAGAGCATCCAATAAACAAAGTGCCAAGCTCTTCAGAGTCCATATTGATAAGAATATCAGCTTTCAAAAATCCCTTCTTTAAACTGGATGCACCTGTTAATCCGGTTTCTTCATCCAGTGTAAATAATGCTTCCAATGGTCCGTGTTCAATATCTTTTGATTCAAGAACTGCAAGCGCGCAAGCCACGCCTATACCATTATCTGCGCCAAGTGTTGTGCCTTTTGCTTTTACCCAATCTCCATCAATGTATGGGTAGATTGGATCTTTATCAAAATCATGTTCAACGTCTCTGTTTTTTTCACAAACCATATCAATATGACCTTGCAAAGCAACTGTTTTTCTATTTTCATATCCCGGGGTTGCAGGTTTACGAATTAATATGTTTCCGAATTTATCTTTTTCAGTCTGAAGACCTAATCGTTTTCCAACAGAAAAAATATATTCGGCAATTTTCTCTTCTTTTTTAGAAGGACGAGGATATTTACAAATCTCCTCAAAATGATTCCAAACCAATTCTGGTTTTAAATGACCTAATACTGAACCCATAAGAAATCTCCTTTTAGTTTAATTCTTTAAATGAAATAAATCCCTGTGAATATAATTGATGAATAAACTTTGTAGTACGTTCAACTGATTCTTCAAATTCCTGTCCAAAAATTTTTTCAAGATTTTTAATTATCTGTTCAACCCGATTTTTGCCATTAATATTTTGCCAAACTGCCGAACCATATTTATCAAGTTTGATTTTGAAATTATCGCTCTTGAGTTTAGGTGAGACCAACTTTAATACAATCTTGTTCTTAAACTTAGGAATGATTACTGTAACTAACTTATTTTCATCCACTTCTTCAGAATAAAGTTTTACCGGCGTAAGATCAAGTGTATTAACACTCTTTAATATTTTTTTTCGTTCTTTAAATGATAATGGCATAATGAACAATAAAACTTATAATAAAATTTAATTAAAATGTCATTCCCGCGAAGGCGGGAATCTAAATATCAAGAAAATAGATTCCCACTTTCGTGGGAATGACAAAAAAGAATTTAATAACTTATAAAGCCACTTTTAGGTTAATTACATAGAAACCTGTGGTGGTGGTGGATCATCAGGTTTACCGGCATTTCTAATCGGAACCTGAATAAGCAACCACGCAATAAGTGCAAACACAACTAAACTTACTAAAAATGATGGCTCAGCAAAAATACTAAATAATGACACTTCGAAGAATGCAAAACCAGCAAAGAGAAGTCCAATTAATGCTTCACCGGCAATCAATCCTGCTGCAAGCAAAATACCATTGTTTTCCACTCTGGATTTTTGTGCATCATTAAAGTTTCTTTTAGCATTTACTCTTTCAACTATTCCTTTAATCAAACCACCAACAAAAATAGCAAAGGTTGTTCCTAATGGTAAATACATTCCAACGCTAACAAGCATTGGACTTTTAACATTCATCATAATAAAACCAACGCCCATTAACATACCGACAAAGATTAATATCCATTCCATATCACCAGCTACAATTCCTTTTGAAAGTATCGCCATCAAACTTGCTTGAGGCGCAGGTAATTTATCACCGCCAAAACCAGTTCCACCCATTTTGATATCACCTTCATTTAATATTAATAATGGGATAAACATGATTGCGGCAGAAACAACAACACCGATGATATCACCAAGCTGCATTTTCCAGGGAGTACCACCAAGAATATGTCCGGCTTTTAAATCCTGTAACATTTCTCCTGCAACAGCAGCGGCAACGCAAACTACAGCAGCAACTCCAAGAACGGCTGCAACACCTTGCGTTCCTTTCATGCCAAGTGCAACCATCAGGATTGCGGCAACAACAAGTGTAGATAATGTTAATCCGCTGATTGGATTATTGCTGGAACCGATAATTCCAACTAAGTAACCAGAAACAGCAGCAAAGAAAAATCCTGCTACTATCATAACAATAGTTGCAACCAAAGCAGCAACTACATTTTGAGCAAAGAAATTATAGATAAAAAATGTAGCAACCGCAGTTCCTAAAATTCCAATCATTATCCATTTAAAGTTTATATCTTTTTCAGTTCTTATCTCTGTGTGTTCCCCTGTTGCAGCTTTTTTAACATCACCGACAGAACGTGCAATACCTGTAGCCAAACTTTTTCTCATTTTCCATAATGTAAAACCTGCCCCAACAAGCATTCCACCAATTGCAATTGGTCTAACATACATTTTCCAAATTGCTACCATTTCTGTTGCCCAATCAGTTCCCACTGGCAATTCCTGATTATAATATTTAAAGTATGCAATCATTGGAGTTAATAATCCCCAGGCAAGAACACCGCCGCTAAAATTAAGAGCGGCTAATCGTGGACCAATAATGTAACCAACGCCCATATAAGCGGGGCTAACATCCGGCGATTTAAAAAGAATATTTCCTTTACCAACCGAGATTAATTTATCCCAGGATATTGCAAATAATTTGAACTGACCTAACGTTTGAATAAGTGCACCTATTCCCATAGCGCTGAATAGAAATTTTGAACCACCTGTTCCATGCTGCCCGGCTTTATGAATTTCGGCAGCTGCAATCGATTCTGGGAAAGGTAATTCAACATCTTCAACCATTACTTTTCTAAGCAAGGCAACAAACATAATTCCCAGAATACCACCTGCAACCATTATTGCAGCAGATATCATATAATTACCCGGAGTAAAGAAAGGATTCCAGATTCCGGCTATAAAAAATGCAGGAAGTGTGAAGATAGCTCCGGCAGCAATTGATTCACCAATTGAACCAACTGTTCTTGTAAAGTTTTCTTCCAGGATTGTACCCTTCATTAATTTAATTAAAGCCATACCAATAACTGCTGCAGGATAAGTTGCAGCGATAGTCATTCCGGCTTTTAATCCTAAGTAAGCATTTGCAGCACCAAGCACAACGGCAAGTACTAAACCGATTAAGAGAGCACGGATAGTAAATTCCGCCATATTGGTTTCAGCTGAAACAAAAGGAACAAATTTTTTTTGCTCTGCCATTTTTTTCTCCTGTTATTGAGCAATTTAAATTGTGGTTAGAGCCACATTTTCTCTAAAATAGTGGGCTAAATTTAAGCATGAAAGTTTATAATTCTCAACTTTTATTTTGTTTATTTCAATAAAAATTGAAGAATTATGAAATAGAGACTTCTGAAAAATTACTTAATAGATAAGAAAGTTTACTAAGAATTGATACTTCCTAATTTTTAAGTAATGGAAATTCCAAAGTTAAAGTTGTTCCAACATCTAACTGGCTTGCAATATTTATTTTACCTTTTAACAACTCAACATATTTTTTAGTTATGGATAGTCCCAATCCACTGCCTTCATATTTTCTGGTTAATCCTTCGCTTGCTTGCCTGAATGGTTCAAAAATAATTCTTATATGATCTTCAGAAATTCCAATTCCTGTATCACTTATTGTTATTAATGCTGTATTATTTTTTGTTTCCGCATTAAGATTAATTTCACCATGTTTTGTGTATTTAACTGCGTTATCCAAAAGATTGCAAATTATTTTGTGGAGAATATTTGAATCACCTTTAATAATTATCGTTTCCATCGAGGAAGAAAAATTAATTATTAATCCCTTTGCTATCGCCGGCTCATTATAAATAAGACGACATTCCTTCAAAGTTCCCACTATATCAACCGGAATAAATTTAATATCCAGATTTTGAGCTTGAATTTTAGAAATATCTAATAAGGATGTTAAAGTTTCATTTAATCTTTTACTACTTTTATGTATGTACATAGCCATATCGCGCTGATTTTTATCTTCAAGATCCTGCAGAAGCAATTCGGAGAATCCCATTATGCCACTCATTGGTGTATTTAACTCATGACTCATATTTGATAGAAAAATAGTTTTTAATCGATCCATCTCCTCAGCTTTATCTTTAGCAAGGATTAAATCAAGCTCTAATTTTTTTCTTTCTGTATTATCTCTAATAATCGCCAAAAGAATTTCTATATCACCTTGTTGAATAAGTTTTGCGCTTATTTCAACCGGAATTATTGTTCCATTTTTTCTTTTATGATTTGTCTCATACAAAATTCCCTCCCTGGTATTTATTGAAGAGAATATTATTTCAACATCTTTTTTCCTGTCCATACAAAGATCGAGCAAATTCATTTTTAATAACTCGTCTTTACTATACCCATAAGTGTCCAATGCCTTTTGGTTTGCCTCAAGAATTCGTCCATCTCGGTCTAAACTTAAAATCATATCATTTGCATATCTCGTTAAAGAGGTATATCGCTCATTTAAGGCATCCTTTTCTTTACGGAGATTTACTGTTCTGGTTATAAAATGCAAGCGGCTCCGCTTCCAGATTGCGTATGTTATACTTGCCGATAGTATGATTAATAGTAAGGAAATTATAAATACGACTAAAGCAGTTTTCTTGGTGGATTCCGCTACTTTATCCTGATTTATTTTAGCTATTAAAAACCAGTCAGTTCCAGGAATTCCATTTATCGAAGCAATAACTTTTGCGCCATTAAATGTTACATCTCTATTAAGTCCTCTTCCTATTATAAGTGTTTCATATTCGCTTTTATCTTTTTTACTAAGTGGAAGTGTCTTCAAAATAAAGACATCATTTTCTTTTACATCTTTTAGTACAAAACCTAAATCACTTTTATTTTTAATTAAAATATATTCAACCTCGTCCGATTCCTGTTTTGTGTAAGATAAGATCGGATAAAGATATTCGAAAAACGAGACTTCAGTCCACATATATCCAATTACTTTGCCTGACTTTTTTACCGGTGTTATAATTGCCTGAATAAGATTTTTATTTTCACCCAGGTAAAGATTGGTTAATGCAGATGAGTCTTTATTTAAAATAACTCTAAGTTCATGTTTTAAAAAATTATTGGAAATACCTTTTGTGCTATCAGTGGAATAAACAAGATCAGCATTTTTATTAAAAATATTTACACTTAAAAAATCAAAGTCTCGTTGTAATTCCTTTGCCCAAATTGAAATATTACTGGTAATCTTACTATCAATTTTGTTTGTCAGAGCATTGGACAGATCTTTTTCAATATCCGGTAATTGAAGGAAGGAGGATATAATTTGTTTTCTTTGAAGTTGTTCTTTACTAATCTGTTGTAACTTAATTTCTTTAATAGCAACAACATGCTGGTAAAGTTCAGCTTCAATTGCCTTTCTTCTATCTAAATAAAAAAGGTATCCGATAATTGTTATGAATACTGCTATCGCAAAAAATATTAAAATATATTTTATAGGAAAATGATCTTCAGATATTTTATTCATAATCAATAATTAAAAGTTGATTCTTACTAAACTTAAAATTTTAATTTTCTTATTCCAATATGGCAGATTGCAAAATCATATTTGATAGGATCATTAGAATCATATTTTTTTAAATTTTGAGTGATCTCTTCTGCCATTTGCCAGCTTACATTTTTTCTTCTTGTTAATTTTAATGATTTACAAATTCTGGCAATGTGTGTGTCAACTGGTATAACAAGTTTATGTGTTGGAATCTCATTCCACAAGCCAAAATCCAATTCATCTTTCCTTACCATCCAGCGAAGAAATAAATTCATTCGCTTACACGCACTACCTTTTTCGGGCAATGGAAACATAAATTTCATACCATTAGTTATTTCTCCAAAAGATTGCAAAAACGAGTTTAAGAAGTGATTTGAAAAATTTGAGATTCCGCTTTTTACGTTTTTATCGGAAAAGTTGTATCCTTTAAGAAAAATGTTCTTAATTGATTTATCAACTTTTAACTCCTTACTCAACACAAAAAACAGCTTTAGAATATCATCCTCGGTATAAAAACGATGTTTAATTCCGGCTAATTTGTTTGAATCATTTTCTATTGAAAAATTTTTGATAAATAAATATGGTTCACCTTTGAAGATGAGAATAAATTTCTTAACTGTGTTTTCAATCTGTTTAACATTTCCATAAGCAAAGATTGAAGCAAGCAAACCAATTATCTCAATATCTTTTGGGTCATCAAACAAATGAAGAAACTGCAAAGGATCAGGTTCAAGCTTTGTTCTATCAAAAGCTTTGTAATGATATTCTAATTTTTGTTTAAGGTTCATCAGTTAAGATAATATGAATATAAATTTAAAATGTTAATATAAAGATACAATCTCTTTACAGCTTTTAACTTATTAGTTTTTTATTTAAGACTTACTAAAAATTTGTTATAACAATCACTTCCTGCTTTAACAACTAATCTATAATTTTGATATGAAATTTTTTAGGAATCACAATGACTACCAAAATAATTAAAGATTATCCGATAATTGATTATATAGCTATTGCTTTTGGTGCAGCAATTATGGCAATTGGTATTGGAGTTTTTCTTGTTGATGCCAAAGTTGTTCCGGGTGGAGTAAGTGGGCTTTCAATGAGTTTACATTACCTTACAGGTTTGCCTGTTGGTTTGATGATATGGTTATTAAACATTCCACTTTACATTTGGGGAGTTAAAGAGTTGGGTAAAGAATTTGGGATAAGAACTTTTTATGGTTTTACTCTCAACTCATTTCTTATTGATTTTTTTAGAGGTGATGTTCCCGGTTTTTCTTTCATTCGCCTGCAGGATACACAAACAATAAAAAATTTACAACAAAATGATTTTCTCTTTCTGATTTTGATAGGGGCAGCACTGCTTGGTTTGGGACTTGGGATTGTATTTAAATTTAAAGGAACAACCGCAGGATCAGATATCGTTGCAGCTATTATGCACAAACGATTTGGAGTAAAGCCCGGAATGGCAATTATGATTACAGACTTTTTTGTAATTCTACTTGCAGGATTTATAATTGATTTTAAAGATCTTGCCGGCGAACGCTCTGCGGTTACATTAACATTTTATGCTTTATTTCTTTTATTTGTTTCCAGTCGTTTGGTAGATGCAATAATGGATGGCTTTGACTATGCGCGTTCTGTTAATATAATATCTGATAAAAATGATGAAATCGCACAAGCAATTATGGATGATTTAAGTCGTGGTGCTACGGCAATTAAAGCGCGCGGACTTTATAGAAACATTGATCGCGAAATACTTACAACAGTTGTAACTTTAAAAGAGCTATCAAAATTGTTAAGCATCATAAAAAAAGTTGACCCAAAAGCATTTGTAACTGTAAGTAATGTTCACGAAGTTATGGGTGAGGGTTTTAGAAGAAGGATTTAGTAATTAGTTGCTAAGATTATAAAAAAAATTAATTGTATTACTTACATTAAACTTTACAGCAAAATCAGTAAAATCTAAATCATTTCTTTATATTTGCCGCCAATCTAAAACTAATTGAGCATTATGTTTTTTAGGAACAACAAAACTTTAATAATTATTTTCACAATCAGTTTAATATTTTATTTATTAAGCTGCTTCGGTGTGTTTGATGGACTTTCTGAATTCGTTGCACATTCACTTTATAATGCACTCGGATATACAAACAAATGGTCGCATTCTTACGGTCCACCGTGGTTTGTTAATATGGTTAATAATATTTCATCCTTAGGAAGCCGCGAACTGGTTTTAATTATTTCAATATTTATGTTCTTCTTCATTAAAATAATTCGAGGGGAAAAAGCCGCAAAAAATTTTTTGTTTACAGTTGGAGTTGGAATATTTATAATACTAAGTGTAAAATCAATAACATCAAAACTTGATGAATTAACTTTTAAATCTCTTTTAGTAGAATCACTTTCAAATTTTCCCAGCGGACATACTTTTATTGCCACTGTTTTGTATCTTGCAATAGCTCGATACTTAAGTACACACAGGAAATATGAGCCAGTAAACAAATTCTTATTTATTTCTGCAGCAATAATAATTGCATTAGTAGGTATAAGCAGATTTGTTGGAAGCGGACACACAATTACTGAGGTTATCGCCGGCTGGTCTTTAGGGTTGTGCTGGTACTCCTTCGCACAAATATTCTTAGCTTCAGATCATAAAACTGTTTTTAATAAGTAAAATGTTTTATCTGTTCTCCTTTTACTCCAAGTTCTGTCATTGCTTCAATTCCAATTTCAAGATGAAGATCTGCAAATTTTTCTGTCACTTCTTTGTCTGATTTTTCTGTTTTTACTCCCTCGGGAATCATAGGAACATCCGATACTAATAATAATGCACCACGCGGAATTTCATTAACTAAACCTACAATAAATAAAGTTGCTGTTTCCATATCAATAGCAATTGTAGAAAGTCTTTTCAAATACTTCTTAAACTCTTCATCCCATTCCCAAACCCTGCGGTTAGTAGTATAAACAACACCAGTCCGATATTCCATCTTTCGCTCAACAATTTTATCCGAAACAAATTTATGAAGTTTAAATGATGGAAGTGCAGGAACCTCTTTCGGTTTGTAATCATCACTTGTTCCCTCTCCACGTATTGCTGCAGTAGGTAAAATAAAATGCCCGATTTCTGTTGAATGTTTTAATCCTCCGCATTTACCAAGAAACAAAACCCCTTTTGGTGCCCGTGCTACAAGCAAATCCATAATTGTTGCTGCGTTTGCCGAACCAATTCCAAAGTTTATAATTGAAAGCCCACTTGAGTTCGTTGCAGTTTGCATTGGTCTGCTAATACCTTTTATTTCACAATTAAATCTATCTGCAAATTTTTCAACATAGTTT
This sequence comes from Ignavibacteriaceae bacterium, assembly GCA_036796535.1. Classification (GTDB taxonomy): domain Bacteria; phylum Bacteroidota; class Ignavibacteria; order Ignavibacteriales; family Ignavibacteriaceae; genus IGN3. The sequence goes on from DAIRCT010000001.1 coordinate 19,922, forward strand.
TGAAAATTTGTAAGCAGCATATAATCCCCAAACTCATCTATTTTTGTTCCTGTGTAACGAGGCAGCCAGTTTTTTGCAATATCAAGTTTTGTTTTCATAGCAATTTCTATTGTTTGTAAATTACAAAACGAAATTAGAAAAAATATTTAACAACTTATAATATAATTAAAGCATATTATGAATTTTATTTCAGCAATTGACTTCTATCCTCACATCATAACTGAGGGCTCGGTAATTGAGAGATTAAAACGAGAGTATAAATATCCGCTTGACGATTTTTTATCTAACACAATTATGATTTATGAAAAAGATGGGAAATCTTTATTGGAAAAAATTTATCGCGAATATCTCAATATCGCTAAGTCATCAGACTTACCAATTATGCTTTTAACTCCAACCTGGCGGGCAAATAAAGAAAGAACTTCAAAGGCAAATGTTGATATGAAGTTGATCAACACTGATGCTTTTGCTTTTGTTGATAATATTAGAAAATCATACGGCAGTTTTTCTGAAAAGATATATATTGGCGGATTAACCGGATGCAAGGGTGATGCTTATAGACCTGAAGAAGCATTAAATGAAAACGATTCTCATGCTTTTCATAAAGATCAGATTCAAATTCTGGCAGATGCGGGAGTTGATTTTCTTTTTGCATCTACTCTCCCTGCTTTATCAGAAGCAATCGGAATTGCCAAAGCAATGAGTAAAACAAAAAAAGATTATGTAATAAGTTTTGTAATAAGAGATAATGGAAAATTACTTGATGGTACTTTTTTAACCGATGCGATCAGAATTATTGATGACTCAGTTTCAACTCCGCCATTATTTTATTTAACAAACTGCATCCATCCTGATGTGCTGCATAAATCTTTTCTGAACCTTAAAGATGAAAATGATATTCTGAGAAAAAGATTGTTTGGCATCCAGGCAAATTCTTCAAATAAAAGTCCGGAAGAACTTGATACACTTGAAGAGCTTGATGCTGATACTCCTGCCAACTGGGCACGCGGAATGGTTGATCTGAATAAAAAATATAATCTTAAAATTCTTGGTGGCTGCTGCGGAACAGATGCACGGTTTATTTCTTCAATTGTTGATTTACTAAAATAAACTTAACGACTTAGCGTCTTTTGGCATAGCCATCCCTTTGGGAGCGAGAAACAGAAAAAAATCACGCAGAGACTACTTAGTATAACTATCAATAACTTCTTTTATCGCCTCTTCACAAACTTTACAGAATGGTTTGTCACCTTTAGAAAACATAATGCAATCAAGCATCGGACGATATAATCCTTTAGGTTGATAACCCGCGCCTTCAAATGCACCAACTTTATTCCAGTATTTACTGCTCATTAAATATTTGTCAACTTTTTCTGATTGCTGTTTATCCTTAAAAGCATATTCATCCTCAGCAGCTTTTATTTCTTTTTCAGGAGCTCGATTTTTTTTCAACTCCGCGATATTGTTATTCATTTTATTTCTTTCTTTCAACCATTCATAACTGAATCTATCAAATTCTTCTTTCTCCCAAGGAGTCGGAATTTCAATTCCATCACTCAAATATTTTTTCCACTTTATATTTTTTGGATCCAGTAATGCTGTAATGTTTGGTTCAACCGGTTCAACTGTTGGTTTGAAGAAATCATTGTAAGCCACATCTGATGTGTAATACTCATCTGCTAACCCTGTAAATGAATGACCAAACTCATGAGTAAATAAATATTTGGCAAACTGATTATCAGTCGTGTAAGTGCAAAATTGGTTATAAATTCCTCCGCCGCCATAACGTGAATGATTAACCTGAATGTAAATTGCATCATAAGGAACAAAAGCTGCAAGATCACGCATTGTTTTATTGTCCTCGGTCATTAAATATCTTTCAGAGCCAAGCGACCAGAAGGTTGTGTTAAGTACAGTGTTTACAAATATATCTGCACCTGGTAAATCTGTGCCGCTTTGTTCAGAAGGTTTGAAAACACCATAAAAATTAAAATTATTTTTTTGTGATTTATAAGGTTCCTGTTCAAAGAAATATTTAACAAACTTGTCTAAATCTTTTTTAAATTTTTTCTTTTCAGACTTTGTATAACCTTCGGCAAGAATAACAATATCAACTTTCTTATGTGGGTCACCGTTATAAATAGGTTTAAATATTTCTACAGAGGAATCGGCAATTTTGTCTTTAATTATATAAATGCTTGATGGATCAATTTCAGTTCGGAAAAATTCTACAAGATTGTTTGTATCGTTTCTTTTTTCTAATGCAAAGATAATTTTATGGATTGGAAACGGAATTATAGCTGATTCGTGAAAGCTTTTTATTATTCCGTTTACCCCATCATCACCCGTGGCATATTCACCGAAGAAAGTATCAAATCCTTTTGAGTAAATTAAATTTTTTGAAGTTGCATCATAAATTTTAAGATAATATTTGCCATTGTTAAAATTATCTACAAGATGAGTTAAGCTCCCTGCCCAAATTCCGTAGCGATGAAGCTTATCAATCGTAATCATTTCAGTCTTTGCATCACCGATATGAAAATAATCTATCCGCAAAGTTTCGTCCAAAAAGTAATCTTTAAACTTTGGATTGTTTTGCGGCAGAATAGAAATTGATAGAATTAAGAAAAAGAATAATGCTTTCATATATACCTCGAAAAATCTTAAGTGAATTATATTTATTGTAACAATAAGTTAATAATCTTTTGTTGAACTTTAGGCAAAATTTTATTTTCTACCAGATAAAATAAAATTCCCTAACATTCATAAACTTATGAAATTATTATCAGGCGATAAATTTTGCTAATAAAAATGCCACACCCGCCGCCAAGCCGCCAATCAATACAGTTTGGAATGCACTGCGGAAAGGTTTTGCCCCGGTGAACTTCCCTTTTATAAAACCGAAACATAGTAAAGCAATCATTGTAACAATTGCAGAAAATAGCAGCCCTCTTTGTGCATTCGAAAAGAAAAAGTATGGAGATAAGGGAATCATACCGCCTGCTATATAAGAAAATGCAATTGTAGCAGCACTTTTATATGCTCTTTTCGGATCGGGTTCTTCAAGTCCCAATTCAAACTTCATCATAAAGTCCACCCATTTATCAGGTTTAGATTTAAAATTTTTTAGGATGGGTTCAATTTCTGTTTCAGTTAATCCATAATCCTTAAAAATATCTGAAACCTCATCAAGTTCAAGCTGCTCTACTTCTTTTACTTCCTGATACTCACGTTGTTTTTCGCTTTTGTAATGATCATTGTCACTTTTAGCAGCAAGATAACCTCCCAAACCCATTGCTATGGAACCGGCAGCAATCTCGGCAAATCCTGCAGTAATAACAATTGAAGATGCAGCAATTGCTCCTGTTAATCCGGCGGCAAGCGCAAATGGCACAGTTAATCCATCGCTCATACCAATTACAACATCACGTACACTTTCGCTTGCATTAAAATGTTTTTCAACATGAATTATACTTGACATTATTTTTTCCTTTCATATCCCGTTTTGGATTTTAAAATACCTTAATGGAATTTATAAATAAATTTTTAAAAATTATTGTAACATTGATGCCCGTTATTATAAAAAGAGAAACATCATAAAAAAGAAAACTGCAAGAAATATTCTAAAATTAATTATTCTAAAAGTAACAGAATTTGGAATCTGATTTTCCATATTCGTTAAGTAAAAATCTAAATTATTTGAAGTATTGATCTAAATCTATGAAAAATCCTAAAAGAAAAATTTTATATATGATTTTTTTTTCAACAACTAAAAATATTTTCTTATCCTATTTAACTTAAACGCACTTTTTAAATTAAACCTTATAAAAACTAATTTTTGTTGTAAACTTTTGAATGAAACTCTTGTAAAAAACCCTTAGATTTGTATCAATAATTTTTAATAGTTTCTAAATAAATGAATCAAAAACTTTTTATACAACAACTCAAAATAAAAGCACAAAGGAGAGTATTTCTATGGCTCGTAAGAACGTGTTGATAATGGGCGCTGCTGGACGCGATTTCCACAACTTTAACGTTTACTTCAGAGATAACAAAGACTACAATGTTGTGGCATTTACCGCAACACAAATCCCAAACATCGAAGGCAGAACTTATCCCAAACAACTTGCCGGCAAACTTTATCCAAATGGAATTAAAATTTATGAAGAAAAAGAGCTCGAATCTTTGATAAAGAAATTTAAGGTTGACGAGGTCGTTTTTTCATATTCAGATGTTCCCTTTGAATATGTTATGACAAAAGCTTCTATCGTTAATGCTGCAGGAGCTACTTTTAGTTTACTTGGCGCTGCTCAAACTGAGGTTAAAAGTACAAAACCGGTTATTGCAGTTTTAGCTGTAAGAACTGGTTGCGGAAAATCTCAAACTTCTCGAAAGATTGTCGAGATATTGACAAAAGCTGGTAAAAAAGTTGTAGCCATCCGTCATCCAATGCCTTATGGTGATCTTGTAAAACAAAAAGTTCAGCGCTTTGCTACTTATGCTGATCTTAAAAAACATAAATGCACTATTGAAGAAATTGAAGAGTATGAGCCGCATATTGCCAGAGGCGGAGTTATTTATGCAGGTGTTGATTATGAAGCAATCTTACGCGAAGCTGAAAAAGAAGCTGATGTGATTTTATGGGATGGCGGTAATAATGATTTCTCATTCTACAAAGCTGATGTAACTTTCACTGTCGTTGATCCACACAGACCCGGACACGAAATGAGATATTATCCCGGCAATACTTCTTTAAGGTTAGCTGATGCTGTTGTTATTAATAAAATTGATTCAGCAAATGTTGAGGGAATAAATATCGTTCGTGATAACATCAGAAAGGTTAATCCTAAAGCAACAATCATTGAAGCTGCTTCACCTGTTACAGTTGAAAAACCTGAATTGATAAGAGGTAAACGAGTATTAGTTGTTGAAGACGGACCAACACTTACACATGGTGAAATGAAGTATGGCGCTGGCGTTGTTGCAGCTCATAAACTTGGAGCAAAAGAATTAGTTGATCCAAGACCTTTTACTGTAAAATCTATTACTGCTACCTATCAAAAATATCCTAACATTGGTGTGCTTCTGCCCGCAATGGGTTATGGTGCTGCACAATTAAAAGATTTAGAAACAACCATCAACAACACAAAATGTGATGCAGTTGTTATCGGGACTCCGATTGATCTTAGCAGATATATCAACATTAAAAAACCAAGTACACGCGTTAAATATGATCTTCAGGAAATTGGAGCAATTACAGTTGAAACTGTTCTAAGAGAAAAGAAAATTATCAAATAAGTCATTTCAAGGAGCGAAGCGACGTGGCAATCTGTTTTATTATTCAGATCACTTCGCTTCGCTCGTGATGACATTTCTTTTCCCGGCAGTCACGAACCATTTCGTGACTGAAGAATAAGAGGGACATTTTTTATTTAATTCACTGATGTTATGCACATTGATAAAAACCTTCGAGTTTTTCTGAAATAATTAAGAAATATTCTCTTATCTTTTCTAAAGTTTTAGCCAAACCTAGAAGGTTTCAAGATTTGCGTTAGATTAGTTAATTAATTTTTTAAAATAATAATCATTACAAACGATTCGAAGCGGCGAATTGCTAAAGAAGCAATCTCAAACAGATATTTTATTAATCAGATTGCTTCTCCCGACTAAAGTCGAGATCACAATGACATACACAAACAAGGATTAAAATGATAATAGACAAACTTTCAAACTCACATCTTTATTCAGGATTAGGTGAAAGAATTAACAAAGCTTTTGCTTATCTAAAAGAAACTGATTTTTCTAAAATGGAATTAGGCAAATATGAAATTGATGGAGACAACATTTTTGCATTAGTTAACGAGTACAACACAAAAAATGAAAGTGAAGGAAAACTTGAAGCACACAAAAAATATATTGATGTTCAGTTTGTTGCAAAAGGTAGCGAGCTAATGGGCTACACTCCGTTAGAAAATCAAAAAGTAATTGATAAATACAACGAACAAAACGATATAACATTTTTCAGCGGCGAAAAATCTTTTACAAAAGTTGATGAAGGAATGTTTGCAATCTTCTTTCCTACCGATGTTCATTTGCCCGGAATTAAAGTAAATGAAAAATCCTATGTAAAAAAAGTTGTAATAAAAGTTAAGGTGTAATAATTGAATGATATTTCTTATAAATATAATGGGGCAAAAGCATTAGTAGAATTACATGAGTATTACATTAGATCATTTTACAAAACCTGGCAGAAAGCAAAACAAGTCGGTGTTACGCTTCCCACAACTGATGATCCGTATTACAAATCTTTGGATACATTGCTTTATCATGTTTTACGATCGGCTCGTGGTTATATGATATGGATGTGCGAAAAACTTAATCTACCCGATCCAATGATTAATGAAACTCCGCCAGCAGAAATCATAGAAACAAAAGCAGGCGAACAACTTGAACATTTAACTGAACGATGGAGACTTCCTCTCGCTTATGTTGAAGCAGAATTATTTGAAGATAAAGTGTACAAATCTAATTGGGGAGTTGATTATTGCATTGATGCAATGCTTGAACACGCAGTAATGCATCCAATCAGGCACGAGTTTCAACTAAAAAATCTTATAAAAAACGTCATCACGAGTGAAACGAAGTGATCTGTTTATACTAAAGATTGCTTCTCCCGACTAATCGTCGGGATCGCAATGACATCTCTTAACTACTGTGGCGCATCCGCAGTATATTTCTGCTTAATCGCATCTACAGTTTCAATATCTTTAACTCCAGATATTCTTTTCGCAAGAGATTTACCATCGAGTTGATGATATTCAAGAACCTCAAGCGGAGTACCGCATTCAGGATATTCTTTTAATCCAAAGTTTATAAATTCTTTATTTTTTATTTCATCAATCTCAACTAACCAATTAAGTAATCTGTCACCTAATCCACCAATTGCAGAATGATCTTCCAGGACAAAAATTTTCTTTTGGTCACTTACAACTTTTTTCAGCCATTCTTTATCAATTTTATTAAGCCAGGGCATATTCACAACTTTTAGCTCAAATCCAATCTTCTTTAAATAATCTGCCGCAACTAAAGCTTCGTGCAGCATTACAGGACCGTAACCAAATAAAATCGCATCGTTACCTTGTGTAAGCTCAGCGCCAACCCCAACTTTAAATTTGTAATCTTTTGGCAGCTCAATTTTTTCAGGTGAAGGACCAATGACTAATCTAAGCATACAATTTTCTTCAGCAACATTAACACAGTATTCCGTTGCCCATTTTGCTTCATCACCATTGCAAGGTTGGATAATCGTAATATTTGGAAGCGCTCCAAATAAAGAGATATCTCGAACACTTTGATGTGATTTCCCCGGTCCTGCAGGAATCATTCCTGAAAAATGGCAGGTGTAAATTATTTTTGTTTTTTCTCCAGCATTATTGTAAATCTGTTCATTCGCTCGTGCTGCAAGAAAACTTGCAAAAGTATTTACGACTGGAATCATCCCCATTCTTGCTAATCCGCCAGCCATAGAAACCATATCCTGCTCAGCAATTCCGTTTTCGATAAATCTATCAGGATAAGTTTTTTCAAACTTGCGGAGTTTACAATCAGCAGAAAGGTCTCCATCAAGTACAACTAATTTTTTATTTGTCTTTGCAATTTCAACTAGCGCATCTCCATATGCATCAGTAACAAATTCTTTATCAAGTTTTGTGATCATTTTTCCTTCAGCTTCATTCTTAGGAATTTGAATTTTCGCAATTCCCAATTGATCTGCAAGCTTATTTATAGATTCAGAAAGTTCACTCAATCCCTTTATATAACTTTCATCATCAGGTGCACCAGAGTGCCATTTGTAAAGAGTTTTCCCCTGGAAAGTTTCGGTAAGTGGTCTTTCCATAAATGAAACTCCCCTTCCCTTTATCGTATCGGCAATAATCATTTTAGGTTTGTCAGTCACTTTTTTCAAATCATCAAAAGTCTTTTTTAGAACATTATAATCGTGACCATTAATTCTTACAACGTGCCAGCCAAAAGCTTCAACTTTTCGCACCACATCTTCAATATTGTTAACATCAGCAACCAGCATATCTGTTTGGTATTTGTTATGGTCCATAATTGCAATAACATTATTTACTTTCTGATGTGCTGTTGCCTGCAGAGATTCGTAGATTTGTCCTTCCTGAAATTCTCCATCGCCGGTAAGAACATAAACGTGTCCCTTATTTTTATTGTAGGTTTTTGCCCACGCCATTCCTTTAGCTTTGGAAATTCCCATTCCAAGTGAGCCCGTGCTTGCTTCAATTCCATTTTGCCTAACTTCCGGATGACCATCAAGTCCTTGTAATCTTCTTAACATTAATAATTTTTCCTCGGGTAATATTCCAAGTGCATAAAATAGAGAATATAATCCGGGTACATCGTGACCTTTTGATGAGAAATAAATATCTCTGTCAGGAGAATCGAGTCCAACTTCAAAAATATTCAATTCATTCAAGTACAAATAAGTTGTAATATCCATAGCACTAAGTGATGAGCCGAGATGACCAGAACCGGCTTTCTTTACGGCTACAAGAGTATTGTATCTGCACATATCAGCAAACAAATGCATCCTGGTTGCCCAGTCACCGTTAAAAGTTTTTACTTTATCAAACTCTGATTTTTTAATAAGATTAAAATGCATTATTACTCCAAATTTTAAATAATTCTATATAGTAAAAATTAAGCAGTTGAAAAATATTATTAAGCAATGAGAAAAGATAATTAAGTAATTGTTAAATGATGCAAGACAAAAAAATATTTCACAGTAAACAAGTCTGATTTTTATTATCCGTTAATAACTTTAACTATAACCGCTGATTATAATAAATCATTTTAGTTTTGCATATATTTCATACAAGTTTTAATTCATTCTTCTTGTGAAAAAATTAAAGTAAGATTATCATTATGTCCGGATTTGAATATTTAATTTTATCAATAATTATAATAACCTTATTTGGTATAGCAGTTGGTTCACTTCCAAAACTTAAGATGAACCGCGCAACGATTGCATTAGTTGGTGCAACAGTTTTAATTATTGTGGGGGCATTAAATCTAGAGGATGCTTACAAAGCCATCGATATAAATACAATTATTTTGCTTTTCTCTATGATGATATTAAATATCAACTTAAGGTTATCAGGATTTTTTAAGATTATAACTTCAAAAATTATTTCTCTTGCTAATACACCAAAGCAACTTTTAGCACTTATAATCTTTTCGTCGGGATTGCTTTCAGCTTTATTTCTTAACGATACAATCGTGATAATGTTTACACCTTTAATTTTGGATATAACATTTTCACTTAAACGAAATCCAATCCCCTACTTGATCGCATTAGCAACATCAGCAAATGTTGGCTCCGTTGCTACAATTGTTGGCAATCCACAGAATATGATAATAGGAATGTTTTCTAAAATTTCATTCGTAGATTTTGCCATAAGATTAACCCCAATAGCTTTGTTTGGATTAGTTATTATCTGGCTAATCATAACTGGTATTTACAAAAAAGAATTTAAGAAAGAAAAACTAATCACCCCAGTTGAAGAAGATTACCGTGTCTACCGTCCTTTGTTAATTAAAAGTACAATTGTGTTGTTCATAATGCTTACCGCTTTTAATTTGGGATTTCCTGTTTCATTATCCGCTCTTGGAGGTGCGGCTTTATTGCTGATAACAAGACGGATAAAACCTGAAAGGGTTTTTATAGAAATTGATTGGTCTTTGCTGGTCTTCTTTTCAGGATTATTTATAATTACACATACAATAAATCAATATTTCATTTCTTCAATAAGCAGTTTAGAAAATTATTCATTCACAGGAAATTTTATATGGGACTTTTCTATTGTATCAGCTATTCTAAGTAATATAATTTCTAACGTTCCAGCAGTATTAATTTTATCGCCGGCAGTAATTAAAATTCCAAATCCTGAGGCAGTATGGCTGGCACTGGCGATGTCTTCTACATTTGCAGGTAATTTAACTTTAATAGGTTCGGTAGCAAATCTTATAGTAGCCGAATCTGCAAAAAAACGAGGAGTTAAATTAGAATTTTATGAATATCTGAAAACTGGTTTACCGGTTACAATAATTACACTGATTTTAGGGATTGTTTGGTTGAGCATCTTATAGCAGATAAAAAAAAGACCCGGCAACCGAAGCTACCGGGTTTTGTCCTAACAAAAGGTCTGGGGGTTAACCTTCTGCTAGCGACATCGTAAAAATAATTCAAGATTTTTGAGAAAGCAATAGTTTTTTTAATCCAATAAAAAATATTTTTTTCTTGAACATTCAAAAAATTTATACTAATAAAATCGTCAAAAATTAAAAAACTATATCGTTTTTGTAAGAATTAAAGTGCTTATCCTTTTCTAATTAATTCAAACATCTCCGCTATCGCCTGCTTTAATCCAACAAATACAGCTCGAGCAATTATTGAATGACCGATGCTCACTTCATCAATATCCGATAATTCTCTAAAGATTTTTATATTATGATAATCTAAACCGTGCCCCGCATTAACTCCTAATCCTAATTTTTTAGCATGTTTAACAGCGGTTCTGATTCTATCTAACTCATCAAATTGTTCTTCTTCAGAAATAGCATTTGCAAAAGCTCCAGTATGTATTTCAATAAAATCACTTTCAATTTCTGCCGCGGCATCAATTTGTCTAAGATCTGGCTCAATGAAAAGTGAAACTTCAATATCACTATTATGGAGTTGTGCAATAGTATCTTTCATCAATGAAATATTATCAATCACATTAATTCCACCTTCTGTGGTAAGCTCCTGGCGTTTTTCAGGTACGATGGTTGCAAGCTCTGGACCAACATCGCACGCAATTTTAATAATTTCGGGAGTCGCTGCCATTTCAAGGTCTAGTTTAGTTGTAATTAGCTCGCGCAAAAGTCGTACATCTCTTTCGTTAATATGCCTTCTATCTTCACGAAGATGAACAACAATTCCATCAACGCCGGCTTGTTCTGCAATTAATGCTGCGGTAACAGGATCAGGTTGAATCTCGCCGCGTGCATTTCTCAAAGTTGCTATATGATCAACATTTAATGAAAGTTTCATTTTTTTACCTCAAATAATATGCTTTAATAAATTGATAATTGAAGTTAAACCAATCCCATAATCATTTGCCCTGAATCGAAGTGTTGATATTAAATCTATAGAATACATAACACCAATATGAGTAACGATGCAATAATAAACTGAACGGGTTCTTAATGCAAGAATGCCAAGTGCAATTCCACCGAAAATCGCTCCAAATGTTTCTAAAAATGGTTTACCATTATGAAGTATAACAAATGGAATCATTTGAATTAGTACAGAGTAATATCCAAACTTTTTCTCCAGTCCAAATAACATAAATCCTCGCCAGATAAATTCCCAAGCAATCATATAAACAAGCATACCTAATTCAAAAATCAGAAAAGTATTCCAATCATTTTTTGCAGAAGATAGGTGTGGATATTTTTCAGCGAAAGCGGGAGTAGCAGAAACAAACCAGATGATTATTATCATAACAAAAAGGAAAAGGAATGAAATAATTAATCCAGATTTATAGTCACCAATCTTCAATCCATAATCTGAAAGTTTATCTCTAAGAAATAATTTTATGATAAGTACACTTAAAAAGAAAAGAGTTAAGAAATCACCAATAAACCAATACAGATATTCAATCAAGTATGGATTTGAAAAATCTTGAAAATCCTCAAACAAATTTTCTCTAAAAAATCTTCTGGAAGTGAAGTAAAATGAAATGGTTTGAAGGATTGCTACAGATAAAAAAATTACAATAACTTTTTTATCAAGTTCTTTAACTATACTAACCAACTTTTGAAGTTCTGTTTTTATCTTCAAATATCTCATTCAACCAAAAAGAATTAAATTTGATGCAAATTTAAGTAATATTTATCACATCTGTCTTTATAATTCTTGACAAACCAATGATCAAACATTATTTTAGCACTCGTCTTTTAAGAGTGCTAATCAACTAATAATTTTTAAAAAGGAGTAAATGTATGAGCGAATTAAAATTAAAACCTCTTGCAGATCGTGTTGTAGTAAAACCGGCAGAAGCTGAAGAGAAAACAGCGGCAGGTATAATCCTTCCCGATACAGCTAAAGAAAAACCAGTAGAAGGTACAGTCGTTGCAACTGGTCCAGGTAAAGTTGCAGACGATGGCAAGGTTATTAAAATGGAAGTAAAAGTCGGCGATAAGGTGCTTTACGGTAAATATAGCGGAACAGAAGTTACCATTAAGGGTGTGGAATATCTTATTATGCGTGAGAGTGATATCTTTGGAATTTTAGGTAAGTAATTGAATAATCAAAAAATAAAAGGAATATATTATGGCTAAACTAATTGTTTATAACACAGATGCCAGAGCCGGATTAAAAGCTGGTGTTGATAAACTGGCAAATGCAGTTAAAGTTACTTTGGGTCCAAAAGGACGTAATGTAATTTTAGAAAAAAAATTTGGTGCTCCAACAGTTACTAAAGATGGTGTTTCCGTAGCTAAAGAAATTGAACTTGATGATCCAATCGAAAATATGGGCGCTCAGATGGTTCGCGAAGTTGCATCAAAAACCAGTGACATCGCTGGTGATGGTACGACCACAGCTACCGTTCTTGCACAGGCAATTTATAGAGAAGGATTAAAGAATGTAACTGCAGGTGCAAATCCAATGGATCTTAAAAGAGGAATTGACTTAGCAGTTAGTAAGATAATTGATCACTTAAAATCTATAAGTAAAGAAGTTGAAGGAAGAAATGAAATTGCCCAGGTAGGATCAATCTCTGCAAATAATGATAAATCAATTGGTGAGCTTATTGCTGATGCTATGGAAAAAGTTGGCAAAGATGGCGTTATAACTGTTGAAGAAAGCAAATCTGCTGAAACAGTGCTTGATGTTGTTGAAGGTATGCAATTCGATCGTGGTTATATTTCTCCTTACTTTGTAACTGATACAGAATCAATGGAAGCAATATTAGAAGATCCATTCATTTTAATCCACGATAAAAAAATATCTGCAATGAAAGACCTTTTACCGGTCCTTGAAAAAGTTGCACAGCAAGGTAAAGCAATGTTAATAATTGCTGAAGACTTAGAAGGTGAAGCTCTTGCTACTTTAGTGGTTAATAAAATTCGTGGTACTCTAAAAGTTGCTGCAGTTAAAGCTCCAGGATTTGGTGATAGAAGAAAAGCTATGTTGGAAGACATTGCCATTCTTACAAATGGTACTGTTATCTCCGAAGAGCAAGGTTACAAACTTGAAAACGCAACATTAGAATATTTAGGCAAAGCAAAGAAAGTTGTAATTGATAAAGATAACACAACCATCGTTGAAGGTGCTGGCAAAGCTGATAGCATTAAGAAAAGAATAAATGAAATTAAAGCTCAAATAGAAAAATCTACATCTGATTATGATAAGGAAAAATTACAGGAAAGATTGGCAAAACTTTCCGGTGGAGTTGCAGTACTTAAAATTGGTGCATCCACTGAAGTTGAAATGAAGGAAAAGAAAGCTCGTGTTGAGGATGCATTGCATGCTACCAGAGCAGCAGTAGAAGAAGGTATAGTAGCGGGTGGTGGTGTTGCATTAGTAAGAGCTTCAAGCGTTATTGATAAACTTGAAGGTGAAAATCTCGATCAGACAACCGGTATTAAAATAGTTCAAAAAGCTTTGGAAGAACCATTAAAGCAAATCGTTGAGAACGCCGGAATTGAAGGATCTGTAGTTTTATGGAAAGTTAAAGAAGGCAAGGATGATTTTGGATTTAATGCTGCCACTGAAAAATATGAACATCTGATTAAATCCGGTGTTATCGATCCTACCAAGGTTACAAGAACCGCACTTGAAAATGCCGCTTCTGTTTCATCATTACTTCTTACAACTGAAGCAGTTGTTTACGAGAAAAAAGAGAAAGAACACTCTATGCCAGCAATGCCTCCCGGAGGTATGGGTGGTATGGACGGAATGTATTAATAGAAATTCATTCTGTTATTTTTACAAGGCGAGGTTTCCCCTCGCCTTTTTTGTTTTTAAATGAATGTTTTTTAATGGCAAGGATTTTGCTAAAATCCTTAGGAATTTACTTTGGTAACATTACTTAAACAATTAATGAGAAGAACTTGAGAACCACAGATAGTTTTAATCAACAGCCATCAGTAAAAGAAAAATTACATTTTTACAATTCACAAAAAATATCAGAAGTGAAGAATGATTTGAATAAGAATAATTTTTTTTCAGATATAGATTTTAAAATTATTCAATCACGGGTATTTGATCTTCAGGATAGCATTAACTCCAGTAAAAGAACTTACCTAAAAGTATTTGATGAGCAAAGAACAAATTTTATAGCAGTTGAGATTTTAATTTTTAATCCTTACTACAACCAGAGAAATTTATTCTGGAATGGCTTAGCAGTTTGGTATATGGATGATGAAGAAGTTGGCAGAAATAATTTTAATCTCGAAGTTAAATCAGATTGGGAAATAGTGGAAGTTGTACAAAGCTGGGGAACACCTGTCCCGGGATTTTGGAAAGATAGCGATTGTAGAGTGGAAATTCTTCTGGAAAATAAATTAGTATGCACACATTTTTTTTCTGTAGGTAATTCACAGGTAATTGATTTTCAAAATATTCAGGTTGATGAATTAAAGATCTTTAACCGTGAATCGTTTAATCAAATTAAACGTTCTGAAAATATAAAGTCCTTATCAAATGAGAACTATTCTCTACAGCTTATCCTTGAAGAACTAAATGGTTATGTGGGGTTAAAAAATCTGAAGCACTCTCTTTCAGAGTTTATCACTTATATTAATTTCGTTCAGGAACGGAAAAAACAAGGAATTGATGTAAAGGAAAATCTTACTGCACATTGTATTTTTCTTGGTAATCCCGGAACAGGTAAAACATCTATAGCAAGAATTCTCGGTAGATTTTTCAAATCTGTTGGATTGTTGGAAAACGGTCATGTGGTTGAGGTTGATAGAAGTACACTGGTTGGTGAATATATTGGTGAGACAGCACAAAAAACAGAGAAAGTAATCAAACAAGCTTTGGGGGGAATCCTTTTTATTGATGAAGCATATACATTGAAGCGTGACACTAACGGAAATGATTTTGGACAGGAAGCCATTGATATAATACTTAAAAGAATGGAAGATTTTAATGGGAAATTTTTTGTGATTGCTGCAGGTTATCCGGAACTGATGCAAAATTTTTTAAACTCAAATCCGGGATTAAAATCCAGATTTACACACTTATTTTTATTTGATGATTTCTCTGCTAATGAACTAGTTGAGATTTATAAATTATTTTCATCCAGAGAAAAATTTATTATTACTCCTGAAGCAGAAGAATTACTTACCAATAAACTTAAATTGATTTATGAAAATGATAAAAATAATTTGGGCAATGCAAGGTTTGTAAGAAATCTATTTAACGAAACCAAAGTTCAACTCAGCAAAAGATATCATTCGCTTAAATATGACGAAAGAAATTTTTACGCATCATCTACTATAATTATTGATGATATTTTATCGGCCTTTAATAATTATGAAAAGCACAGTAAAGGATTTGTTTTTAATGATGATAAGCTGAACAAGTATCTGAATGAATTAAATAATCTTGTTGGTTTGGAGGATGTTAAAAAGACTTTCAGCAAATTACTTGCATCAATAAAAGTAGAGCAGCTAAAAAAAGAAAGAGCAATCTCTTCCCTTCCCAAAAACCTAAACTCCATTTTTATTTGTGAGCCGGGAGCAGGCACTTCAACAGTTGCACGATTGTTTGGTAAAGTATTTAAAGAATTATCTTTGATAGAAATCGGACAACTGGTTGAAATTGATAGTTCATATTTTTATGGATTAAATAAAATTGATTCTTATCTTACACTTGATAAAATATTTCAGGATTCAATAGGAAAAATTATTGTTGTCAATGATTCAGTTATTACTCTTAAAGCCAAAAGTGATTTTAGTGATTCATTGCTTCAATATTTTCTTAAAAAACTTTATCTGTATAAAGATAAAGTAGTTGCTGTTCTTACAGGTAATCAGGATGAATTTGAAGATTTATTCGAAAGTGTTCCGGTAATCGAAAATCAATTTCCGAACATTTATAATTTTGGACATTATTCAACAAGACAGCTATTAGAAATAGCATTAAACATTTGCCAGAAAAAAAATTATCAGCTTGAAGAAGGTGCATGGCAGCAAATGCTTGATCTTCTGGCAAAACTTAGAAGTGACAAAAATAAAAATTTTTATAATGCACGAACTATTAAAGAAATTTTAAACAAGGCAATTGCAAATCAGGAGGAGCGGATAATATCTTTAAAGCACCCAAAAGATGCTGACTTGATGACAATAACTTATGAAGATTTTACAGGATTATCATCAGACAAAGATTAAATTTAATTTGCAATCTCTAATTAATTACCATTATTATTGCCCGCAACAATAAAATCATAAATATGTTAAATCTAATTAATCTTACAAAAAAGTTTGGAACCTTTACTGCCGTAGATAATATTAATCTCAGGATTGAAGCCGGCGACTTCTTTGGATTTCTTGGGCAAAATGGAGCAGGTAAAACTACAACCATTAAAATGATATCGGGTCTTTATTCTGCTACCTCTGGTAAAATATTAATAAACGGTTTTGATATTGTGAAAGAACCACTTAAAGCTAAATCAATTATCGGATACATTCCGGATCAACCGTTCCTTTATGAAAAGCTTACCGGAAGAGAGTTTCTTTATTTTAGTGGTGGTCTTTATTCAATTGGTAAAAGCATTTTAAAAGTTAAAATTGAAAAAATAATTGATACTCTTCAAATTGGAGAATGGGTTGATAAAAGAACCGAAGAATATTCACAGGGAATGCGCCAGCGAATAACCATTGCCTCTGCCTTTCTTCACGATCCAAAACTTTTGGTTGTTGATGAGCCAATGGTAGGTCTTGATCCTCAAAGCGCAGTTGTTGTAAAAAATGTTTTAAAAAATTTAGCAAATAATGGGGTCGCTATTTTTATGTCAACACATAGTTTAAATGTTGCCGAGGAAATTTGTACGCGAATTGGAATTATTAAAGATGGACGAATGATTTTTGAAGACAGAAAAGAAATTGTTGAAACAATCAGAGGTTCGGATCATCAAAATTTGGAATCATTATTTTTACATCTTACACGATAATGAGAGATTTACTGCACATCTTTTATTATAAGATTATCCTTTTCTTAAAGGTTAACTCCCCTTTTAATTTATCAAGCGTTCTTAAAAGTCTGGGTTCCGGTTTTGTTTATTTACTTTTTGCTTATGGCTGCTACTCACTTACATTCAGTACGATTGATTATCTTCTTGTTAATGTTAAGATAGGATCATTCCTGCTGCATCGATTTATTCTTGTAGTTCTTTTTATTTTTTTTATCACAATAAATATTGGAAACATAGTTGTATCGTTCTCAACACTTTACAAATCAAAAGAAGTTAATTTTTTAATAACCAAACCAATTTCTTTTACAAAATTATTTTTAATAAAATTTTTAGATAATTTTTTTTACAGCTCAACAACTCTCTTATTGATTATAACTTCAGTATTGATTGGATACGCAGTTTATTTTAATCTTAACTGGGTATTTTATCCAGTTGCTTTATTTTTATTGATATTACCTTTTATGTTTACCGCAGGATCGCTCGGTGCAATAATTCTGCTTATAATCCTTAAACTTTCATCAAAGTTTGGCACAAGAAAAGTATTGATATCAATTTCACTTGCTTACTTTTCGGGAGTTATAGCTTTTTATTTTATAAGTAACCCTTTGGATTTGATTCAAAAAGTATTTGATTATTATCCAAATATTAATCAGTACTTTGGATTTTTAGAGAACGGCTTAGTTAAACTACTTCCAAATTATTGGATAGCAGATTCGCTTTACTGGATTTCTGAAGATAAATTTTCCAGAGCTATACCTTTTATATACGCCAATATTGTTACTTCAGTAACTTTTTTTGCATTAGCACTTTTTGCTGCAAAAAGATGGTATTATCAAACATGGTTAACATCACTAAATATCTCTTCTGATTTAAAATTAAAAAATAGATTCAATAATAAATTTTTTAGATTCGATAAAACATCTACACTAAACTCATTTGATGAATCAATAGTTAAAAGAGAATTCTGGTTATTTTTCAGAGAGCCCAGCCAGTGGGCGCATTTTGCTGTTATGATAATTTTAATTACAGTATTCATCTCAAGTATATCAGGAATCAATAATATAATTTTAAAAGCTTACAATGACTATTTAAAAACAGTAATTTATTTAGTTATAACATTGTTTAATGTTTTTTTAATTGCCTCGCTTTCACTAAGATTTGTTTTCCCTCTGATTAGTCTGGAAGGTGATACAATCTGGAAAATAAAAAGTGCGCCAATAAATTTTAATCACTTGTTGTTAAAAAGATTAATTATTTATTTCTCAATAATATTTTTTATTGGTCAATTGATCAGCTTTTTTTCTAACCAGGATTTTCCGGTACAACTTTCGGTTGTTGCGCAAATAAATAACGCCGTTATTACAATTGCGCTGGTAAGTTTAAATTTTGGGATGGGTGGAATTTTTGCAAACTTTAAAGAAAAAAATGCAATCAGACTGGCTTCATCACAGGGAGCATCAATAACATTTTTATTTACTTTATTTTATTTAATACTTCTAATAGTAATACTTTTTATTCCGGTTTTTAATTTTTTCCAATTAGAGACAAGAGGAATTAGGATGCCAATGTGGAAATTATTTTCAACCACTATTATGCTTTTGGCACTATCAATAATCATTAGTTCGATTTCTATAAGATTTGGATTAAGGTCATTCCAAAAAGATGTTTGATTTAAAATAAAAAGAGTTCCTGCTAAAATTATTTTAACAGGAACTCTTACTTTAAAATTAACTTAGTACATGCAAATCAAAATTAAAATGCTGTGGCTTATTTCATCAATGTTAATTTCTTTGTGGCAGTAAAGTTATCTGTAGATAATTTATAAAAATAAATTCCACTGCTTAAATTTTTTGCATTAAACTCTACATCATATTTACCCGGACTTTGAACCTCATTAACCAACATTGCAACTTCTTTACCAAGAATATTATAAACCGTTAAATTTACTAATCCTTGTTTAGCTATTTTATAAGAAATTGTTGTTGATGGATTGAAAGGATTCGGATAATTCTGTGATAAACTAAACTCAACAGGTAAACTAAGATCAACATCCACAATATTTGAATAGTTGGATGATCCATCTAAATCAATCTGTTTGATTCGGTAAGAATATTTTCCGCTTACAGCACTATTATCAACAAAGGAATAATTCTGAATGCTGGTAGAATTAATTTTACCTTGAACAAATCCGATGGTTACAAATTTCTCATTCTCTTTCCTCTGAATTTCGAAACCTCGATTATTTGTTTCAGTAGCAGTTGTCCATATAAGTTGAACTTTACCATCTACAACCTTAGCTGAAAAAGATGTCAATTCAACAGGAGTTGGTCCATCAGTTATAGTAATTTCAATTGGTGTCAATCCTCCTAATGGATTAACAGTGTTTGCACCACTTGGCCAGATACCATCAGCGGAGGTGTTAACAACAGTGAAAATTTCTCCGGTACCAAATACTCTTCTTTCAATTCTTCGTACACCATTTGGTAATTGATTAGGAATAATAGTTCCCCAGGCACCATTTACTGTATCAACCAGATTCCTGTAGAATGGGACAAAACTTGTTACTGGTTTTAATGAAAGCCCATCAACTTCAACAATTGAACCCGCAATTGGTCTTCCTGTTCCATCAACATTATCATAAAGGAAAATAAAATCTTTTGGTTCAGCATAGGAACGGCCATAAATTCCTGTCCCTGAATTTGGGTCAGCAGTTGTACCATAATTAATAACTTTTACAGAATCCTGAGTCGTTGCCCAATTAACAGCAGTCGTTCCACCAGCGCCATCATTCATTCTAATTCTCATGAAAACATATTTTCCAGGAATAAAGCGAGTAGCATTCCCAGTCGGTTCACTTATAAACCATCCAACGTATGTACCGTTTGCATCAGTTGTAAATTCACTATATTGACCAACAGTAGTAAAACTCGTACTGGTCGAACGTGTGAATGTACTATCGGGATTAATAAATATTGGATTACCAGCACCAGACGTAGTTGCTCCATCTGCCGATATGATAATTTGGTTTATGAATCTATAAGTTGCACTAGGTAAAAGATTTTCAATTTTTACTCGAAAAACATACGGGGTTCGATTATTATTAGTGCCATTTAAGCCCTGAATATATTGCGGCAATAAAATTTCGGTAAGCACAATGTTTGATTTACCACGAGTTATAGTTGAGAGCAATTTCCAAGGTCCACCATCAGGTGCACGACCATAAGATTGATTTGTTGCCATTGCTGCAAATTGTATGCTGTCAATTACAACACCAGAAGTATCCGCTAGCCAAACCCATTCGCCGCCGCTTGATAAACCGAAACCGCTAAGATCCCCCGGAAAACTAGCAGTATCTGTAACTATTACTGTATATCCATAAGCTGGAATAACCGTTCCTGCGGGAAAAGATTTTTTTGGTTTAGAACCGCTTTGCCCGCCACTATCATAAATCTTATAATTACTGATATCAATTGATGACCCTGATGAATTGTAAATTTCTATCCAATCAAGGTTTCCGGGAACTCCTCTTGAATAAATTTCATTCATCTTGACGCTCTGCGAGTAGTTGATTTGCGAAAACAAAACAACTGCTGCGATAATCAATAATAATGTAAATATTTTTTTCATTTTATTACCCTCGAAATAATTAATAAATATTTTTCAGAAAAATTAAACCTTAAATAATCAGGGAGATTTATTTCATCAAAGTGAATTTTTTTACAGCATTAAAATTATCTGAAGTTAATTTATAAAAATAAATTCCGCTGCTAAGATTTGTTCCATCAAACTTAACTTCAAATGTACCGGGACTTTTAACTTCATTTATAAGCGTTGCAACTTCTTTACCTAACAGATTATAAACTTTAAGTGATACAAAACTTTGCTTACCTATTTGATAAGAAATTGTTGTTGTCGGATTAAAAGGATTTGGATAGTTTTGATTTAACACATATTCATTTATAGTAATATTATTGCCGTCTACATTTGTTACAACATTTGAAGTTCCCCGTGTAATTGTAGTAAAAATTTGTTTATTCGGTCCTCCATCTGGATATCTGCCATAAGAAGTTGTAGCGATTGGCATCGCCGGAATTTTAACTGTATCAATCACTTCTCCCACAGCATTTTCTAACCAAACCTGATCACCATTGCTTGAAAGCCCGAATTTACTCCCAACCGTTACTCCATCTTCATCTGTAACAATTACGTAAAAACCTCCTGCAGGAATTATTGTACCAGAAGGGAATTCCTTTTTAGGTTTTGTTCCATTATATCCTCCGTCATCATAAATCTTATAACCGGTAAGATCGACTTGAGTAGCTGCAGGATTGTAAATTTCAATCCAATCAAGATTGGGGGCAACACCGCGGGAAAAAATTTCATTCATCACCACTGATGATTGACCAAAGCTATTATCAATCATCAGGAAGAAAGTGAAGATGGATAGAATCAGTAAAAATTTTTTCATAATAATCTCTCCTAATTTTAAAATACTAACACAAAATTTTAAAGTAATATATTACTAAACTAA
Organism: Ignavibacteriaceae bacterium; assembly: GCA_036796535.1. Lineage (GTDB taxonomy): Bacteria > Bacteroidota > Ignavibacteria > Ignavibacteriales > Ignavibacteriaceae > IGN3. Next base: position 41,723 of record DAIRCT010000001.1, read on the forward strand.
GAACCGTAGAATTTGACTAACATCTTATCTTAAATATAACTTTTTCCAGAATAAGTTATGTCATAACATTAAGTTTTTAAATTTTTATAACACAAAACCAAATAACTACATCGGTTTATTATAAATGTACATTTTAGCGTCAGTATCACGAACTATGTACATCTTATCATTTACAAAAGTTATTCCCTCACCTTTATCAAAAGTAACTAACCACTCTCCCAGCAAATTGCCATTTCTATTAAGTTTAAATATTTTTTTGGATTCATCGCTTATTATCCAGAAACAGTTGGTTTGCTTATCATAACAAATATCTGAAACATCAGTAGAATGAGCAAGTTGTTTTCTGCTTACTTCAATTCCGTTAACAAATTCAAGCATCAACATTGGATCTCTTTCATTTATCACAAAAAGATGATAATTATCATCAATTGTTATTCCCTCAAGGCAATGGCTTGGATTTGTGGCAACGTCAACAAGCAAAGAATTTATTTTTTTACCATTATATAAAAATGATGAGACCAATCTTGCGGTTTCTTCAACGACAAAAATGGTATCACAATTTTTAGTCATGGTTACTCCTTCCATATCAACACCGGCAACAGAAATTTTATTTAATAAATTTCCATTCAAGTCCAGCTCATATATATCAGGTCTTGCATCTGAAACAACTAATAATGAATTATTTTTTGAATTGTAAAAGATTCCAGATGGTTCAGTTAAGATAGAAGCAAGATCAATAACTTTAAGTGGTTGTAAAGTTGTTATACCCGGCGGTACAACAATGTTAGAATCAGGTTCCTCTCTTTTACAGCCGTAGAGTAAAATTAAAAAAACAAATATCAGATAAATATTTTTCATAAAGCATTAAACAAGAGTAAAAATTAAGAGCCCAAAAAAATTATTGGGCTCTATATATTAAAATTTATGGTTGATTTGGTGCACCTTTAGTAATCGTGCTCGATAATACCCAATTCGTGCTTCCATCGGGTATCCTGCTATAAGATTGCGTAACATCCATTGCAAGAAACGTTACGTCATCAATCACTGTTCCGGATGCATTTTCTAACCAAGCTTCTTCACCGGCACTTGATAATCCAAATCCACTTCCATCCGCAGCTCCATCATCAGTAACTATAACATAATATCCGTTAGCCGGGATGTAAGCACCAGAAGGAAATACTTTCTTTGGTTTTGTTCCACTTTGTCCACCAATATCATAAATTTTATACCCGGTCAAATCTACTTGCACAGGATTAGGGTTATAAATTTCGATCCAATCCGGATCAGCAGGAACGCCTCTTGAATATATTTCATTCATAACTAGAGGAAGTGTTGCTCCACCTCCACTACCATTTGATAGTCCTTTGGTAGGTGGAGATAATTTAACCCAGTTGGCAGAACCATTTGGATTTCTTCCATATGATGTATCAACTCCCAACGCAGGAAAGGTAACATTGTCGATTATACTTCCTGAAGCATCTTCAAGCCACACTTGTTCTCCGCTTGAAGATAATCCAAAACCGCTTGCGGTTGTATCATCAACCGTAATTACAAAAAAGCCACCTGCTGGAATTGTAGTTCCATTTGGAATAGCTTTTTTAGGTTTGGTACCATTTTGCCCTCCAATATCATAAATTTTATAACCGCTGATATCCATTGCTGATGCAGATGGGTTATAAATTTCGACCCAATCTTCATTACCGACAGTACCGCGGGAATAAATTTCATTTATTTTTACCGTAACAACGGCTGGTGGAGGTGTTGGTGCAACAAAGGGTTCATCCCTTGAACAAGAGAGGAATAAACCTGAAATAATAAAAACTAAAATTAAAAATAATTTTTTCATGTTAAACTCCTGATTTTTTATAGCGATGCCTGTACTCGCATTTGAAAAAATGAGAAATCATCATTGCCGATAAGATTTCCTTTTCTGGTTGCAAACTGATCTAAATTGACATAAGAATAGTCAAACATTAATCTAATACTTGTATTTGGATAATAGTTCAGTCCTAATGTTAATTGATTGGACTGTCCACCGTGAATATCAGTTCCATCATCATTAAGATTTGTTACACTATATCTTGCAGCAAATTCTAGAGCACCCCAAGAATGTTTTGGTGCTTCAACCGGTCCCACTTCTCCTTCATCTGCAAAATAATAACGTGTTTCACCGGTAATCATCCAACTTCCCATAACATAACCACCCTTCAAATTTATAGTAGGTTTTCCGTACCATCTGTATACACTTGTTCCCATATATTCTGTTTGTAAATAAAGAGGACCATTTATATACATCAGCTCTGCACCATAACGATTAAAATAATTTACATCTGTTATATCGCCTGTATGTAAAAATTTTGGATTGAAAACATAAGTTTCAGTTCTTGCATTGATCTCAATTGTATTTGGTTTTAGGTCAGCAACGGCATCGGGAGTTTTATAGGAACCAGCTAAACCGAAATGGAGATTTTCTCCAAAATGATTAATTGGAGCAACAGTTGCACGAAGGTTTGTTGAAAATCCTTCATCTCTTTGTCCTTTATCTATTCTGGTGCCAGCTTCGTGTCCCATTACTGCAGCAGTAACCTGAGCAAAATCAGTCCAATATCTGGCTTGAACACCAACTCTTCTTCCCAAAGGGAAAGCATTAGAAGATGCTGATCTCTCTAGAAATGTTAGAAGTCTAGAACTATTAAGTCTTTCTAATCCGAATGGCTCTTTAAAATTTCCCGCCTGTAAGGATAAATTTATTTTGGGAAAAGTATATCTAACAATCATATCCCTCAAATCAATTTGTGATTTAGTAGATACCGCTTCAGCAAAATCAACATCAAGTTCAGCATACCAATCTTTCCATAAAGTTGATTTTAATGCGAATGTAAGTCTTCTTAAATCAACACCGTTGCTTAAAGCATTTTTATTCTCAAAGTAAATAGCTCCATCTACCTGTATTCTGGAATCTATCCACCAACGAAAATTTCCATCCTCTGATTGAAATACAAGTTTCCCATTCTCAACTTTAGATTTAATCGGGTCAGTCTGATTTCCACCAGGGATCTTATCATCTTGAGCCATGATCTTTACATTGCTCAAAAAGATAAACAAAATGGTTGTTAATACAACCAACAGATTTTTTTTGTAACTCATTTTATCTCCTTTAGATAATTGAATAAGATTTAAATTTGGTTAATTAATTATTTATTTATTTTTACTCTGAACAGTTGTTCAAAAATTTCTTTTTCTTCTTCAACTCGCTTTGCTTCTAATTTGTTCACTGAAGTCTCCCATTCTTTGCCATTAAATAAAGCTTCGTCAAAATCAATTTTATGAGAAAATTTTTTATTATGTAATTTTTTTATCGAATCAATTTTAGCGGAAGAAATTTGTTCTAAATTTAATTTCTTATTTATAAGATTTGAATCTACTGCAAAGCTATCTATCAAAGCATAATTAAAAATCGAGTATAGCTGATCATTATTATAATTATATCTTTCTAATAACTGATTACGAAACTCTTTTTTATTTTCAAACCTCTTGTTAAGCAAATCTGATATCCTGGCAGTATTTACACCTTCGGAATTAAGTTTCTTTATTACTGATTCTGATATTTCATAAGGAACCGGTAAAATTATTTTTTGCTCAAAAACATTTTGAATAAAAAACAATGAGATAAATGTTATAATACCAGCACTTAAAGGTGCAACAGCCCAACCTATTGCAATTTTACCAAGCACTTTAAAATTTATTGAATGAGGATCTTTTGCCAAACCAACACCGATAACAGCACCAATAAAAGCTTGAGTTGTTGAAAGAGGTACAAGTGGTATTGCAGGTAGATTATTCTTTAGTAAAAATCTTTCGAGCCCTTGAGATGTAAATAACCAAAGTACTATAAACTCCGCAAGCACCACAACAAAACCTGTGATGGGTGAAATTTTATAAAGATCTTCTCCAACAGTATTCATAACATTGTTACCATAAGTAAAAATTCCAACCGCAATAGCTAATCCACCAAGAAAAAATAATTGTTGAATCCCACTTATTTTAATAATATTTCCAATATTCAAATCAGCAAAAAGCGGAGCGGAAACGAACATGCCCATAACGTTTGCAATGTTGTTTGCGCCTAAAGAATATGATGCTAAAGCACCAACTACAATAAGTCCGACACGAGTATAATTATCAAGTTCAAGAAGATGGATTTTCCATCTAAGTACTGTCTTTTTGATAATCTTAAAAATTAAGAAACCAAAAAAAGCTGCAATTACAGGCGAGGCAATCCAACTAAATAAAATCTTGGATAAAGAATTATAGTCTGTTGGTGAACCTGTAAAAATATTCCATCCAATAATACCACCAATAACAGCTTGCGATGTAGATACGGGTAATTTTGCACGAGTCATCAATGTAACAGAAATACCAACAGCGGTGGCAACAGCAAAACTACCCGCAATCGCATTTATGGAACCTAAATCAGTTAATGTTTTTGTAGTTCCTGCACCGCTGATAACAGAACCCAGAATGACAAATATTCCGGAGATAATAGCCGCTGTTCTAAACTTTACCATTTTGGAAACGACAGCGGTTCCAAATACATTTACTGCGTGGTTAGCACCGAGTGACCAACCAAGAAATAAACCGCTTGAAATAAAAAACCAGACTGCAATATCCAAAGTTATTCTAACCTTTTAATTATAGCGATTGATAATCTGTCACAAACATCTTCAGCTTCTTCTGCAATTCTTTCAATATGAAAAGCGAAGTAGCGGGTATGGATTTTAAAACTCAAATCATGATCCGTTCTAAAAATTGTACGCTTAATTCTTTCAGCTATCTTATCTGTTTCCTTTTTATAGAATTGGACTTTCGTTACATAATCACGAACTGCATCAATATTTTTAAAATATGATCTTATACCACTTACTGTATTTTCAAGACAGTAAATTGCACTCTCTGCAATTTCAAGGAAATCGTTTTTTAATTCCGGAAGCAGGTTTGGTATTTCAACTGAAAACTCAAGTAAAGTTGAAGCAGTTATGTTTAAAACCTTATCGCAACTTTCAAGTAAACCGAGCACATCGCCGCGCGCTTCGGGAATAAGCGTTCTTGTATAAAGTTTTATTTCGATGTTTCGCCTTAAGTCATCTGCTCGCTCTTCAATTTTACGCAGTTCCTTTAAATGATTATCAAATTCCAACAACTGATCATCAAGGTAGTACTTAATTCCAAGTTTGAAGATAAGCCCACCTTTAATAACCAAATCAAGATACTCATCAATCTGAATTTCCAATTTTTTAGTTTTCTTTAAAAACATTTTTTTATAATCCTTTGATTAAGTTTTTATTTTATCAAGATTATTTTTGGGTGATTTGATAATATCCCGGAAATATATCAGATAGAAACCACCCACTATCACAAATAATATCATAAGTATTGGAGACTTTGATTCACTTTTAAATCTGAATTTAATAAATGTGTTATCTCCAAGTTTTAGAATTGGAGTTTTTATTATAACACTATTTAGCTCATTAGTCCTGCTAATTTGAAAAGGTGAAACCGGGTCTTCACTGGCTTGTTTAGGAATTGTTTCCAGCACAGAGGTAATTACATATCCTGAAGGAAGAATTATTTCTGAACTGAAATTTTTTATTTGTGTAGAAGTTGTATTTACAAATTTCTTTTTGAATGTATAATTCCCAAATTCTTCAACCTGTTCATTCTTAATTACAAAATATTCTGGTAAGGTGAATTTAATTTCCAACTTACTGGAATCTTTAATCCCAATTGAATTTAATTCTAAAAAAACTGTTCCTTCAATCTTCTTAAGTGATGCTGTTAACGTCATATTATTTAACGAGTCATTAATCTCATTTATTTTTTGTCCATTACAGCAATAAACGTTAAAATTTATTTTATCAAAGTAACTTTCCGGAAAACTCCATGGCAGCAGAATTCTATCCTTATGATTTTTTTGAATAATGAATTTCCAGTTTACATCTGTGTTTCCATTTGTACTTAAATAAATTTTTTCTGAAAAATTCTGAAGTACTTGTGCTGAAGTTAAATTTGAACAACTAAGAATGATTAATATCAAATAAAAAAAATTGTTTGATAGAATTTTTTTTATAAAACTTTTCATGGTGTAATCCCCAAAAATCTAAACCATGTAAGTCCGGCAATTACTAAAAGGATAATTCCGATGGTTGCCATAATAAATCCATATTTAAGGTTATCTAATACAGAATACTGCCCGGTTGTAAAAAGTATAACATTTGGTTTAGCGCTTATTGGTAACCCAATTACCCAGTCAATTGTAAACGCTGCAGGTAATGCTAATGCTAAAGGATTTATGCCTAGTTGCTGAGCCAGTGCAATTGTAAATGGAATTAAGATAATAGTTCTCATCGTTTTAGATGTGAAGACCAGATGTGAATACATCATCACAGATATTATTACTGTGTAAAGAATCCAGAAATTTACATGCTTATCCAGATTTATAATTACAAATAATTTTTGAACTGCCCAAGTTGCTGCACCGGTATCATTCAAGGCCAAGCCGCCTGCATAAGCTCCTGCACTAAATAGCATTAGATGCCAGGGGATATCACATTCATTCCACTTAAGAATTCCCACACGTGGTAATAATGCAATTATACCTCCAACCATTGCAGCCATCACCGGATCAATTTGAAATCCGAATAAACTAAAATGAAACCTATCAGTAACCCAAAGTAAAACTACGATTCCGAAAATTACTGCACCTTTCTTTTCAAGGAATGACATCTTACCCATTGCATCGAGTTGTTTCTTTAACACCTCTATGCCGCCTTTAACAGCGGGTTTTGATTCCTTATCCTTTAATCTAAAAAGTATTTTAGGACCGATAAACCATGCTATGGACATTGCAATTAATACAACAGGCAAGTTTGCAAACATCCAATCTGTATAATAGACTTTTTCACCAGCCATCGTAAAAATGAATGAAACAGCAATAAGATTAGCGGTGCTTCCAGTCATAAATCCTGAAGAAAAAATATTTATTCCTAATAAATTTTGAAGGAATAAATTTCTTCCAAAGTTATTCGGATTTTCATTTGTTGATCCATAGATTGATGCAACTATAAGCATAATCGGAAGTGTAATTACTGTGCGTGCGGCAGTTGCAGGAATTAGCGGAGCAAGTGCTAATTGCAAAAGTAAAAATGCAAGAAGCATTGGAAATGCTTTATTCCCAAATTTTACTATAAGATTTAAAGCAATTCTTTTTGCGATATTGGTTTTAACTAACAAAGAACTTAAAATAAATGCCATTACATTTAACCAGATTACATCAAATCCAAGTACACCAAGAACACTTTTCATTTCCCAGCCATCAAGAAAAACTAACATCACCATCAAAACAAGTGATGTAACATGCGTTGGAATTGATTCGGAAATCCATAGAATCAAAGCGAAAATAAATGAAGCAATAACTGCTTGCCCGGCTTCTGAAAGACCTTCAGGGGTTGGCATATAGTACAAATATAAAAATACAATTATGCCAACAGGTAAACCCAGGTACTTCATCCATCTTTCACTTTGCGTGGATTTTTTTTCGGGAATGATGGACAACCGGTGCTTATCTAAATCCAACAAGTCGTCTAAATTCTGACCATCCTCACCATTTTTTCCATTTGAATCAATGGCAGTTTCTACAACTTCAGATTCTTTAAAGTTAGACATACTAACTTTTTTTCTCCCATTTTGTATAAGGATTTTTCATTAACATTGAATTATAAAATCTTGTATCACCCGTAACTTCTTCTCCTAGCCATTCAGGTTTTTCAAACTTTTCTGATTCAGAGCTTAATTCAATTTCAGCAAGAACTAATCCATCATTTTCACCATAGAACTCATCAACTTCAAAAGTATGATCACCAACTTTTACTAAATATCGGGTTTTATCAATTACACCGGGCTCACATATTTTTAGCAGTTCCTCAACTTCGTTTGTTGGTATTTCTTTTTCCCATTCATATCTGGTTGCACCGGAAGTGCTGCCAATTCCTTTTATTGTGATAAAGCCTTTATCTCCTTTGATACGAACACGAACCGTACGCTCAGGTACAGAAGATAGATAACCTTGAACTATTCTTGTTGCTTTGCTGGCAAATTTTTTAAAGTCTCCTATTACTAAAAATTTACGTTCAATTTCATTAGCCATAATTTTCTCCTTATTTCATTCCAACTAAATTTTTTAATCCACGCAGGTAATTAATATTTGGGAATTTATCAAGTCCAAGTTCTCTTACGGTTTTTATAACCAGAGCAGGATCCTCCATTTCTACAGCAGCAGTTTTAATAACTTTGTCATCAACAGTAACTTCTGCAATTTCAACTATACAATTGTTTATTGTAAATCCTGTTCTTTTTTTATGAACATTTACCGCTTTCAATAATTTTGAAGGATGAATTACTTCATCAAGATATTGCTGAAAGGTATATTCGGATCGATTTAATTTTGGTAGAGCTACTTTAAAACATTTAAATACTTTTTCAATTTCTGAAACCGGCAGCGGAAATGTCCCTTTCATAATCGGGAGCCATTGTTCTAATCTGTCTTCATTAACCTGTTGTAGAGTTTTGATATCCATCAGATTATCACGCACTTTTGTATTATCCATACTAACTTCCGAAAGAATATAAACCTCATCACTTTCGCGAGTTTTACCCTCGGGATATTTTCTGATATTTACCTCGGCATCCCCAAGATCATTTGTAAAAGTACGCCATTCCCAACGTGGAATTATGTTTTCCATATTTACTCCTTTTTAAAAATAGTTTACACAATTCGTCAAGGATAATGCCGTGAGCATAATATATTTTACCTATTGCACATTGCACTTTTTGCATTATTTCAAAATATTTTTAACTAAAATCAAAATAGATATCAGCAAGTTGGCGAATTATCGTCGTCACTGTGGCGACTATTCGCCCATTTACTTAGGTTTAAAGTGGCAATAATTTGATTTTATTGAAAAAATATTAGGACTGGAATTTGAAAAGGTTTACGGAAAAAATATTTAAGAATTTTACATCGCCTATGCGCAAAAAATATTTTATTGCTTTATTATCTTTGATTTTTATTGGAATAGTTGCAACCATAATTTTTTATAATTATGCTGTTGATATTTCAACTAATATTCCTGCCGATATAAAGCCGGAGGAAAGTAAACCTGAAAAAAATAAGACACTTCTTTATGTTGGAGTTATTTCACGTTACCCGCCAAACATAATCTTTAAGGGTTATCAACCCATTATTGATTATTTAAATCAAAATGATAAATATCATTTCGAACTTAAATTGAGTACAAACTATTCAGAAACTGTTAATCAGTTAATTAACAATGATGTTGTCGTTGCTTTTTTTGGTTCCCTACTTTACGTAAATGCACACGAGCGTTATGGAATTATTCCGATTTTAAAACCACTTAATGAAGACTTTAAACCCTTCTTTAAATCAGTTTTATTTGCCAAGAAAGAAAGTAATATCAATTCTGTGCACGATCTAATTGGGAAGAAAATTGCCGTCCCATCTAAAGAATCATTTTCAGGTAATTGGTTAATCAGATATGAATTAATAAAAAATAACATTAAGGAATCACAGATTAAAGAAATTAAAAACTTTGCATATCATCAAAATGTAATCTTTCAGGTATTAAATGGATCTTTTGATGCAGGAGTTGTAAAAGATAGAGTAATGAAGGAGTATGAAGATCGTAAAATAAAAGTAATTGCATATTCTGAACCGGTTCCCGGTTCACCAATAGTAGCTGCTAAAAATTATAATTCTGATGCAATAAATATTATTAAATCTCTTCTTCTAAAAATAGATTTATCTAAATCATATTATAAAGAATTAGTAAAGAACTGGGATAAGGAATTTACATTTGGATTTGTTGAGGCAAATGATGCCGATTATAATTTGATCAGAAAATATGCGGGATTAAATAACTAAGATGATACCTTTTCAAAACAGCTTAAAAACAAGAATTCTCTTTGTTACAGGATCTGTAATCCTTCTTATTATGATGATTATTTCTCTGGCTATAATGTTTCAATGGAGAAAAATACTTATAGAAAAAGAGGTTATTAATGCTCAATCAGTTACTAATGCTTTTATTGTTCCCGCACTTGATGCTATGATTTATGCTGAGCAGCGTGAATTATTAAAGGATGATTTACTTGAAACATACATTGAAAATTTTATGCAAAGAGTTAGCAATATTAAATACATTGAAATTTATGATAATAATTTTGATGTAATTGCAAGAAAGGATAAACTGAATTCTAATTCAATTTCACTTGATTATAATTCTGACAACTTTAAAACTAATCAATATAAAAATATAATCTATAAATCAAACAATTATGGTTGGATATTGGATGCCTTCGCTCCATTAGAAATTGGACAAAAAAAATGGGGTGTTGCAAAAATCGGATTTGATGCTGAACCAATTAGGAATGAAGTGAAAAACATTTTCTTTATTCTTTTCGCATTAACAATACTTATTTCTATCGCTACGTTATCTGTTCTTTATTTTTTAATAGACAGAATTACATTTTCACTTTACAGTCTGGTCCAACAAATTGATAAAATTGATTTTAACTCAAGTAAAGAAATTAAATTTAAACAGAGCAAAGATGAGATAGGTTTTTTAATCGAACGATTTAACGATCTCTTAAAGCGATTAAATAAATCTAAAGACCAATTAGCCATTGCGCAAAAGCAAATATATCAGTCTGAAAAACTTGCATCAATAGGCAGATTGGCTTCTGGCGTTGCACACGAAATAAATAATCCTTTAAATGGCATTAAAAGTTGCATCTATGCTATTGCAAAGGAACCGGAAAATAATTTGCAGACTAAAGAATATCTTGATTTAATTAACGAAGGTATTTTCTATATAGAAAATGTTACTAAAAAACTTCTGGGCTTTGTAAGACAGCAACCACATATTACCGATTCACTTGAATTAAACGAATTGATACTTAATGTGCATCGTTTGCTTGATTACAAACTAAAGCAAAAGCAAGCCAAAGTAGTCCTTGAACTTTTAGACGATCTGCCAACTATTAATGGTGATCATCAATTAATTCAGGAAGTGATAATGAACTTATTCCTAAATTCTTATGATACAATAAAAACAAATGGGCAAATCATTATTACCACCGGAATTAAAGATGAAAAAAATATTTTCTTTTCAATCAGTGATGATGGAACTGGAATAGAACAAAACGATTTAGAAAAGATTTTCGATCCATTTTACACAACAAAAGATCCCGGAGAAGGAACGGGATTAGGACTTTGGGTAACTTTAGGAATAATTGAAAATCATAATGGTCAAATAACAGTAAACTCTATCCCAAACAAAGAAACAATTTTTACAGTAATCCTGCCAAGAGAGGTCTAATAATGAAAATAATGTTAGTGGAAGATGAAAAAATCACAAGGAAAACATTAACAGACATCTTGAAAAAAGAAAATTATGATATCATTAGTTTTAGTGATGGAGCAGAAGCACATAATTCATTAAGTAAAACTAATTACGATGTTATAATTACGGATTTAAGACTTCCCGGTATTAATGGGATGGAAATTTTGAAAAGTGCAAAAAAAATAAATCCCAAAACAGTAGTAATTATAATTACAGCTTATGCAACTGTTGAGACTGCAATTGAAGCATTAAAGCTTGGTGCTTATGATTATCTTCTTAAACCATTTTCACCTGAACAATTATTAAGCATTCTAAATCATATTGATCAATTTCGTTTTGTCTTATCAGAAAATGAAAAACTAAAAAACAGATTAGCACTGTTTGAGAAAAAAAGTATTATCGGATCATCAAATAAAGTAAAAGCTTTTATGGATGTGATTAAAATGGTTGCTCCATCGGATTATACCGTTTTGATTCAAGGAGAAAGCGGAACCGGTAAAGAGTTGTGTGCAAGAACTATCCACAGTTTTTCTAATCGTAAGGATAAAGAATTTATTGCAATCAACTGCGCAATAATTCCTGAAACACTTCTTGAAAGCGAATTGTTCGGACATGAAAAAGGATCATTTACCGGGGCAATAAAGAAACATACAGGATATTTTGAAAAAGCTAACGGCGGTACTTTATTTATTGATGATATTGATGATCTGCCGCTTAATATGCAGGTAAAACTTTTGAGAGTCCTTCAGGAAAAAGAAATATCACGAGTTGGGAGTACAGAAAATATTCCTGTTGATATCAGAATCATTTGTGCAACAAAAGTTAATCTTAAAGAACGTGTTGATCAAAAATTATTTCGTGAGGATTTATTTTACAGATTAAATATTATTCCAATCATACTTCCACCACTAAGAGAAAGAAAAGAAGATATCCCTGAACTTATAGTCCACTTTTTAAAAAAACATGGCAGTGAAGAAAAGATTCCATTATTGTCTGATGATATTTATTCTGTGTTAAAAAGTTATGATTGGCCCGGAAACATCAGAGAACTTGAAAATATAACAGAGAGAATGATTGCACTTTCTGCTGATCAGAAAATTAACATATCTATTCTGGAATCTTTAATGAGCAATACATCAAAACAAAAAGAAACCGAAGAATTATTTGATAACTACGATGGATTTGATCAATATATTTCGGATAAAGAAAGGCAAATAATTAACTGGGCGCTGCAAAAATCTGGAAATAATGTAAGTGGTGCTGCAAAGTTATTAAAAATCCCCCGTACAACGCTGCGCAGTAAAATGGAGAAACTTTCGATACAGATTTTTAGTGAAAATAATTAATAATTCCAGACTAAAAATTTTTACAAATAATAAGTCCAATTAATATTAACATCATCTGGAAAAGGTTTTTCACTGATTTTATTCAGGAGTTTATTGTTATCAATTATAACAGCGGTTAAATTATTATTCCCGAAAGCAGTGGTATCAATATAAAGGGCATCAGAATTTTTATCATAGTAAACTTCTTTTCGATGCGTATGTCCAACCACCTGAAGTTTACCGATATTTAGTAGTTCGCTTCTCGTCCAGATTATACTATCCTGCTCAAATAAATCTTCTCTTAAAATTTTTTCTAATTCGATGGGATGCTCGAGAAAATCTTCAGGCAGTTTATCTTTTAACCTAACAGAAATTCCAGCGTGTGAAATAAAACAATCATCCATATTAAGAAATAAAGGTGAGGAAATAATTAAATTTAAATGATCATCTAATCGTCCAATTCTATCGCCGCTATAAGAAGCTAGAGTTGTTTCTGCTCCATTATACTTCCAGGATTTTGCCATTAAACTTGCCGGCTCACGTATGCTTGCATAAAACATATAATCATGGTTGCCAATGGTAAAAATAATCTTTTCAGATATGGCATATTCTAAAACTTCATAACTATGGTTGCCTCTATCCACTAAATCACCAACACAATAAATCGGAATGCCAGGATATTCTTGTTTTATTCTTTCAACCAGGTTTTGAAAAGTATAAAAACAACCATGTACATCACCGATAACAGCAATCATAATAAATTAAATTTTGAAAACTTCTTTAGCATATTTGGTAAGCTCATCTCTAAACTTAGGATGTGCAATACTTATAAGAGCTTTTGCCCTCTCCTGAATTGTTTTGCCCCAAAGATTTACTGCACCATATTCTGTAACGATATAATCAACATCACCTCTTGAAGTTACAACTCCTGCTCCTGTTTTTAAAGTTGGAACAATTCTGGAGATTGAATCATCTTTGGTAGTTGATGGAATAGCAATTATTGGTTTACCTCCTTCTGAGTGCGCAGCACCACGAATGAAATCTACCTGTCCGCCTATACCTGAATAAAATTTTGTTCCTATGGAATCTGAACAAACCTGTCCTGTAAGATCGACTTCAATAGCAGAATTTATTGCCACCATCTTATTATTTTTTGAAATAATAAATGGATCATTCACATATTCCTGTGGATGAAATTCTATTACTGGATTGTTATCAATAAAATCATAAACCCTTTGTGTTCCAAGCACAAATCCTGCAATTATTTTTCCGGGATGCAGAGTCTTCTTTTCTCCATTAATAATTCCTTCTTCAACAAGATCTATAATTCCATCAGAAAACATTTCAGTATGAATTCCAAGATCTTTTTTATCATGCAAATATTTCATCACCGAATCAGGGATTGCACCAATACCCATTTGTAATGTTGAACCATCTTCAATTAAATCTGCGACATTCTTCCCTATCTTATCAAAAACTGCAAGCACTTCCGGAGCTGTATCCGGATCAACCTGCGGTAATTCTTTGATAGGTTCGTCATACTCAACAATGTAGTTAATTTTATTTATATGGATAAAACTATCACCCAATGCACGCGGCATATTTTTGTTAACCTGAGCAATTATGATTTTAGATTTTTCTGCGGGTGTTTTGATTGTTCCTACATCAACTCCATAACTGCAAAATCCATGCTCATCTGGTGGCGAAACATTTAACAATGCAACATCGGATTTAATCCTGCCTAACTTAAATAACAAAGGAACTTCCGAAAGAAAAATTGGAATAAATTCTGCTCTACCTTCATTTACAGCTTGTCGAGTGTTTGCGCCAATGAAGAAAGCTTTATGTTTAAAGTGCTTTTCCATTCCCGGATTTATATAAGGAATTGATCCAACTATCAGGATGTGATAAAGTGTAACATCCTTTAGCTCATCTTTTCTATCAACCAAAGCTCTAACAAGCTCATTTGGGCAGGCACATCCCGGTTGTATAACAATGTTATCACCGGATTTGATGCTTTTAACTGCTTCATCAGCAGTGGTTAATTTACTGTTATAAATCTTTAACAGATTAGTTGGTATATTACTTTTAAATGTTACTTCTTCTGTAGCCGTCATTTCTTTGCTCATTATTTAAATCTTATATCAAAAATATTTTTTAATTAGTCGAAAAAACGTGGAGTCTTCTATACTCCAGATTAAACGTGTTAGCTATTGATTCATTGCAACAATAGCCGTTGTAGGTGCAAACACCTTTCTGCAATCCAAAATCACCAAGTAATGCGTTAGACAATCCATGTTCTGCTATCTCCTGAATATAACCCAATGAGGCATTGTTCAATCCATAGCTGGCAGTGCGGGAAACTATAGCAGGCATATTGGGCACACAATAATGTATAACATCATGAAGCATATATACAGGATCTGATAATGTTGTAATCCTGCTGGTTTCAATGCATCCACCTTGATCAATTGAAACATCAACAATTACTGCACCTTTTTTCATTTCTTTAACCATATCTTCGGTAACAAGATTCGGAGCTTTTTCACCTTTAATTAATACAGCACCAATAAGAACATCAGCAAATTTTACACCCCGGGTAATTGTGTATGGATTAGCCATTACAGTCGTAACTCTTTTCTTAAAACTTTGATCAACCTGTCTGAGCCGGGTTAAATCTTTATCTATTATGATAACCTGTGCTCCGCGTCCTAAAGCTGCACGTGCAGCAGTCATACCAACCACTCCGGCACCAAGAATAACAACGGCTGCAGGAGCAACGCCGGTAATACCGCCAAGTAAAATTCCTCTTCCACCCTTACTAAAACTTTCTAGCTGTCGTTCCGCAACCTGTATTGCTAACTGCCCAGCAATTTCACTCATCGAATGCAAAACCGGAAGGCGTTCTTCGTCCTCAATTAACTCATATCCTATCGCAGTAATTTTTTTCTTCAACAGTTGATCCATTATTTTTTTCTTACCAACTGCAAGATGCAAAAAAGAAAAAAGTGTCTGATTATCCTGAAGCATTTCAGATTCTGAATCAGAAAGGGGCGCAACTTTTACAATAACCTCTGCCCGTGCAAATGCTTCTTCTGCAGAGTAGACAATCTGTGCACCTGTTTTCCGATATTCTTCATCACTAAAATGACTACCTTCGCCCGCCCCGCTTTGAATATAAACTGTATGACCGGCTCTTACTAATGCATCAACTCCCGCAGGTGCTAATGCAACTCTCTTTTCTTCGTAAAGAGTTTCCTTAGGTATGCTGAATCTCATTTAAATTTCTCTTTTTTTTGTTTTTAAAACTACCAAACGAGGTTTAGATTATCAATAAAAATCGTGATGAAATCAAACAGGAGTAATTGCATTTTTGCCAGAAAGAACGGCAATTACATTTTTTGCCACAAGTAAAGACATTTTATTTCTTGCTTCGATTGTGCCGCTGCCAATATGAGGGAGTAGAATAACATTTTTAAGATTAAAAAATTCTTTTTTTAAGTTAGGTTCATTATCGTAAACATCGAAACCGGCTGCAAATAATTTATTTTCTTTAAGCATCTTTATCAAAATATTCTCATCAACAATTTCGCCTCGAGCAGTATTAATAAAGATTGCAGATTTTTTTAAGAGATGTAGATTAGATTCATTCAACAAATTATTTGTTTTACTGTTTAGTGGAAGATGGATAGAGAGAATATCAGATTTTTTAAGCACAGAATTGAGTGATAGTTTCCTGGCATTAAACTTATCATCAAGATATTTGTTATTAGAATTGGAGTAGTAAATAATTTTACAGCCAAAAGAATAAGCTCGTTCTGCTACTGCGCTGCCGATTCTACCCGCACCAAGAATACCAAAATATTTATCGCGTAATTCAACACCTAAAAATAATTTTGGCTTCCATCCAACAAACTTTTTATCATGAACAAATTTTTCTGCTTCAGGAATTCTTCTTGCACAAGCAAGAACTAATGCCATAGTTAAATCGGCAGTAGAATCCGTTAATACATCAGGAGTATTTGTAACGATAATACCTTTACTTTTGGCATAAGCAACATCAATGTTATTAAATCCTACAGCATAATTTGCAATGATCCTGCACCTCTGCGTACTATCGATAACTTCTTTATCAATCTTATCAGACAATAATGAAATTAAAGCATTGCAATCTTTAATGTGTTTAATTAATTCTTTACGTGGAATTGGATTATCTTTTTTATAAACAGAAACTTCAAATCCTTTTTTCTTTAATAATTGGATCCCTGCTTCAGGAATTGCTCGGGTAATAAATACTTTCATAAAATTTTATTTCGTAACGCAGACTTCAGTCTGCGTATTGCCTATTTAAGAATAGTGTAATTTTAATATTAACTCTCTCAACTGAACAACTATAACACAGTCACGAAATGGTTTGTGACTGCTGAGTAATTAGACTTTGCCATATAATATTAACAACTTATGTTACGCACATTTGATAAAAACCTTCGAGGTTTTCTGAAATAATTAAGAATTTTTCTATTATTTTAACAACATTATTGGCCAAACCTCGAAGGTTTCACAGATTTGCGTAAGGTGACTTAATAAGTCACAATTTGTGATCACATAGATCTATATTCCTTTTGATCAAATTTTATTCTCATCCAAACAAAAGCTTAACAATAAACAGCGCACCAAGCACACCTGCAATATCTGCTAACAAACCTGCGGCTAATGCGTGGCGGGTGTTTTTAATATTTACAGCTCCAAAGTAAACTGCAAGTACATAAAAAGTAGTTTCAGAGCTTCCAAAAAATGTTGAGACTAAAATGCCGATAAAAGAATCCGGTCCGTGGACAGCAATTATATCAGCCATTACACCAAGTGAACCGCTTCCTGATAATGGTCGCATCAGCGCCATAGGAAGAGCTTCTGCGGGCATTCCAATCGGGTCGGTAACAATTCGTAATACAGGAATTAACCAATTATCCATAGCACCGCCGGCTCTGAATATTGCAATTGCCACAAGCATAGCAACTAAATATGGAATAATTCTTACTGCAATGTTAAAACCTTCTTTAGCGCCTTCAACAAACTGCTCATAAACTTTTACTTTTTTAATCGCTCCGTATCCAATGAAAACAAAAATGAAAAACGGGATAGCAATTGTTGAAATAATTTGAATCAAATCTTTAAAGAAAGTTGGGGGAAGAAAATTAAATGCTGAAGCAATAACGGATGAAAATCCGGTCGCAAAGGTTAATATCAAAATAGAGATTAAGGAAACAACCGTAATTAAAAATTTAAGATTACTTTTAAACCAACTTCCAAATCCATTTTTTTCAATCGGGAATTTCTCAAAAAGTTTTGCAACTGTAATTCCCGTTATTGTAGCACAGGTAGAACCAAATAATGAAGTAGCAATTATAATAGTTGGATCAGCACTGCCGGCGGCGGCGCGCACTGCAATTGCAGTTGCAGGAATGATCGTCATTCCCGCAGTGTTAATTGCTAAAAATGTAACCATCGAGTTTGTTGCTGTACCTTTATTTGGATTTAACGTATCCAATTCTTCCATCGCTTTTAATCCAAATGGAGTTGCAGCGTTTCCAAGTCCAAGCATATTCGCTGATATGTTCATTACCATTGCACCAACAGCCGGATGATCCGGCGGAACTTCCGGGAATAATCTTTTTGTAATTGGAGTAAGCCAGTTTGCAATAATTTTAATAAGTCCCGCTTGTTCGGCAACTTTCATCACACCAAGCCACATTGCCATAATTCCAATTAGTCCCAATGCAATTTGAACTGCCGTACCTGCAATATTGATTGAATCGTTTGTTACGCGCTTCATCGCAAGAAAACTTATTTTTTCAAAATAGATTTTAGCAAGATAGGTAACGGAATCTTTTTGTGATATAATTACCGCATGCGCAAGTATATCATCTGCCTTGCCGGAAGCTTTAGCCATTGTTTGTAAAAACTTTGGTGTTGCTTCGTTTGTGGTAATATATAATTGAACGGATTTTTTATCTTTTGTAAAAGATCCTACACTTTTAAGAAAAATATCTGAAGTATCCTTTGCCCCAAAAAACTGATTGTAATCAGCAGAGGAAATTTTAATATTAAAATTAAAACTATTTTTTGATGACGTCCCGTCTTTTTGAAGAACAATGTTTAATGGGATATCATTTTTGTAGGTGTTTTTGGTAAGATCGGAAACATCAATATAAAGTGCTGATGCTAATCCAAGGAACAGCAGAGAAAGCCAAACATAATTTAACAATGTAAAACTCCCTGGTATAAATTTTAAATTGAATCGAATACGAAAATATTAAATCCCCTCTTCAACAACCGATTTAATTTCTTTAGTATCAAGAATTACCGGCTTAAAATTTTCACTTACTTTATAATTTTCAGCTTTTATTGATGGCGAATATTTTAATCTGTAAAGCTCTGTAATCTGGTCAATCAGTTTAGTATCATCAACTTCTTTAATTTCACCATTAATAGTTATATATGAAAGCTTATAAGTAATATCTATTGTTTTTGAATTAACTTTTTCATTATTAAAAACCGTAAGACTGCCGGCGGAACCGTATTTAACATAAACAAAGTTCTCATCTGAATTATCTAAAAATGTGTAGATATTTTTATCAAGATAAACAAAATTACAAGCGAACTGCATCAACTTATCGTTTGAAAGATGAATGCAGATTACACCTGTTGAAGCATCTTTTATCAGCTTCTCAATTTCATTTATGTCTCTAATTAAAGTTGTTTGTTTTTTCATAATCGTACCGTTTATATAACCCCTTCTTTAACAATACATTTATTTGTAAAATCAGAAAACGCACACATTTTGCAGTGCGTATAATTCTTTGATATTTCTTTATTCCTAAGAGAGTTTATAATTGTTTTTACTTCACTTCGTAAATTTTTTATTCCATTTTTATCATACAAAACACTTACCGGATTATCAGGATGTTTGATAAAAACCAGATTGCCCTCAAAAGTATCAAACCCTTCAAATAGTTTACTTGCAATATATAAATAAAATTTCAATTGCATTAAATAATATTCTGCATGTTTTTTAACTTCCTTTAGTTCAAGATCATCAGTTTTGTAATCAAATATTATTATTTTTTTACCATCAAAAATAATTTTATCAATTATCCCGTGAAGAAAGTAATCATCATCTTTCACATAAATTTCAAATTCATTCTTAAAATTTTTATAAGATTTAATTTGCTGATAAGTTTTGGAAACATAATAATCGGTAAGATCTTTTTTAAACTTTTCTTTATCCAGATTAAATTTGTTTGATTTAACGCTATCAGTACCAGTTATCTGATTTAGAAGCATTTCAAGATTTTCGGATGAAATTTCTTGCTCAAGTATTTTATGGAATAATTTCCCGTAATCCGCAGGATTAAATTTTATTTGTGTCTCCTGTTCACTTGAAAGATCAATATTATCATCAGCTTCTGTATCTATTTCCGGCAAATTTAATTTATTGTAATTATTTAAATTTTTTTTGTAACTAGCTGCCTCTGAGTTTAGTTTGGCAAAACCATATTCGTATGTCAGAATATATTTTAAAGGACATTGATTATAAATTGAAACTTTTGATGCAGAAATAATTTCGCCTTTCTCCCGTGATTCTAATTTTTCCAATTCAAAATTAAATTTCTTTGTAAAATGATTTATCTCGCTTCTCTCTGGTAGTTCAACTTCGATATTTGTTCTTACTCGAATAGCTAATTCCAATAATTCAGTTTTAGTTTGATACTCACCATTATTTTTTATCAGATAATTTAATTTATCTTGAATAAAAATATTGTCACTTAAAAATAGATTATTTAGTCCTATACTTAGAAGCGAAATGAATGAATTTCTATTAAACGATTTTTCCTCATCAACAGATGCACTTATATAAAGCTCATCTTTGGCTCTTGTTATAGCTACATATAACAAACGTTTTAACTCAGCCATATTTTTTTTTGCTTCTAAATAATTAAACACAGAATTAACTGGAGCCGAAGAATATTCATCAAAATAATTTTCATTTAAAGGAAGTTTGGCAAGCAATCCAAATTTTTTATCAACTTGTATCCTACCTGCTTTTAGAGATCCGGATAAACTTGCTTCAGCAGATTTATAAATAAAAACTATCGGAAACTCCAAGCCCTTGGCCTGATGGATTGTCATCATTTGCACTGCATCTTTATCTTCTGTAAACGCTGCCTGAGCTTCATCTTCCAAACCAGTAATTGATTCTTTCAGGTAAATAATAAAGTCGTATAAATTTCTAAAACCTTTTGAGTTAAAATTTCTCGAAATAGAAATCAACTTTTCAAGATTTGCTAATTCCTGTGTTCCATCAATTCGTGATGATACAACTGAAAGAAAATTTTTATCAGTAATTAATTTTCTGATAAGCTGCGGTAGATCAACTGAGCTGCATATTTTTATATTTTCCTGAAGAATGGAAACGTAATTTTGAAATTCATTCTTTTCCCTTGCATATGCTTTCAGTTTTCTCCAAAAGCTATTTCCTTTTTGCAATGATATTTCAAATAATTTTGTATCCGATACTGAAAAGAATGGCGATCTTAAAACACCCACGAGCGCTGAGCTATTATTTTCATCGGCAAGAAATGAGAGATAATTGTAAACATCACTAATTGTTTGCCGCTGATAAAATCCTCTTCCTCCAACAATAGTATAAGGAATATTGTAATTTAAAAATGATTTTTCCAGCTCATCAAAATTTTTCCGTTTACGAACAAGTATGCAAATATCTTTGTAGTGATATCTATTTTCTTTTATAATTTCTAATATTTTTTGCGAAACAATTTCAGATTCTTCCTTGACATCTTTTCCCTTACTGACTTTTGAAAAAAGGAACTCAATTTTACCTTTTAAATTATCATTCCGTGCACAAACTAAATCCGTATTAGGTACTTCTCCATAAAGTTCATCCGAAGTAGTGAATAATTTTCTAAAAATATAATTTGTAAATGCGCAAATAGCAGGAGTCATCCTAAAACTATCCGGCAAACTCAGCAGACTATTATCGCCAGCTTCTGCTTTTATGTTATCCCTGGTAAGATTAAAGATTTGTATTTCGGCATCACGGAATTTATAAATGCTTTGCTTTTCATCGCCGACAATAAACAGCTTACCATTTTTTAGATAATCAAGAATGGGAAGAAATATTTGATATTGAATTTCATTTGTGTCCTGAAACTCATCCACCATAATGAATTTATATTTTTCGGATAATGATTTTTGAACATCATCATTCTGTAAAAGGATTTTTGTATGAAGTAAAATATCTTCAAAATCTATAAATCCCTCAGCTTTCTTTTTAGATTCATAAATCATCAACGCCTGATCAAAAAATTTTAGAACAACCAATCCGAACTTTGCAAGTTCCTTTTCAATCATTTTCTGATCATCGGTAATTTCAAATTTAATAAGTTCAGACATCTGATTTTCAGCAATAGCTATATCATCTGAAAGCGATTCACTCAAATCACTTTTTAAGTATCCTTTTTTTCTAATCTTAATTTTATCAGTAAACGCAAGTGGTTTGATTTTATTCAGAAGTGAAAGTATGTCCGGAATTTCTTTTTCTGTTTTAAGTTTAGTTAAATAATTTTTAACATCTAACGCAAATTGATTATGGTGCTCAGTTTCTAAAACAGTAGTATTTATTGATTCCAAGCTTTTAAGTAATGCTTCTTTGTTTCGTTCCCAAATAAGTAAAAAATATTCACTGAACATATTTGAGAAATACTGCTGAATCTTATCTTCATCTTTTGAATAGATATTTTCAATTACCGCTAAAACATTTTTACGGTTTTTTATTAATTCAACAATCTCAGATTCTAATTTGGATTTGGAAGAAAATATTCTGATTAGATATTTCAAATCTTCTCTTACTAATTCATTATCAAAAGCTGATCGGATCATCTCTTCAACAGAAATTTCTATTAACTCATTTGATAAGTTTTCATCAATAGGAATAAAGCGTGCATCCAGTTGAGCTTCTACAGGATATTGTTTCAGAATATCAATACAGAATGAGTGTATCGTAGAAATATTAGCTGAAACAAGTTGTCGTCTTATTTTTTCAAGCTTTTTCTTTTCATTAAGTATGATTGATGAATTAATTCTTTCATCAATAAGCAATGAAATTTTATAGTACAGTTCACTTGCTGCTTTTTCTGTAAAAGTTATTGCGGCAACATTTGTTACATCAATATTTTCTTTTAGCAGTACAGATAAATATTTTCTGGCAAGTACAAATGTTTTTCCTGAACCGGCGTTGGCGGTAAGAGCTAAATGTCCTTCGGTAGTTAATGCTTTTTGTTGATGTGGTGTAAGTTCACTCATTTCTGATTATCATTATTTTTTTGATAAACAGGAATAATAATTTTAAATGTGGTTCCCTTATCAGAAGTTGAATCAAGTAAAATATCGCCATGAATACTTAATAAAAATCTTTTTGCTAAACTTAACCCTAAGCCCATACCTTGTTTCTTTGTCGTAAAATTTTCATCAAATATTTTGTCCTTATCAGTCTCGGAAATACCGGTTCCATTATCTTTAAATAATATCTGATACTCATTTCCTACAAGAGTTAAATAAATTAATATTTCACTTGCACCTGCCTGCATTGAATTCCGGATAAGATTTATAAACATTCGCCTCAACTGGCTAACATCAGCTTCAATTTCAGCTTTAGTAATTTCAGTATTTATTTTAATAGAAGTCTTTTCGTGTATGAACATATTTACCGTATCTTGTAACGAAGCAGCTAAATCAACAACTTCTAATTTTAAACTTGGCATTTTAGCAAATCTGGAAAATTCTGATGCTATTTGATTTAAGTTATCTATTTGATTCAAAACTGTCTGCGATACTTTTTCAAACAGTTTATCAAAATCATGACTCTTATCTTTATAAGAAATTATTAATTGCTGCAAAGCCAGTTTCATAGGTGTTAAAGGGTTCTTAATTTCGTGTGCAACTTGTTTAGCCATTTCTTTCCAGGCAGTTTCTCTTTCCATTTCTGCTAGTTCAATTTGATTTTGTTTAAGTGCAGAAGTCATCAAATTAAACCCATCCAGTAATTCTTTTAATTCGCCTCTCTCGTTATGATCAATCTTAATATTAAGATCACCCTTGCCAACAGCTTCAGTGGCTTTGGTCAATCGTTGGATGGGTTGTGATATTTGATTAGCAAAAAATGTACTTATGATAATAATTATAATTACAGCAAAAGAATATATTCCGAATATAACAACATTAACTTCAGTTGTGGAAGAGGAAATTCTTATTTTGTTGAACGCATCATTGACTGATAAAATATAATCCTTTCCACCTAAATTTATATATCTATAATAATTATCGTACTTATAGTTATTAACTTTTTCTGAAATAATATATTCTTTATAGCGCAGGTAATTCAAGTAATAATATATCTTTGCGTTTAGTTTAGTATTAAAAAATCCAATCCTATCGTATAGCTCCTGCGAGTTATAAATTTGATCAGTCCCATCATAAACAGCAAAAGAAATTCCTAAATCCTGCGAGGCATTTTGAAAAGTATAAATTAAATCTCTGTTTTTATTTTTTTGCAACTGCGATTGTATTTGCTTTTCAATGTAATCTGATCTTTGACTTAGTTCATTAAATATTCCTTCCCTGCCCCGTTCATTAACAATTTGCGAATTATATAGAGCCAGAATTATCACAGGGATTATAGATATGAAAAGAAAAGCAAAAAGAAGTTTGCTCTTAAAAGTAAAACTTAATTTTCCTAAACGACTGATTATAATTATAAAGAATGTAATTATTATAAACAGCGAATGAACAATAAATATTTTAAAGAAGTTAAAAAGATCCCAGGAAAACGCACGCTCCGCAACGGATACTGCAGTAATAACTTCATCATCACCAGTTGATTCCCGTAAAAGATATGTTTCATAACTCTCGCCTTCAAATTTCAACTTAAGCCAGGCATCATTATAACTTGAGTCTAAATCAGTTTGGAGTATTTGTTTGATTTGATCGCGCGATGGATAAACATCACCGTATACTTGTGTTAGTTTATTATTTGTAAATTGAAATATTTTTAATTGCTTTACATCAATTACTCTATTAAAAATTGAAAGATTAGATTTTACAAAATCCGGGATGCTATTTGCCCCAATTGATTCAATATCAAAGCTTACAAAAGCAGTTATATAGCCCTTTGTAATTCCTCTTTCCTTTAACCTTAAAATTCCTTCAAAATATTTTTTCGTATTATCATCTTTAAATGATAACTCCTTAATTATCGGCTCATCATTATAATCTTTAACAGCTTTGAATATTTCTTTACCAGGATTTAATCCAACCTGATATCCACCTAATAAATTTTGGTATCTATCAAAAAATTGCACACCTGAATTAAG
Source organism: Ignavibacteriaceae bacterium (assembly GCA_036796535.1). Lineage (GTDB taxonomy): Bacteria > Bacteroidota > Ignavibacteria > Ignavibacteriales > Ignavibacteriaceae > IGN3. Next base: position 66,974 of record DAIRCT010000001.1, read on the forward strand.
TGCTTCTCTCTGCATCGAGCTTTTGCTCCAGATACTAAAAGCAAGTGCATCAAAATTTTCGTATTTGTTTCCCAGACTTTCTAAATAGTCCCTGTGATTCGTAGCGTTTCGCAGTGTTTCTTCAAGCATAAAGCTCAAGAAATTCTCATCTGTTCTGTTAATTTCTATGGCGGTGGTCTTTAAAGATTCTCTTTCAAGTTTAGTATTGAAGTAATTTAGTAATGATATTGAAATAGTTGAACCGATTAAAAGGGCAAATAAATAATTATAAACCGAGTTTCTGTTTTTTATTACTGTTTGATAGTAAAGCAAGTAAACCAAAAATAAAAACACTAAAAGTATAAATGGTGTTATTAAAGGATCTTTACTTATAAAGAATGAAAGAAAAACAACAACTGTAATAGTTATTAAAATTAAGATTAATTTTATTTTACTTTTTTCTTCCGGCTGATTTAAAAGATAAATTTGAATAAGATTAATTAACCCGACAATCATCAATACAACAGCAAAACCAATAAGCAGGATATTTAGATTCATTACAAGTGATGGCAAATCAGGTAATATATTTGGCTCTTTGAAGTAACGAATAGCTGAGTCAAATATCACACTTCTAATTGCGGCACTAATACCTCTGATTAGAAGAAAAATAAATATCATAAATGAAAAGGATAGAATGACTCCAAAAAGTCTGCTTCTTCTGGTTCTTGCATCAAAAAAATGCTGCTTTGAATATCTGAAAAATTGAATCCCCAGAATAGTTATTAAGATATTTGTAGTTAAAAATTCAAGTGGTGATTTAACAATTCCCCATCCGAAAGCAGATGAAAAATATGATGGATCGGTAAGTGGGCCGCTAACAAATCGTGATGGTAAGCCGATTAAAAATAAAACTATTCGTAATAAAGAGAGATAGATAAGCAGTAAAATAAATTTAAAACTTTTTGATTCCAGTTTTCTAAAATCACTTTTCAATCCTATTCCTACAAAAAGAATTGCAAAAAGCACCAGCATCGATTGTATTTTTGATGATTGATCTTTTATATCATTAATAGCAGTGCTTAATGAAGGTTTAGTGAAAGTAACAACTCCAATTTTTTTATTCTGATTATTAGTCAGTTCAAAGGAGTACTTTCTACCATCTTTAGATTTTTCGGCATAAGGAGAGTAATCTATATCAAAATCATTCTGAAACTTTGTGGAAATTTCATTAATAAAACTTACGGATTGATTGTATTGATTTGCTAAATCATATTTTTTTTCAATCGGCTTAGATAAAGCGATATAGAAAATATCACTTTGAATATGAACAGTGTCAGCTATCGATAAATATGTTAGTAAAGATGTTGAAAGAAAATATGAATCACCCAGTGGAAAATTTAGTGGAAATAGTTCATTTGGCTTTACAGCTAAATTTTGATTCCAAGCAATTAGTTTTCCGTTTGGTGCGAATATCTCAACGGAAAAGTCATCATATTTTTCATGGTTTAAGAGTTTAACTAATTCTTTATAAGATTCATTTTCTGGCTGAAGTGTTTTCCGGAGTTCTCTTCTTATGTTATTTAGTGTTAATAATAAATTATCCTGTTTATTATTAAAATCTTTTTTTACTGATTGTTCAAAAGAAAATATTTTTTTTGTTAAAATATTATCCCAATTACTTTGTGTATCATTAATAAATTTTTCTGTAATTATTCCAGATACACCGATAATAATTAAAATAAAAAAGACGATAGAGAAATATTTTCTATCGCCTTTAAACTTTTTAGCAAAATTCTTGAACATTAATTAATTGTAAGTTGAGTGATATTCCAATTGTTACCAATTTTTTTAAGTGAAATATAAACCTGCGCGACACTTCTTTTACCTCTATTATCATAACTATATCTTCCGGTAGCATAGGAACTGTTTTTATCATTTTTTATATGATCAAACTTGAATGAGGTTACTTTATAAAGCTTAAAAAAATCTTCTAATACATAAAATGCCTGATTTGAACTATAATATCCATTTATTCCGTTCGATAAACTAAAATATGTTTGCTGCCCAAAATATTTTGAGATACCCGCAACATTACCTTCTTTAATACTTGATTCAATATCATTAAAAGTTTGCAAATCAACCTGCGTGTTTTTATCAGATCTTAATGAAGCTTTATCGTTGAATTGCTGCGAAAAGGTAATTGTTGAGAATAAAATTATTATAAATATGTAGGTTATTTTTTTCATTATAAATAAAAATTTGTCGTGAACTGTATTTATAAATACAATCGATACAAGTTCACGACAAAATTAATAAAAACAGAATTATCTAACTAATCTTTCTTTATCAAAAACCCTTGATGATCTGTCCTTCAAAGATGGTTTAAGCTGAGTTTCTCCCTGAACAAGTTGGAAAGCCCAATCAAAAACTATTCTATCTGCTGTAATATTTTTAACTCTAATTTTTGCGTAATGATTATCAAAAGTCCAGATAACATAAGTGTGTCCCGCTTTAGCAATTACATCTTTTGTTGAAGACCATCCTGAAGTAGGCGCATAAGCTATATCATAAATATCATTTGTCGGTCCCATATCCTGAATATCTGAATCATTCCAAACATCCAGATAAAAAGTGCCCTGGTAATTCTCAAAGAAAAAATCCGCATATTGATCATCATAAGGAACAACCTTATAATCAAAGAATGAATATCCGCTTGAATTTGGGAAGTTTATGTAATCAAAAATTGCCTGATTAAATCCTTCCGGTCTTGGTGTAGAATAAACTACATCATAACTTAATTCACTTTCATTTCCATTATAATCGTAAGCAGCAACTCCGTAATAATACTTAGTTCCATTAACTGCACCGTCATCAACAAAATGGGTGTTTTTTGTAGAACCAAGTAAAGTGTATTTCCCCTGGTAAGTGTAGTTATAATATACATTGTATCCGGCTACATCAGATTCTCTGTTCGGATTCCAGTAAATATCGACACGGTTATCTCCATTTAGTACCTGCACACCTGTTGGAGCTTGCGGTGGCGTATAATCATAGGAATCATTTACACCGCAAGAATTTAGTATAAATGCTAAACTGAAAAGTGCTATGGTTAATATTATGTTTTTCATTTTATGTTCCTCGTTAGATTTACCAAAAGTTTTAGCCAAAATGGATGCCATAATATTCATTGAATTTTACTTAAATATAGATGAAATGAATTGTTAGCTGTATAAATAATTGAACAATCAGGAAAAATTTGAAGGACAATATAATTTAAATATCTGTAAATGTTCCCTCAAAAAACATTTTGCTCTTGTTAATCACACCAACGGGTTTTCCTGTTAAAAGCTTCTTGTCAAAAGGAGTATTTATTGATTTGCTAAAAAATTTCTTTTTGTCAACGGTCCAAACTGCGTCTGTATCCAGAATTGTAAAATTGGCAATTTCACCAACTTCAATTTTAGGAATATGCAGATTTAATATTCTTCTCGGATTTATGGATAATTTTTCTATTAATGATTCTAAAGAAAGAACTTTTTTATGATATAATTCAGTTATTGCTAAGCCGATTTGAGTTTCCAAACCAATAATTCCATTTGGCGCATACTCAAATTCCATTTCCTTTTCTTCAATCGAATGAGGGGCATGATCAGAAGCAATACAATCAATTGTTCCATCTTTTAATCCTTCAAGTAAAGCATCAACATCCTGTTTAGTTCTTAATGGGGGATTCATCTTTGTATTTGGATCATAGGATTTTACAGCATCATCCGTCAAACTAAAATGATGCGGTGTAACTTCGGCAGTAACTTTTATACCTTTTTTCTTAGCTTCGCGAACCATCTCAACGGATTTTTTTGTGCTTATATGAGCAATGTGCACTTTGGAATCTGTGTATTCTGCAAGTAAAATATCACGCATTACAATCAGATCCTCTGCAACTGACGGAATGGGAGTAAGCCCTAATAAAGTAGAATTAACACTTTCATTCATCGAACCACCTGCTAATGATTCATCCTCACAATGCTCAATGATTGGTAAATTAAACATCTTTGCATATTCAAGTGCTCTTTTCAAAAGTGATGAGGTTTTAATAGCAACTCCATCATCAGAAAATCCAACAACTCCTGCTTCTCTTAATTCAGCCATTGGTGAAAGAATTTCTCCTTTTCTTCCAACTGTGGCAGCACCAATTGGATAAACATCCACAAGATGATTTACCGATTCTTTCTTGATCAATGAAACAACTTCTGCTGAATCAATGGCAGGATCAGTATTTGGCATACAGGCAATTCCTGTAAATCCACCATTAGCAGCACTGTTGCATCCAGTAACTACAGTCTCCTCATCTTCCCTGCCTGGTTCACGGAGGTGAACGTGCATATCAAAAAAACCAGGGACAATATATTTACCATCAAGTTCAATCACTTTACAATTTTTTAATTCAGTTTCATCAACTTTACCAATTTGTTTTATAATTCCATCCTCAATCAAAATGCTTGCAGCATTAAGATTTAATTTTTGCTGTGGATTAAGGAGGTTTGCATTTTTTAATAACAATTTCATTTTTAACTCTTTAGTTTAATGTTCCAAGTAAATAAAGGACTGCCATTCTTATTGCAACTCCATTTGTTACTTGTTGTAAAATTATTTGGGAATTTCCATCCGCAACATCAGAGGAAAGCTCAACACCTCTATTTATAGGACCGGGATGAAGTATTAAAATATCTTTTCCATTTTTCTCTAATCTTTGTTTATCAATCCCAAAATATCTTGCATACTCTCTGATTGATGGGAAATATTCTCTTGCTTTACGTTCAAGCTGGATTCGTAATACATTTAATACATCATTTTCCTGTATAGCTTCATCAATATCATAAATCACATCAATGCCAAGTTCATCAAGAAATTTTGGAATCATTGTAGAGGGACCACAAACAGAAACTTTTGCACCCATTGATTTGAGTCCATAAATATTTGAGAGCGCAACACGGCTATGGGCAACATCACCTACAATACAAATTTTAAGTCCTGCAATCTTTCCTAATTTTTCACGAATTGAGTACATATCAAGTAAAGCTTGTGTGGGATGTTCGTGAATTCCATCTCCTGCATTTATAATATTTGCGTCTGAAATCTTTGTAAGCATTAAGGGAACACCTGCAGCAGCATGCCTAACAACTATCATATCAACTTTCATAGCTTCAATATTTTTAACAGTATCTTTTAAAGTTTCTCCTTTACTAACACTGCTACCTGATACTGCAAAATTTATTGAATCAGCCGAAAGTCTTTTCTCTGCCAGTTCAAAAGAGATTCTTGTTCTTGTGGAGCTTTCATAAAAAAGGTTTACTACTGTTTTCCCCTGTAATGTTGGAACTTTTTTAATGGGCCGTTCAAGGATTTCGCGAAAAGTTGTTGCGGTATCTAATATTAATTGGATATCTTCTTTAGGTACACCCTGTAGCCCTAATAAATGTCTGCTGGATAATGGCATAATTTTTTACTTCTTTTCTGATTCAATAATATAGATGGCATCTTCGCCATCGTGTTCTTTCATTTTTACTTTTATCTCTTCGTTCTGAGAGGTAGGAATATTTTTACCAACATAATCAGCACGGATTGGTAACTCTCGATGCCCCCTATCAATAAGTATGCAAAGTTGGATTGAGCGTGGTCTTCCTAAGTCCATAATTGCATTCAAGGCGGATCGGACTGTTCTGCCTGTGAATAAAACATCATCAACAAGAATTATATCTTTTTCGTTAATATCAAAAGTGATATTTGAGACTGATACTTCTGGTTGTTTTAATCTTGTTCTAAAATCATCCCGATAAAGTGTAACATCAAGTACGCCGAAAGGAAGATCAACATTATCAATCTGTTTAATTTTGTCGGCGATTCTTTTTGCTAAAAATTCGCCTCTTGTTCTCATCCCCATCAAAACAAGATTATGCGAACCTTTATTTTTTTCAAGAATCTCGTGAGCCATTCTAGTTAGGATTCTATCAAATCCTTCAGCATCAATAATTTTAGATTTTACATCCATATATAAAAAATCCTCTTCGGAATAATTATCCTCAGAGGTTACCTTATGTTAATTTTTAATTTATTGTGTTTCATCCTTTTCCATCTCACGGGATAGAGTTAAAGGTTAATTTTATTTGAATCAAACTTAAGCGTAATAATTTTTAAAGTAAAGTTTAAACCAGCATTGATTAGAAATTATTTTTTATATTTGTATAGGGACTATGAATTTTTTCGGGGTGTAGTCCCGATCAAAAATCGGGATAAACTCCGCCCGGCCAGCGCGTTCTGATGGATCTGGAAGGTAGGCAGTTTTTTATTATAATTTTATTTGTTTGTTCTTTCGGGGTGTAGCGCAGCCCGGCTAGCGCGTCCCGATAGGGTCGGGAAGGTCGTAGAAAATTATTACACATATATAATTGAATCAGTTGTTAGTCAAAGATGGTATATCGGCCATACTTATGATATTACCCGAAGATTATCAGAGCATATTTCAGGACAAAATAAATCAACAAGAGGAAAGGGACCCTGGAAGTTGATTTTTTTAAGGAGATTTGACAATAATTCAGATGCTAATAGATTTGAATTGAAACTCAAAAAACTTAGGAATAAAGAATTTATTAGAAATGAATACTCAGAGTTTTTCTTAAATGAATAGTTTTTAGGTGTAGTCCCGGTCAGAACTCGGGATAAACTCCGCCCGGCTAACTCGTTCTGATGGATCTGGAAGGTAGGCAGTTTTTTATTATAATTTTATTTGTTTGT
>DAIRCT010000001.1:73844-92010 GCA_036796535.1 Ignavibacteriaceae bacterium
AGGTCATAGGTTCTCCCATTGGGATTCCTTCGGAAGAATCCTATCACCCCGACTTATTTAATTGGAGTAGTGGAATTTTTGTCATTTCGACCAAAGGAAGAAATCTTAGTTTAATATTGAAGAAGATTTCTCAGTCGAATCCGCCGCGGCGGACATCGAAATGACTTTTGTGTATTTTTCAACAAAGTTTTTTGGATTTTAAACTCCATTATTCCTGTCTAATATTTGATAACATTTAATACTAAGAGATTATGGCACAAAATCACTCATTCGATATAGTTTCTGAAATTGATTTTCAAGAAGCAGATAATGCTGTTAATCAGGCATTAAAAGAAATTCATCAGCGTTATGATCTTAAAGACTCCAACACCCAGGTTGAGCTTAACAAAAAAGATAAGCTCATAAATATCAACACTAAAGATGATTATTCCTTAAAAGCTGCAATTGACATTCTTGAAACCAAATTTATCCGAAGAAATATCTCTATCAAAGCATTAAAATTTAGTGAACCGGAAGCGGCTGCCGGTGGAAGACTTAAACAAGTTATTAATCTTCAAAGCGGTATTTCAAAAGAAAATGCAAAGATTGTTACTAAGCTAATCAAGGATTCAAAACTTAAAGTTAATGCACAAATTCAGGATGAGCAGATAAGAGTCACAGCCCCCAAAATTGATGACCTCCAAGCCGTAATTAAGTTAGTCAAAGATGCTGATCTTGATTTTCCCACACAATTTGTAAATATGAAATAAATAATATTTAAAAATATTTTTTTTCTTTTCTATTCGTTTCGTTAAATGTCACTCAAATTATTTCCCCTTCTTATTTTTAAATTTCATCCAGGAATAAGAATTGATTTTAAAGAATTTAATCACGTTATTTATGGTGTAAATTTTTTAGAGGATTATATGCAAACGGATGATACTCTAAATTGGACTTGCCAATATTGTGGAGTTGAAAACTCAGTCTGGATTGACCTTACTGTTGAAGGAAAACAGGATTTTGTTGAAGATTGCAGAATTTGTTGTAGACCAAATAGAATAATTGTCGTGCGTGATTTTGATGCAAATATCACAATCGAAGCAAGACCTATAGACGAATAATCAATTTTATTCTGCTAAAAAATAAAATCCTTAGTTTTAGGAAAAAAAGAAATATATAGTACTAATAACTATACCTAAAAAATAAACAACAGATAAATATTTAATAAGTTTACCTTTTTTGGTAATAATTGTATCTAGCTGCTTATCAAATTCTCCTCCATTGTTTAGATTGTTTTCCGCAGAAAAATTTTTAGATAACAATCCAGAGCTGTCTGAGTCAAATTGCAAATCACTCATAACGGTTCCTATATTTTTAATGAAAGAGAAATTGAAACAGAAAACTTTTTTAGAAGTTTTCTGTTAATCCATAATCATTCTTAAAAAAGATGAGCTGTCATCATCATCTTTTGAATTATCTTTTTTCTCTGCTCTTTCTTTTGCCCAGGAATATCTTGATGACTCAACACTAAATCCGCTTGGCGTATTTTTTTCTTCTTCGTCATCAATTGAAGCTTTGGGACTGTTAACTCTTAATATTGTCGGTACATCTAAATCTTTCGAATCAATATTTTCCTGACCGAAGAATGTAAACCCACCATTGTTTTCTGGTAATCTGGTGGTTGCTGATTTTCTTGTTGCAATGGTCTTCGGAGCATAATTACTTCTTGCGCTATCAAAACCAGTGGCGATTACTGTGTAGGAAATGTAGTCATTCATTTCATCTTTCTTAACTACACCAAAAATTACATTAGCTTCTTCGCCTGCAGCTTCAAAGATAACGTTATTACCTTCGTTAATTTCCTGCATTGTCATTGAGGATGAGCCAGTAACATTTAACAATACGCTTTTGGCGCCCTTAATATTTACACCTTCAAGCAAAGGACTGGAGATTGCTTTTTGTGCTGCTTCAATAGCACGATTTTCACCGCTCGCTATTCCGCATCCCATTAAAGCTTCGCCACTCTGATTCATAACTGCACGCACATCTGCAAAATCAACATTGATTAATCCTTCAATTGTGATTATATCAGCGATGCCACGCGTAGCTTCGTAAAGCACTTCATTTGGTTTATCAAATGCTGCAAATGCGTTTGTAGATTTATCAAGAATATTAAGCAGTCTTTCATTTGGAATAACAATTAAACTATCAACATGCTGTCTTAAATCCTGAATGCCTTTTTCAGCATTCATCATTCTTGTTTTACCTTCCCATCTAAAGGGCTTAGTAACTATTCCAACCACCAAAGCTCCAATGCTTTTTGCGATAGAAGCAATTACAGGTGCACCGCCTGTTCCTGTACCACCGCCCATTCCAGCAGTAATAAAAACCATATCGCTTCCTGCAAGAACTTCAGCAATCTGTTCTCGATCTTCTTCAGCAGATTTTCTACCAATATTAGGGTCAGCACCGGCGCCTAATCCTCTTGTGATTGATCCGCCGCATTGAATTTTATGAGTAGCGCTGCTACTTCTTAAAACCTGAGCATCGGTGTTTACAGCAACATACTCAACACCGGTCAATCCACGTGCAATCATACTTTCGATTGCGTTACATCCTCCGCCGCCAATACCAACAACTTTAAGAACAGCTGTCATTGGTTTTTCTGTATCGATGGTTGCAAATCGCGCCATAAGGCCCTCCTTCTATAAGTAAGTTTAAAGTTCGTTGAAAAAATCTTGTACTTTTTTAACTAATTTTTTGAACTGATTATCTGATTTTGCTTTATTCTTTTTTACTAAAATCTGATACTCGCTCGATTTTCCTCCGGGAATTCCTCTTATCAAACCAGCTACGGTTGCAAATTCCGGACTCTCAATTTCATTTGACAAACCAGTCCCCAATTCCTGAGGCACACCAATTCTTGCAGGCAATCCAAAAACTTCTTCCGCTAATTCTGTTACGCCGCGCAATAGTGAACCACCACCAGTAAGGACGATGCCTGCTTTTATTTTAGATTTAAATCCTGCTGTCCTTAATTCATTATCAACAAGAGTGAAAAGTTCTTTCATTCTTAAACTGATTATCTGAGTTAAAAGACTAATTGGAATTTTAGTGTTACCTCTTGCACCAACACCTCTGATCAAAATATCTTCATCTTTAATTATTGCGTTCTCGCTTGCATAACCATATTCTTTTTTTAATCGCTCAGCTTCATCAGTCATAACACCAAGTGATTCCCGGATATCATTTGTAACCTGATTACCTGCAACTCCAATTACTCGTGTGTGCTTAATTGCTTTTTTATGATAGATAGCGATATCGGTTGTACCACCGCCAATATCTATTAAAGCTACGCCAAGATCTTTTTCGCTTTCTTCCAAAACAGATGCACTTGATGCGATGGGCTGCAAAATATAATCCTGCACCTGATAGCCGGCGCGTTCAACAGATTTTCTAATATTTTCCATTGCCGGGATTGACGCAAGCACAACGTGGTTACTTGCTTCTAAACGCGAACCAGACATACCGATTGGATTATCGATTCCGTTTTGATAATCAACAGAAAATTCTTCAGGAATAATGTGAAGTATTTGTCTGTCACTTGGAATTCTAATTGTTCTAACGTCAGCTTCCAATCTATCAAGATCTTCTTTAGTTATTTCTTTTTCATCCCGGTTAATTGTAACATAATTACGATGACGAATACTTGTAATGTGTTCACCCGCAACGCCAACATTAACAACATTTACTTCAAGCCCGGCTCTATTGGATGCAATAGACATTGCTGATTTAATTGCCTCTGCGGTTTTTCCGATATTGGCAACTAACCCTTTATGCAAACCTTCTGAAGGTGCAACTCCAAAACCCAGAATATCAATTTTATTCTGGTCTGGAAGTTTTTCCGCAATAACTGCGCATACTTTGGTGGTGCCGAGATCTAATCCTACAATTATTTCTTTTTTCATTAAATCAAACCCGTATTTTCTTTTTTACTAATGTAAGCTTCATTCGCAAATCTCAAATCAATGTATTCTGTATTTTTTAAATCACTGTTAAACTTATTTAATCTATCCCATATTAAACTTAAGTAAATCATTTTTTTTGATTCGCTTCCTCTTCCAAAAACAATAGGATAGTTAATTCCGGAAAAAGTTAACACGGCATCTCCACCGTATTTTAAATTTATTTCAGATAATTTTTTTGCCAATTCTACATCGGTGATTTTAGCTGCATCAATAATCTTAAATGCTTCTATAATATCTTCGTTCCTTAAAACTTTTGAAGCTGTAAGCTTCTCTGAAACTCTAATATTACTAATAACGGGAATATCAGAATAACTTGTGTACTCGTAAATTTTTAATAGTTCAAAATTATTAGTTAAGAAAAAAGGTTCACCGTTGTTCAGAAGTACGGCATAAATTTCTTTTTCTCTTATTTGAACATCAACATTTCCGCGTCCATCTGATTTAACTTCGGCTTTTGCAACATAAGGATGTTCTTCAATTCTTTTCTTTATGATGTTTAATGATAAATCATCATAAATAGATTTTTCATCAAGATCAGCAAAGCGGATATAAATATCTTTGCTAAGTAAATTATTTCCGTAAATGTTTATCATTTTGATTTCCTCTTTTCCCTTTTCGTAATATTTAAAAAGAGACAGATACAAAATTGAAATTATAATTACTGTAAAAAGAACAGTCCCAAATATTTTTCCATAATCTTTAGACATCATTTTTTACTTTTTAACATCCCGACAAATTCTTCACCATATTTCCAGATATCACCGGCGCCCATAGTAACAATTATATCACCATCTTTTTTTATGTCATTAAGCAGTGCGGGAATATTTTTTTTATCCGCAACATAATGAACATTTTTATGTCCGAATTTCTTAGTAACGTTTGCAATCATTTCACCGCTAACGCCTTCTATCGGTAGTTCGCGGGCAGGATACACATCTGTACAAATAAAAACATCTGTGTTTAAAAACGATCTGCCAAACTCCTGATAAAAATCTCTTGTCCTTGAATACAGATGCGGCTGAAAAACAACTACTAACCTTCTATCCCAGCCATCTCTAATTCCTTTTAATGTTGCGCTTGTTTCTGTTGGATGATGTGCATAATCATCAACAACCAAAATTTCTTTATCATATTTAACTTCAAATCTTCTGTAAACCCCGGAGAATGATTCCAATGCTCGTTTGATTATTTCAAAGTCTACACCAAGCTCTTTACCAATAATCACAGCAACAAGTGAATTTAATACGTTATGCTTACCTGGAATTTTAAGAGTTAACTCACCAAGTTCCTGATTAAAATATCTAACTTTATAAGTAGTTTTAAATCCACTTGAAATAATATCGGTTGCGCGAACATCAGCTTGCGCAGTTAATCCATAAGTAATTATTTTTTTATTGATCTGCGGCAGAATATCCTGCAATGCCGGCTCATCTAAACAGAGAGCTACAAAACCATAGAATGGGACTTTATTTGCAAATTCAACAAATGCGGATTTTATATCATCAAGATCTTTGTAAGTATCAAGATGTTCACTTTCTAAAGTTGTAATAGCGGCAATTGTTGGAGTAAGCTTTAAGAATGTCCGATCAAATTCATCAGCTTCAACAACAATAAATTCTCCATTGCCTAACCTTGCATTCGTACCGCCAAGTCCGCTTAATTTTCCACCAACAATAATTGTTGGATCAATTCCTCCCTCAGTTAAAGTTAATCCAACCATTGAAGTAGTTGTAGTTTTTCCATGTGTGCCAGCAATACCAATTCCATATTTCATTCGCATGGTTTCTGCAAGCATTTCCGATCTTTTAATTATAGGAATTTTTCTTTCAATAGCTGCCTGAACTTCGGGATTATCAATTTGCACCGCAGATGAATATACAAGCACATCTGCATCTTTTAAATTTTCCGGCGAATGACCTTCATAAACTTTTATACCGATGCTTTCCAATCTATCAGTAACTTCACTTAATGCTTTGTCTGAACCGGAAACTTCGAATCCCTGATTGACAAGTATTTCTGCGATGCCACTCATTCCGATTCCGCCAATTCCAACAAAATGAACTTTTTTGATATTCTTAAACATCTATAAACTTTCAATCTCGATTTTCAATTGATGAAACTTTTTAATTAGTTCATTTTCATTTTCATAATCAGAAGGTCTAATTATTATGGGTCGTCTTCTGGATTTTAATTTCAATCTTACAAACTTTAAGATATTTGATTTCTGGTATCTTCTATCTTTGCTCAATTTAATTTCAGCAATATCTGATTTACTAATCAATCTGGATTTAAATTTATCACAGAAGGCAATTCCATCATTATTAAATTCTATGTATCGATTACGTATCAAGTTATATAACAAAGAGAACAATGAAACTATAACAATGAACGCGAGTAAATAAATTATCGGGTCTTTAGTTATCAGCATATATGAATCTTCTATAAACTGTCCGCGAATGATTAAGTAAACAGCAAACACAATAAAATAAATTATCGTTGATTGATAATAAAACGAAACGTTGTATTTGAACTTACTATTATTTTTTACCTGATCATTCATTATATACTTAACGCATAATTGATTGCACTTTTAGCTATCTCATTTGCCGCATTTGGTCTTGCGATTTTTTTTGCATTTTCACTTAAAGATTTTAAAAGATTTTTATCCTTCGCAAGATTTAATATTTCATTTTTCAAACTATCTTTTAGTTCAGAATCCTTAATCAACACAGCAGCGCCATTATCTGCAAGAGATTTGGCGTTGTAGTACTGATGGTTTTCTGCAACATGCGGTGATGGGATAAGTATTGATGGAATTCCAAGAACAGATAACTCAGCAATAGTTGTTGCACCAGCCCTCGCAACAAGCAGATCACAAGCTGAGTAAGCTTTGTTCATATCATCAATAAAATCCAAAATTTTAACGGATGTAAAATTAAACTTTTTATAGTTATCATAATAATTTTTTCCTGTCTGCCAGATGATTTGAAAATTATTTTTTTCTAAATCTTCCAGACAGTTTGCAACTGCATCATTTATTGACTGAGCACCTAAACTGCCGCCGAGAATAAGTATTGTAAATTTATTTTCGTCTAATCCAAAATATTTTAATGCATCACTTTTATTTGTTTTACCTAATTCTGATCTAACCGGGTTGCCGGTTAATTTTATTTTTTCAGGATGTCTTAAATATTTTTTTGAGTCTTCAAATGTTATATGAACTTCATCAGCATATTTTTCTAACAACCGGGTAGTTACACCGGGGTAACTATTTGATTCCATTAAAATTATTTTTGCACCCATTACAGATGCTCCCCAAATTGCGGGTCCCGCAACATAACCGCCTGAACCAATTGCTACTCGAGGTTTAAATTTGAACGAGATAAAAATTGATTGTAAAATAGAAACAACAAGTTTTATCGGGAATAAAATATTTGACAAATTAAATTTTCTTGAAAATCCTTTAATCCAAATTGATTTAAATCCATATCCTAATTGGGGAATCACTCTTCCTTCAATTTTAGATTTTGTACCAACAAATAATATTTCTGATTCAGGTTTTAATCTTTTAATCTCATCGGCAACTGCTATTGCAGGATAAAGGTGCCCGCCTGTACCGCCGCCAGCAAAAAGAAAACGATATGGAGTAATTGAGTTTTTCATTATCTGATTTCCTCTAATGCGGGAACATTCTCAATTTTAGTTTCTTTTTCTTTTATATTCTTGTTGTTCAAAATTGCTATGTTTAACAAAATCCCAATCGAAGCCGAAACAAAAATAATTGATGTGCCGCCATAGCTAATAAATGGCAATGGCAATCCTGTTGTTGGGAATAAACCTGTTGCAACTGCTGCATTAACAAATGCATTAATTATTATCGAGAAAGAAATTCCAAATGCTAACATTTGACCAAACTTATCTTTTGCTTTCTTAGCAATTAAAATTCCGGCAACAAATAAAATCAAATAAAATACAAGAACTGTTATTACTCCAACAAATCCGGTCTCTTCACCGAGTATTGCAAAAATAAAATCTCCGTAAGCTTCAGGAAGAAATAAATTATTTTGTTTGCTGTTTCCAATTCCAACACCAAGAATACCGCCGCTGCCAAGTCCATAAATAGCTTGCTTAACCTGCATATTAATATCACCGCCGTTGCTGAAGGAATTAATAAATCCTAAAATTCTTGCGCGTGAATGAGAAAATATCATCGCTACTGATCCGCCCATTAACAATAAACTAAAAGACGATGCAAAAATATGTTTGAATTGTGCACCACCTACATAAAGCATTGTCAATGAAACAACGACTACTAAAACAGCATTACTAACATTTGGCTGTAGAAATATTAATCCGGCAATAATCAGAATCCAGATGAGCAGATACATAAATCCGTTTTTAAAATCTTTTATATCATCCTGCTTTAATGAAATTAAGTTTGCGAGATGAATAATCAAAAGTAACCTTGCAATATCTGCCGGTTGAATAGTTATAAATCCAAGGTTCAACCATCTGCCTGCACCTTTAACCTGAGGTGCAAATAACAATGTATATATCAATACAACAGTGATTGCTATTAAAGCGATTTTGCTTAAACTTTTATAAGTCTCATAAGGTATTATGCAAAAAACACCCATCATCAATAACCCAAAGCCGGCACGGAACAGATGCGATTGAAATAGATGAAAAGCACTATCAAATTTTAATGAGCTATAAGTGCTGCTTGCACTCATTACAACTATCAATCCGATGAGTATCAGACTGAAGGAAGTAAAAAATACTATGATAGCTAATTTTTTCATTTACTGTTTACGATTTCTTTAAATACTTTTCCGCGATGTTCATAGTTATCAAACATATCAAAACTTGCGCACGCTGGTGAAAGTAAAACTACATCACCACTTCTTGCCTCGCTTAATGCTGCGTTGATAACTTCATCTAAATCTTTTTTGATTTCTGTTTTTACTTTTTTATGAAAATAATTAAACACTTTTTCTGCTGATGATCCGATGGCATAGATTTTTTTTACTTTTTCAACCACAAGATTTTCTATCATTGAATAATCATTTCCCTTATCCTGCCCTCCAAGAATGAGCATGATTGGTTCATCAAAACTTTTTAATGCAACAATTACTGAGTCAACGTTTGTTGCTTTAGAATCGTTAATAAATTTTATTCCCTCAATTTCTCTAACTAATTCTAAACGATGTTCTACACCTTTAAATGATTTTAGAGCTTCCAGAATTTTTTTATTATCAAGATTAAAAATCTTTGCCGCGATAATTACCGCCATTGCATTCTGAATATTATGTTCACCCTGGATAAAGATATCCGAAACAGCACAGGAAAATTCTTCTTTATCATTTCTTACAAACTTTACTGTTTGATTATCCAGATAACATCCATTAGAAACTTTTTTTGTTGTTGAGAAAAACAATGTTTTACTATTTGCTTTTTTGAAATAATGAATAAGTAATTCGCTGTCTTTATTAAGGATCAGATAATCACCAGCATTTTGGTTCTCAAATATTCTTAGCTTCGATTCTGCATATTTATCAACGCTGTTATCGTATCTATTAAGATGATCTGGCGTTATATTTAGAATCATTGCAACTTTGGGTTTAAATGTATCAATCAAATCCAACTGAAAACTTGAAACTTCAAGTGATACATATTCATCTGCCTTTGCATCAAGAACTATCTCAGAAAATGCCAATCCAATATTTCCGGCTGTATAAGTTTTAGCACCGCATTCATTAAACAAATAACCGCACAAACTTGTTGTGGTTGTTTTGCCGTTCGTGCCGGTTATGGCAATAACATTTGCTTTGCAGAATAAAGAAGCAAATTCAATTTCACTAATTATTTTTATTTTCTTTTCGCCGGCATCTTTAATAACATTTGCATTTGATGGAACGCCAGGACTAACAACCATCAGATCACAATCAAAAACTTTATCGCTGTGAGTACCGATTTCAAAATCTATTTTTTCGTTCTTCAAAATTTCAATTGATGATTTCAATTTTTCCTGTGAGCCGGAATCACTAACAAATGGAATTGCACCAAGATTTTTTGCAAGCTTTGCAGCGCCAACACCGCTTCTAACAGCACCGATTATTGATATTTTTTTATTTCTGATTTCCATCTCTTGTGCTATCTTATCTTAAATGAAACTAAAGTTACAATAGCTAATATTATCGCAATGATATAAGCACGAACAACAATTTTTGGTTCTGCCCAACCAATCATCTCAAAGTGATGATGGATGGGAGCCATTTTAAACACTCGCTTTCCTTCTCCAAATTTTTTCTTGGTGTATTTGAAGTACAGTCTTTGAATGATTACTGAAATAGTTTCCATAAAGAAAACGCCACCAAGTATTGGAATAAATAATTCTTTTTTTATCAGCACCGCAATTATCCCAAACGCACCTCCAAGTGCAAGCGAACCGGTATCACCCATAAAAACCTGGGCAGGATAAGAATTGAACCAAAGAAATCCTAAACTGGCACCAACTAATGCGGCAATAAAAACAGTAAGCTCACCGGCTCCGGGCAAATACATAATATTCAAATAGTTCGCGAAGATTGCATTACCACTAAAGTATGAAAGCAGAGCCAAAGCAATCATTACTATTGCAATAACGCCGATTGCAAGTCCATCTAAACCATCTGTTAAGTTTACTGCATTAGAAGTTGCTGTGATAATAAATACAACAGCCGGTATATATAGAATTTCAAAATCAAGATTAACATTTTTAAGAAATGGAAATGTTGTTAAAGTATTGAATCCATTAAAATCAGATGAGAAGTAAACGTAAGATCCAACAACTATTCCTATAATTACCTGACCCAATAATTTGTATCGTGCTATTAATCCGTTTGGATATTTCTTGATTACTTTTAAATAATCATCCAGAAATCCTACTGCACTCAACCATAGTGTTCCAACTAAAATTATTATTATGTACATGCTTTTTATATCAGCCCAAAGCAGAACAGGAATAGTTACTGAAAGAATAACAATCAATCCACCCATAGTAGGTGTGCCTGC
The DNA here is from genome assembly GCA_036796535.1 of Ignavibacteriaceae bacterium. Lineage (GTDB taxonomy): Bacteria > Bacteroidota > Ignavibacteria > Ignavibacteriales > Ignavibacteriaceae > IGN3. The sequence continues at coordinate 84,905 of DAIRCT010000001.1, forward strand.
TTTAGACCAGTGAAACTTTGGACCATCAGCTTTTTTTGCTTCACCAATTTGATGCTGCTGTAATTTCTTAATGATTTTGGGACCTAAATAAAATGCCAGAATCAATCCAGTTATTGCTGCAAGCGCTGAACGAAAAGTCAAGAATCGGAATATATCAAATCCCGGAGGATTGAAGGTTTTATTTATATATTCAAAAAGATAGTACAGCATTTAATTTTTTCTTGACTGAATTACTGAAACAAACTCTTCCATTTTCATTCCTCTTGACCCTTTGATTAGAACTGCAGAATCATTTAGATCAATTTTTTGCAGATGTTTTTTTAACAATTCTCTGTCAGAAAAATGTTTATGGATATTAATTTTCTTGTTTAGTTTTTTATCAAACAAATTCATCATCGAGCCAATTGTATAAACCTCATCGATAGACAAACTAATAACATAATCTGCCAGCTCTTGATGTTTAACTTTTGCTTCTTTACCCAATTCGAACATATCACCAAGTATCGCAATTTTTCTTTTTCTAATTCCGATTTTATTTAAAATATCTAATGATGATTTCATCGAATCAGGATTAGCATTATAAGTATCGTTAATCAAGGTGAATTTTTTATAATTTTTTATTTCAAGTCTTTTATCAACTGATTTTAATTTTGATGTGGCTTTAAGAATCTTATCTTTCGCAACACCAAGCTCTGAAGCTACAGTAAAAGCAGCAAGATAATTGGTAACATTCGCATCACCACTTAGTGGTAATTTTACTCTAAAATTTTGTCTATTTGATTTTATTTCAACTTCCGCTTTTGCATTTTTATCGTACTGAATGATTCTTGCTTTAAAATCGGCTTTTTCATGCAATGCATACGTAATTTTGTTTTTAATCGATTTACCAAACTGCTTTAATAATGGATCATCATTATTTATAAAAACTTTCCCGTCGTTTCTAATCGTCTCTTTTAACAGCTCAGATTTCTCTTTTAAGACACCTTTTCTGTTAATTAAAAATTCCAAATGCGAATCACCAATATTTGTAATTAAACCATAATCAGGCGATGCAATAGAAGCAGTATATTTAATTTCTCCAAAATGATTTGTACCAAGCTCAGCAACAAGCACATCGTGTTTTTCATTTGTACTTAAAATCGTTAAAGGTACTCCAATATGATTATTATGATTACCCGTCGTTTTATTTACTTTAAATTTTTCTGAAAGAAGTTTAGCAAGAACTTCTTTGGTGGTTGTTTTTCCTGCACTACCAGTAATTCCAATAACTTTAGCTTTCAATTTTTTTCGCCAGATTTTAGCAATATCACCCAGAGCGGTTGTAGTATTTTTTACAGTGATGACAGATAGATCATAATCTTTGATTAGTTTAAGATAATTTTCATTAATTAATATGGATGAAGCTCCATTGCTAACAGCTTGATCAATAAAATCATGTCCATCCAGGCGCTCCCCTTTTATAGCAATGAACAGCGTGTTCTTTTTTATGTTTCTCGAATCAATTGAAACATGGGAAATATTTTTAAATGCATCAGGATTATAGATAACCGCTGATGGAATTTGGAAAATATCTTCAATAGTAAGATTAATTTTTTTCATTCAGCTAAATACTTTCCAGCAATTTCCTGATCTGAAAAATGATTACGTGCACCATTTATTTCCTGATAGTTTTCATGTCCTTTACCTGCAATAAGAACAACTGCATCATCAGAAGAAGTTTTTATAGCTTGTTTAATTGCTTCTTCACGATTCTCAATCACGACAAAATTATTTCCTGAAATCCCTTTTTTAATATCATCAATGATTGCAAAAGGATTTTCAGTTCTGGGATTATCAGAAGTGATAAAAACTCTATCGCTTAATTCACTTGCTATTTTGCCCATCACGGGTCGTTTGGTTTTATCCCGATCCCCGCCACAGCCAAATACCGTAACAACCTGATTATTATTTTTTACAATTTCTCTTATTGCTTGCAATGCTTTTTCAAGACTGTCTGCTGTGTGGGAATAATCCACAATTACTTTTTTTCTTCCCTTACCAATTACTTCAAATCTTCCGGGAACCTGCGGAGCTGTTTTGATGGATTTTACAATTTCATTTTCATCAACACCAAGGCATTTTGCTGCCGCAAACGCAGCAGCTGCATTATACGCGTTAAATGTGCCAATCAATGATGTTTGAATATTATAATCAAATCTATTGTGTGTGATCGTAAATTGAGTTCCATTTAAATCATAAGAAATATTTTTTATTTGATATTCTGAATTTTGAGAAATTCCGTAGCTAACTATTTTTGCTTTGCTATCTTTAACAATATTATTTGAATTTGAGTCATCAGCATTAATGATTGCGAAAGAATTTGCTGAGAGATAATCAAACATTATTTTTTTGGCTCTAAAGTATTCCTCAAATGTATTATGAAAATCAAGATGATCTGATGTAATATTAGTAAAAATTGCAACCGAAAAATCTAACCCATAAACTCTGTTAAGCACTAAGGAGTGAGATGAAACTTCCATAACAGCATGAGAACATTTTTGTTCAATCATATCATTAAAAAATAAATTCAAATCGTTTGCCTCAGGTGTTGTCAGTTTTGAATCTATTTTTCTTTCTCCTATATAATTTGCAATCGTGCCAATTAGTCCGGTTTTATATTTTGCTTGTTGCAAAATATGCTTTAGTATATAAGTTGTAGTTGTCTTCCCATTAGTTCCTGTTACACCAATTAATTTCAATTTACTTGATGGATCATTAAATAAACCTTTTGATAATTCCGCTAAAGCTTTCCGGCTATTTTGCACTAATATTTTTGCTATTTGCGAACGAAGGATCAATTCATCAGGAACGTGTTTATCATCCTCAACAACAACAGCAACAGCACCATTGTTAATTGCGTCCATTATAAATTTATGCCCGTCTGTTTTAAATCCTTTGATTGCAACAAACACAGAATTATTTTTTATTTTTCTTGAATCATACTCAATACTAGATATATCGCGTCTTTGCACTTCGCCAATGACCTGAATTACATGAACGCTATTTAATAATTGAGTTAATTCCATTAGTAAAGCGCGGCTCCTCTTACATAAATTTCAGAACACTTAAGTATGCAGGTTTCATTTCTATGAATTATCTGCCCGGCTGGAATACTTTGCGAAACTATTATACCTGTTCCATCAATTTTATATTTAATCCCAAGCTTTGTTAAAGCATAAATGGCATCTTTAATGGATGTGTTTAACAAGTCCGGCATTTTATCTTTCGATGAAAAGCTTATCTTCTTAACATTTACAGGAGTAGTTAGATTATTTTTATTTAAATTTTCATCCACATTATCATCTGCAAACTTTATATCCTTGGAAAGATCCGGATTAATATTCTGCTGAAATTTATCCATATCAGTTTGAACAACACGCTCAGCAATATTTTTAAATATCGGAGCAGCAACTAATCCACCATACTTTCCCTGATCCGGTGAATTAATTAAAATCAAACAAACAACCTTTGGATCCTCAACAGGAAAAAAACCTATAAACGATGAGTTGTAATCTTTTTTTGAATAACTACCATTAACTAGTTTTTGTGATGTACCTGTTTTGCCACCGATTGAAATAAGTTCGGAATAAGCTTTTTTACCTGTTCCATTTTTTACAACACCTGCTAAAAGATCTCTCATAATTTCAGATGTTTCTGGAGAGATTACTCTTCTAACAACTTTAGGTGTAAATTCTTTTACTAAGTGTCCATCAAAAGAAACCTCCCGCTGCAATAACTGAGGTTGATAGAGAACCCCACCATTAATTAATGCACTGTATCCGGTTATCATTTGAATTGGAGTAACAGAAATTTCATAACCAAAAGAGATGTATGCCTTAGAAACGCTAGACCATTCAGTTGGTTTTCTTAATCGGCCTGAAGTTTCACCCGGTAGAGTAATTGATGTGTAATTACCAAATCCAAATCCTCTTAAATATTTAAAATATTTTTCATCATCAATTCTTTGAACAAGTTTAGCAACTCCAATATTGCTGGATTGCTCAATAATTTCTTTAACACTAAGATTACTAAATGGATGTGTATCTTTAATATTTACATTCTTAAATCTGTAATTACCATTCTCTACAAAAATTTTTTCATTAAGCTTACACAGCTTTTGATCTATTAAAGATGCCAACGTAAATGATTTAAATGTTGAACCTGGTTCATAAGTATCCGTAATCGCACGATTTCTTCTTTGAAAATCATCATACTTCCAGTATTCATTAGGATCAAAGTCATCAATGTTTGCAATTGCAAGTATCTCCCCGGTGTTAGGATCCATCATAATACCTGTCGCTGATGCTCCACCGTAAATATTAATTCCATTACGCAATTCTTCTTCAAGAATTGACTGATAATTTTTATTGATTGTGAGATATATATTATTTCCGGGAATTGCAGGATTAGTTTCTGCATCTTCCACCGTTACCACATCACCTATGGCATTTTTATCTACTAACTTTTTACCATCCTGCCCTCTTAAAGATTCTTCAAAATATTCAGAGATACCCATCACACCCTTAAGTTCATTATTTACATATCCAAGTGCGTGAGAAGCGAGATTATTGTACTGATAAACTCTTGTAGGGTCTTCTTTATAAAAATATCCAACGCGCTTTATCTCTTTTAGTGATTCGGCTAACTCAGTACGAACTTTCTTCTCTAAACAAATTGTTTTTTTGGACCCATTCATTAGATTTAAATAATAATTAGTGCTTTTACCTAACACTCTTGAAAAAGCCACAGCAATATCTCTTTTACCTTTTGGAGTAACCATTCTTAAATCAACAAAGAAAGAAATATCAGGCCGATTATAAACCAGTAAAACATTATTTCTATCATAAATTAATCCACGCTCGGCGCTAATTGTTTCAACGCCTGTTTGCTGGCGCTGAGCATAATATTTAAGCTCTTCACTTCTAATAATCTGGATATCAGCCAGTTTAACGACTAGTGCTATAAAAAATAATAACATCACTATTATTACAAGTAATGTGCGTGAATTACTCATATTTTCTTTTTAATTCCTCGTTAATTTCTTCAACTTTATTATTGTCGTAATTAATTATTACAGGAGCTTCAAGATTTCTTATTAACCCAAGTTCTGAGCTTGCGATTTTAAATATCCTATCTTCAGATGTTACCGTCTGATATTCAGCAGTAAGTTTTATTTTTCTTTGAGTCTCAGTTTTTAATTGTTTTTCTGCTGTATCTTTTTGAAGTAAAGACTGTTCATATTTTAATTTGATACTGACACTAACTAATGCAAAAGCGGTAACTATAAGAAGTAAAAGGAATAATAAAAAGATTGTTGGCTTTGAACTTTTACTCATATTCTTTCCGCCACTCTAAGTTTAGCACTTCTTGATCGATAATTATTTTTAACTTCATTCTCAGTCGGAGTAATTGGTTTTCTTGAAATTATTTTAAGCCGGGCATCCTTTTTTATTAAACCTAATGGATCTTCCTTAGGACTAAGGGTTATAATAGACTCGGCTTTAAAGAAATCTTTAACAATTCTATCTTCTAATGAGTGATAAGTTATAATAACAAGTCTTCCACCTTTTTTTAAAACCTTTACAGAATTTTCAAGAAATAACTTCAGATTTTCTAATTCGTCATTCACATAAATTCTTAATGCCTGAAAAACTCTTGAAAGTGTTTTCCTTAAATAATGTTCAGGAACAAGTTCAGCTATCAAAGAAACCATTTCACCGGTAGTTTCAATTTTTTTTTGCAAACGATGATTAATTATACTTCTGGCTATTTTCCGTGAGTTTTTTTCTTCGCCGTATTTATAAATGATATCAGCAAGATCCTCTTCGGTAAAAGTATTAATAATATCTGCAGCGGTTATCTTTTTATTTTTATCCATCCGAAGATCAAGTGGAGCGTTACTGCGGAAAGTAAAACCTGCCGAAGGTTCGTCAAGTTGAAAAGATGAAACACCTAAATCAGCAAGTATTCCATCAAAAAATTCTATTGATTCTATTTTTGCTATCACATCAATCAAAGAGTAATTAAAGTTGTATAAGTTTAATCTTAGTTCGTTATTAAATTTATTTTGGCAATATTCAAATGCTTCTTTATCAACTTCAGAAGCAACAACCAATCCATCGTCATTTATTCTTTTTAGGATTTCACTGGTGTGACCTCCAAATCCTAAAGTTGCATCAAAGTATTTACCTGACCGATCAACAATTAAAAGATCCAAGCTCTCCTTAAGCATCACCGGAGTATGATGCTCACTCATTTTGAAGCCATTACTTTGGCGGCGATCTCTTCGTAAGTCTGCGCAGACTGACCTAAATAATCATCGTAAACCTTAGGATTCCAAACTTCAATCTTTTTAAGTGCACCAAGAATCAAAACTTCTTTTTCTATTTTTGCGTAGTTAATTAATGCGGAGGGAATAAGAATTCGTGATTGTCCATCCATAACATCTTCAGATGCAAACTGAACAAACATTCTAATAAATCTTGCGTCATCTGGTTGGAAGGAATTAAGTTGAAGCAATTTTTCTTCCAGTAGTTGCCATTCATTAAGCGGATATAAATCTATGCAATTAGATAGTCCACGTGTCATTACAAAAGTATCATTGGCTTCTGCGGCCACGTGCTTTCTAAGCTTAGCAGGAATCGCAATCCTGCCTTTAGAATCAATTGAATATGTAAATTGTCCTCGAAACATTTTCCTTCTTTTAATAATTTTTCACCACTTTTCCCCACTACACCCCAAAATAATGGAAAATTTTTCGAAAAGTCAAGAAATTTTTATAAAAAAATTAAATATTTTTTTATCGAGAATTAGCTTATGGATCGAATTTAATAGTATGGGAAAATAAATGGGCGGTAAGATTTAAATGAAAGATGTCAAATTTGATATGACAGCCCAGAAAAAAATATTTTAAGATTTTTAGGCAACAACCGGAATCTTCCATTGAAATGCTTTGTCAGAAATGGTGACTACCCGATTTAATCTGGATTCGCTGCACTAAATTGATAACTCTGAGCCAACTGCCGGAATCGAACCGGCGACCTACTCATTACGAATGAGTTGCTCTA
>DAIRCT010000002.1:0-31616 GCA_036796535.1 Ignavibacteriaceae bacterium
AGAAGATTTAGCTGTGGCATAGCCATCCCTATGGGGCGGAAACACAATACGGAAAGGCTCAGGCACAGTTTTCAGTTCGTTATTTCCTTTACTCGCTCAGCAGCGGCTGTGCTCACTCCTGCTTCGACAAGCGAAGCGAGGCGAGTCGTTCCGCTATCCTTGCTTCCCTTCGGTACAAGCCTGCCTACCGGTCAGGTAGGTTCAATAACTCATTTATCAAAAACTCCGCCTTCGCTGAATATTAATTGTAAAATTGTTGAATTTTTCTGCCCATTTTCTGCCCAAAATGGTGAAAACTCTGACGCATTCTGATTAGTTCTGAAAAGAGAAAATAAAAAAAGCCCTAAAACTTATTGTTTTAAGGCTTTTTTGCGGGGCCGACGAGACTCGAACTCGCGACCTTCTGCGTGACAGGCAGACGTTCTAACCAACTGAACTACGACCCCTTGAAAATTTGCAGGGCAAATATATAATCCATACTAAATAAATCAAAATTTATTAATCACCAAATGAGATGCCTACTGCTTTTGCAACAAACACCGCTTGATCATCCGGTTTTACTAATTTTTGATGTGAAATAGCATCTTCAATTTTAACATTTTTGATTTCATTACCTTTAAGGGCTACCATTCTTCCAAACTTTTTTTGTGCAACTAATTCGATTGCATAAGCCCCAAATTTTGTTGATAGTATTCTGTCATATGGAGTTGGACTTCCGCCTCTTTGTAAATGCCCCAGAACTGTAACTCTGGTTTCCCGTCCGGTCATCTCCTCAATTTTATCAGCCACTACTTTGCCTATTCCACCAAGCTGAATTGGATCAGTTCTTTTAATATCGCTTCCTTTGGTAACTATCTCTCCTCCAATCGGTTTGGCACCTTCTGCAACGCAAACTAATGAAAATCTTTTACCCATCAATTCTCGTTCATGAATTTTTTCAGCGACTTTATCCCAAGAGAAAGGTATTTCAGGAATAAGAATTATATCAGCACCTCCGGCTAAACCGCCATTGAGTGCTATCCAGCCCGCGTATCTTCCCATAACTTCTACCACAAGTACTCTATGATGCGAGGCAGCCGTCGTGTGAAGTCTATCTAAAGATGTAGCAACTACATAAACAGCAGAATCGTGTCCAAAAGTTACGTCTGTTGCTTCAAGATCATTATCTATAGTTTTAGGAACACCTATAACATTAATTCCCATCTGCGATAATTTATTACAGATATGCATTGTGCCATCACCACCAATTGCAATAAGAGCGTCTAATCCCCAGGACTTATAATTTTTCAATGCAGCTTCAGATTTGTCCTGGATTTCTATCTTTCCATTAATTTCTACAGGCCAATGAAATGGATCGCCTTTATTTGACGAACCTAATATCGTCCCACCACGAGCCAAAATACCTGAAACATCCGCATTGCTTAGTTCTCTTGCTTTACCTTCAACCAATCCTTCAAAACCATCACAAATGCCATAAACAGACATTCCATAATCCTCAGCAGGTTTAGTTACTCCTCTTATCACAGCGTTTAAACCAGGGCAATCGCCGCCACCGGTTAAAATACCGATTCTTCTTATAGCTTCTTTCTTTGCCATGTTAACCAATATTTCCTTTTATTGTACTTAAAATATTTCTTTAGAATTTTTGAAATGAAATTTAATCAATTTTCTTAAATTTTCTTTACCATTTTGTTTCAAAACACTTATTGCAATTTGATTGACTTCCTTGCTTGCGCCTTTTAAAAGTTTGACTCCAAGTTCTTTATTTCTTTCTTCAAACCATTGAATTACTTTAGCGCGAGCTAAAATTGATGCTGCGGCAACTGCTATGTAACGCTCGGCTTTAGGAGTTTGATAAAGATTTAATTCAATTTTCTTTTTTGATAATTCATTTTTAATAATTTGTTCGTTACCAAATTTATCACTAATTACATTAACACAATTAGTTTTCGGCGCTAAATTTTCCATAGCTTTTGCGTGCGCCCAACCGAGCAGTTTATTTAGATTACCAAATGATTCATACAATTTGTTATATTTTTCCGGGTTGATAACCACGATATCATAATTATTATCAATTGTTTTTTTAATTTTATTTTCAAGTTCGATAATAAAATTATCTGACAATAATTTACTATCCTTAACTCCTAATTTAGCTAATTGCGATTCTGAATTTCTATCAACGTAAACTGCAGCTACAACAAGTGGTCCAAAATAATCCCCTTTGCCTGATTCATCTGTTCCAATATATTTTTCAAAGTTAATATCTTGTTTTTCTAATTCATCGAACAGATCATTACCAAAAACAATTTTCTTTAACTTTCTAAATAAATTTGTCTCTTCATTTCCTTGTAAAACTTTTTTAATCCCTTTTTTACCAAAATAAACAAGCAGTTTTATCTGATCTTTTCCACTGTTCACATTTACTTCATAACTGTACATTTTTTTATCTGGATTAGTTACTGAAAATCCTTCGTTTTTCATCAAAACAGATAATTTCTCAATTTCATTGCGTGCTATTTCCTGGAACGAATGTTGCATTGTTAAATCTAAATTAAGTGTTGAATTTTCAATTTAATAAACATAGTTTTGATTGTAACGATCTCATAAAAAGGAGAATAAAATGTTAACACAAAGAATGATAAAATATACAATAATATTAGTTGCAATTTTCATTGCTTCTTCACAAATTATTTTTGCTCAGGATGTAAAAGCTGATAAACAACTAAATGAACTTGTATCCACATTAACTCAAAAAGTTTTACTAAACAGTGATCAGGAAACCAAAGTGCTTGGAATTCTTACTGAGTTAAAGAGCAATATTTCCGCTAAGCCAGATAATAAAGATTTATTAGTAAAAGATGCACAAAGTAAAGTTGAAAGTCTTTTAGATAAAAAACAAAAAATGAAATATGATATTCTAAAAAATGATTTTTGGAAAAAGGTTGTTGATTAATTATTATTAAAATTTTATTAGTAAAATTAAACCCGATTCGTAATGAGTCGGGTTTTTAATTATCGCCCCATTGGATTACTTCAATTTTTACTTTTTGCACACCGGAATTTAGCATCCCGATATTTTTTGCAGCCGCGTAAGACAAATCAATTAGCCGACCTTTGAAGTCTGGCATTCTATCATTGATTCTTACTTTAACACTTTTATTATTTGCAAGATTTGTAACTCTAACAATTGTATTAAAAGGAAAAGTTGGATGGGCTGCCGTTAAATCATTCATGTTATATATCTCACCGGAAGAAGTTTTCTTCCCATTAAACTCATCGGCGTAAAATGACGCTTCACCAATTTCAACTTTACCTGAATTACGATAGACCGAATTATCGTCATTACTAAATCGTTTAGTACTGCTGCAAGCTGAGATGATCAAAATGAAACCAGCTATCAAAATTATTTTAAAGAAACTGTTAATCATTTTTAATAACTGCTGAAATTATTGAAGCACATTTTACGATAGCAGTTTCTGTTCTTAATCTGTAATTACCAAGATTAAAAGATAAATTTGGTTTTAATATTTTTATTTCACTTTCAGAAAAACTTCCTTCAGGTCCAAAAATTAAAAAGTACTTTGAACCCTTATTAAATTTATAATCAGATAAAACTAACGTTGATGATTGATCAAACAAAACGATATTGTGATTAGGATTTGCCAACTCTGAAACAGCTTTTGCTAAATTTATTTTAGGAAAATATGAATGTAATGATTGCTTCATAGCAGCAAGAGAAATTTTTTCGATTCGCTTAAGATTTATATTTTTACTGATAGTTCGCTCTGAAGTAAAAATTATAAAGTTAGTAAATCCTAGTTCGATTGATTTCTCCAAAGCAAATTTAAAGCGTTCAGGGTTTTTAAGATTGGGGATGCAAATTGTAAAGTTTTCTAATTCATTTTCAAAATCAAATGATTGAACAATCTTTGCTGTTAAATTTTCTTTACCAATTTCAGTTATAATTCCTTCAAATATTTTGCCTTTTCCATTTGTAGCAAAAATTTTATCACCGGTTTTATTTCTCATAACTTTAACAGAATGATGAAATTCATCCTCATTAATCTCAAGTATCTTTTCCTCTTCAGAAAAGTTTGAGCAAATATACAATTCTATGTCAGAAAGAAATTCCAAGGTTTAATAATGTTTCTAAATTTTTATATTCGTCCAGAGCAAAATCAATTCTTAATACATTGTATGGCAATATAAGTAAAGTTATCCCCGCGCCGTAACCGCTTTTGAAATCAGAAAAGGTTAACGGTTTTCCCTTTAACAGTGCAGTTCCACTTTCAATAAATGCCTGAGTATAAAAACCAATTCTGTATGACAACAATCGATCGGGAATTATTGGAATAAATGTCAGATCAATATTCATTTCTTCAATTATCGGATAACATAATTCTAAACTTGAAAAGTAATAATTATTGCCTTCAAATTTTTCAGACGAATGTCCCCGTATCTTATTATCAAGTCCAAGTATTGAATAATCATAATAAGGTATATTTGCTCCGAAGGTAAAACGGGAAGCAATTCTCCATTTAGTAATTAAACTTCCAATAAAATTTCTGTACTCTCTAAAATCAAATGAGGCAACACTATAGTTTATATTATCAATACCCAATCCCTTAAAAGTATAGTTAAGATTTGTGTAGATTCCATTTTTAGGAAATTGAATTAAATCTCTTGAATCATATTCATAGCCAAAACCTAAATCAAAAAGATTGTCAATCCTGTTACCCGAAGCATTAATTTTGGGAACATAAATAGGTGTTTCAATATAGCGGTAAGATGTTGATAAAAATAAACGATGAAATAACCCAAATCTTTTACCAATTATAAACTGCAAAAAATAATTCTTTTGATAAAAACTCTCTCCATATAATTTTTCTGCAGCAGGACTTCTATTAGAAATATCTGCATAACCAAGTTTAGCCCGGACAAAAATATTTTTCTTGCCGGAAATGCTAGGGTTGTAGTAATTAAAAAATAATGATGGGTCATAACCTAGCGCAAAAGCCAAACTAAATTCTTCGTTTCTTCCCCGGAAATTTTTTAATGTTAGATACATTCCATAAGATAGTTTTTTAAGATCACCTTCTTTTGCATCAATAAAAGGAATAGGATAAATATACCAGCTTTCTTCAACATCAATATTTAAAATATTTTTTCCATCTATAATCGCAGGAGTGAAATAGACATGATTAAAAATTCCAAGACTATAAACTCTTTCTCGATTGTAATAACTATTTTTTTCAGTTATTGTATCACCAATCCCAAAAGTCAATTCTCTTAGAATTATAAAATCTTTAGTTGATTCGTTGCCAATAATTCTAATCGAATCTACAACAAACGGGTACAGACTTGAACTATTTGTTGAATCAATAATCTGAGAAAATTGAATTGTGTTTGAAACTAAAATTAGAAATGAGATTTGAGAAATAAATTTTAAAATATCGTTAAACACTAAATATTAATTCTTGAAATAATTTTAACAAATAAGTTGCCGCCCGATTTTAGAGCGGCAATTAAATTAATTTGTGGTCAAAGCTTCTTCAGCGTACTCGGAAATTGGTAAACAACTGCAAACAAGATTTCTATCGCCATAGGCATCGTCAATTCTTCCAACACTCGGCCAAAATTTACTTGACCTTGTCCACTTTGCAGGATACGCAGCTTGTTCTCTTGAATATGGATAACTCCATGAATCAGAAATAACCATTTGGGCTGTATGCGGTGCATTCTTTAATAAATTATTATGTGCATCAAATTTGCCTGATTCAATATCTCTAATTTCTTCACGTATAGATAACAGCGCCTCGCAAAATCTATCCATCTCTGCTTTAGATTCACTTTCAGTTGGTTCAACCATCAATGTACCTGCAACCGGAAATGAAACCGTTGGTGCATGAAAACCATAGTCCATTAATCTTTTAGCAATATCAATCACTTCAACATGAGCAGATTGTTTAAATTCTCTCATATCAAAAATTAATTCGTGTGCAACTCTTCCTTTAACACCAGAATAAAGTACTTTGAAGTAGGGTTCAAGTTTAGCTTTTATATAATTTGCATTCAGAATAGCTGCCTTGGTTGCATTTGTTAACCCACTTGCGCCCATCATTTTAATATAAGCGTAAGATATTATTAAAATGCTTGAGCTTCCAAACGGAGCGGCTGCAACGGCATTTATTGATTTATCTTTATTAATATTTACCACAGAATGCCCGGGTAGAAAAGGTACTAAATGTTTTGCAACAGCAATTGGTCCCATGCCCGGTCCACCACCGCCATGAGGAATACTAAATGTTTTATGAAGATTGAGATGACAAACATCTGCACCAATTTTTGCAGGACTTGTTAACCCAACTTGAGCATTTAAGTTTGCTCCATCCATATAAACCTGTCCGCCATTATCGTGAATTATTTTGCAGATTTCCTTAATGGATTCCTCAAACACTCCGTGTGTAGATGGATAAGTAACCATCAACGCTGCAAGATTATTTTTATTTTCTTCTGCTTTTGCTTTAAGATCTTTTAAATCGATATTACCATGAACATCACAATCAACTACAATAACTTTGGTTCCTGCCATTACAGCGCTTGCCGGATTAGTTCCGTGTGCAGATGATGGAATTAGTGTTATATTTCTATGTGATTCACCTTTATCTTCAAGATAAGCTTTGATAACAGATAAACCGGTATACTCTCCTTGTGCACCGGAATTTGGCTGAAGTGATACCGCTTCAAATCCGGTAATTTCTTTAAGATCCTTCTCAAGCTCTGAAAATATTTCCTTATAACCTTCTGCCTGATCTGATGGAGCAAATGGATGAAGATTTGAAAATTCACTAAAAGTAACCCCCAGCATTTCAGTTGCTGCATTTAATTTCATAGTACAAGAACCTAGCGCAATCATTGAATGAACTAAAGATAGATCTTTATTTTCTAAGCTCTTTATGTATCTCATCATATCAGTTTCTGATTTCAGAGTATTAAATACTGGATGTTCAAGATATTTCGAGTTGCGAATAAACTTACGATCAAAAGCAATTTTTTTGCTGTCAGTAAGATTAAATTTTTTATTGATTGAATTGCCAAAGATTTCTATAATTTCTAAAACATCACCATAAGCTGTAACCTCACTAATAGAAATACTGATCTGATTCTTAAAGAAATAATTAAGATTGATTTTTCTCTTAAGTGATTCTTTCTGAATTTTTTCAATAAGAACTTTATCCACCTCAAAAGTAATTGTATCAAAATAATTTTTATTTACCTGCTTAAATCCTAATGCAACTAAATTATTGGATAATAAATTTGTTAAATCATTAATTCGCTGAGCAATTGATTTCAATCCATTTGGACCATGATACACAGCGTACATACCAGCCATTACTGCCAATAAAACTTGAGAAGTACAGATATTACTTGTGGCTCTTTCACGTTTTATGTGCTGCTCTCTTGTCTGTAAAGCCATTCTTAAAGCAGGATTTCCCTGCGAGTCAACAGATACTCCAATTATTCTGCCTGGAATAATTCTTTTAAAATCATCTTTGGTAGCAAAATAAGCAGCGTGCGGACCACCGTAACCCATAGGGACACCAAGTCTTTGAGTGCTTCCAACTGCTGCATCAGCTCCAATTTCAGCGGGCGGAACGAGGAGAGTTAAACTTAAAATATCCGCTGCAACTACTTTGAAAATCCCTTTACTCTGAGCTTGATTAAAAAAATCCGAGTAATCATAAATCTCGCCTGTTTTAGAAGGATATTGAACCAGTAAGCCATAAAAATCATTATCAAAATTAAATGAATTATGATCACCAATTACAAGCTCAATTCCTAATGGCTTAGATCTTTTTTTCAATACATCAATTGTTTGCGGAAAAACTTCTTCAGAAACAAAAAATTTATGCGAATTAATTTTATCTTTTTTTCGTGCATTGTAAAACATAACCATAGCTTCGGCTGCGGAAGTTGCTTCATCCAGCAAAGATGCATTGGCAATTTTAAATCCTGTCAAATCAGTAACCACTGTTTGAAAATTTAGCAAAGCTTCTAATCTGCCTTGAGCAATTTCTGCCTGATAAGGAGTATATTGTGTATACCATCCCGGATTTTCTAAAATATTTCTTTGAATAACAGAAGGAAGTATTGTTGGATAGTAGCCCATTCCAATATAAGTTTTATAAACCTCGTTCTTAGAAGCAATTTCTTTGATTTTATTAATAAACTCAAATTCACTTAAAGGTTCATCAAGTTTAAGCTCATTTTCTAATCTAATATTTTTAGGAATAGTTTCATCAATTAATTCATCAATAGAATTAACTCCACACTCTTTAGCCATAAGCTTAATATCTTTTTCATCAGGTCCGATATGGCGAAACTCAAATCTGTCAGGATGTTCAAAAGGTTTCATTTTGTCTTTCTCTTATTTGTTAAGTTGAAAATGGAAATATTTTAATTTTAACTGTACAAAATTAAACAAAATCTTAGTAAAACTGATTCAACTTTTAAGTGATTTATCAGGATTTTTTATAGAGAGAAATTTTAGGATAGAGATTTATTAAAAATCTTTTCTAAAGCGGATTTTGCAGCATTCTGTTCAGCAGTCTTTTTGTTCTTACCGGTTCCGATTCCAAAATATTCCCCGCCAACAGAAACCTTAATTGTAAAAACACGGTCATGCTGCGGACCTGCTTCTTTGATAACGAGATAATTTGGAATTTCAAGTTTATTTGCTTGAGCATATTCAAGTAATTGACTTTTAAAATTCTCATCCACCAGATAATCATCTTCTTTTGTGATCGGTTCGATTAGAACTCTGTAAATAAATTCTTTAGAAACTTTTAAGCCGTGATCTAAATAAATTGCCCCAATTATAGCTTCCAGCGCATCGCATAAAACTGTTTTAGATGCTCTGGCAAATGTATTATACAAATTGTGATCAACTAAGATAAATTTTGCTAAACCAATTTTTTCAGCTGCGCTTGAAAGAGCAGTTCTGTTAACTAATCTTGCACGCACTTTAGTTAAAAAACCTTCATCTTCATCAGGAAAATTTTCAAATAAATATTCTGCAACAACTAAACTCAAAACTGAATCGCCTAAAAATTCCAAACGTTCGTTAGATATATCTTCTTCTTCAAGCTCCTCTAAAAATGATCTATGCATTAATGCCTGAATGTAGTGGGATTTATTTTTGATGGGAACGTTAAGAGTATTTTCGAGTTCTTTAAATTTTTGTGGTGTAAGAACTTTGTTGAGTAAGTGAGAGTTTTTATTCTCCTTCCCGAAACGAAATAAATCCAGCACTCGGGTTAACACAGAACTCAAAACTATTCCTCAAATTTTTTAAATAATAAGGAGGCATTATGTCCTCCAAATCCAAATGTATTGCTTATCGCAACATTAACTTCTTTTGACGTTGCTTTTTTCGGAGTATAATTTAGGTCGCATTCCGGATCAGGATTATCTAAATTTATTGTGGGAGGTATAATATTATTTTTAATTGCAAGAATTGTGGCAATTGCTTCAATGGCACCGGCAGCACCAAGTAAATGTCCGGTCATTGATTTGGTGGAGTTGATTACCAATTTATATGCGTGATCTCCGAATACTGTTTTGATCGCTTTGGTTTCATTAATATCATTATGCGGCGTTGATGTTCCGTGCGCATTAATATGATCAACATCTTCAACTTTTAATCCAGCTTCTTCAATTGCAATTTTCATAGATCGGGCAGCACCTTCTCCGTTTGGAGCAGGAGCCGTAATATGATGAGCGTCTGCTGTTAGACCAATTCCGGCTAACTCAGCATAAATTTTTGCCCCTCTGCTTAATGCGTGATTAAGTTCCTCTAAAATTAAAGTTCCAGAACCTTCACCCATAACAAAACCATTGCGATCCTTATCAAATGGTCTTGATGCTTCAAGATATCTATCATTCCAGGTTGAAATTGCTCGCATCGCATTAAATCCACCGATAGCCATTTCTGTAATAGGCGCTTCACTACCACCACATATTATTATATCTGCACTGCCTCTTTCGATCAACATAAAAGCATCGGCAATTGCGTGTGAAGCTGTTGCACAAGCAGAGGTGGTAGCATAATTAGGACCTTTAAATCCAAATCGGATAGAAATTTGTCCTGCAGCAAGATCGGATATCATCATCGGCACAAAGAAGGGACTAATAACAGAAGGATTATTATCCTGAAAATATTTCCAATGTTCTGTTTGAAGAGTAAGCAACCCGCCAATACCGCTGCCAAATATTACTCCTGCCCTTTCCTTATTTAACTTTTCAAGATTGACTTCAGAATCATTAATTGCCTGAACACTTGAAGCGATTGCAAACTGCGAAAATGGATCTAATCTTCTTACAGTTTTTTTATCAAAATAAATATCGGGACTAAAGTTTTTTACTTCAGCGGCAAACTTTGTGTCAAACTTAGAGGCATCAAAGTGTGTAATTGGGGCAACACCATTTTTCCCTGAAATTAATCCATTCCAGAATTCATTTGTGTCTAATCCAATTGGAGTAACTGCGCCCAAACCTGTAACAACTACTCTGTGCTTAGACATTATTACCTCTGCAGTTTAAACTGGTTTTAGATTGGGAGTTCATAAAAAAAGATAAGTCGAGAATTAGATTCTCGACTAAATCTTTTAACCTAATTTTTCAGTAAGATATTTTATTGCGTCGCCAACTGTCCCGATTTTTTCAGCATCTTCATCAGGGATTGAAATCTGAAAAGCACTTTCAAAGCCCATTACAAGTTCAACTATATCAAGTGAGTCAGCTCCTAAATCGTTAGTAAAGGATGCCTCTGGAGTAATTTGAGATTCTTCAACACCTAACTTATCAATTATGATCTCTTTTACTTTTGCTGCAACATCCATAGTATTCTCCTTATTTTAGTTTAGTTTTTATTTGATTTAATATTATTACTATAAATTTAACAAAATTGAATTCTAAGAAACAAATAGTTAAAAAATTTACATTGTCATTCCGCCATCAACAGTGATGACTTGTCCGGTAATATATTTAGCATCATCGCTGCAAAGAAACGCTACAACTTTGGCTACATCTTCCGGTGTTCCTAACCTTCCAAGTGGAATATTTTGAGTTAATTTTGCTCTTTGTTCATCAGATAATTTATTAGTCATATCCGTTTGAATAAATCCAGGAGCAACAGCGTTAACTGTAATATTACGTGAGGCAAGCTCTCGAGCCATTGATTTTGTAAAACCAATAACACCTGCTTTTGATGCGACATAGTTTGCTTGTCCCGGGTTTCCAATCAAGGCAACAACGGATGAAATATTTACAATCCTTCCATATCGTTGAGCAATCATTGGTTTAAGAACTGCTTTTGTGTAGTTAAAAACGCTTTTAAGATTTGCATTTATAACATCATCAAAATCTTTTTCGCTCATTCTTAAAAGAAGATTATCTCTTGTAATTCCGGCATTGTTGATAAGTATATCTACACCGCCAAGTTTTTCAATAGCCGCATTCACAGTTGCTTCAGCTTGTTGTAATGATGTAGCATCTGCTTTAAAGCCGTAGATTTTAGTTTCAGGATGTTTAATTTCTTCCATTAACTCCTCAGCGCATTCGTCACAACTATTGTAAACAAAAGCGACATCAGAAAACAGAACATCACAACAGTTTCTTGAAGCAAGTTCTTTTACTATTGCTCTTCCGATACCTCTGGTACCACCGGTTACAATTGCTCTTTTAGTTTTATTGTTCATTTCTTGTCCTCTTGCAAATCCAGTCCTGATAAATATTCTTGTCTATATTCCTCAAGTTTCTTAAATCCTTCATCTCCCAAAAAATGCTTTAACTCTTCATGCCCATAATCAAAAATGGATTGATTTTTTAATGGATGAGCGTTACAAGTTTCCAGGCGATCAATATGTTCATCATCAATAGTTAATGCACCTTCGTAAACAGTAAATGGAAACAGTACACAATAAATCGGTTTGTACTTCCACTTATGCTCTCCTTCCATCATCGCTAATTTTTGAAGAGTACATAAACCATTTTTATCAAGGAAAGTACATTTATCATTTATTATTTGTGTACCAACCGCAACACCGGAATCAAAATCCTCGTCTTCTTCCGGTTCTTCAAACCACTCCTCGGGATTTTTCGACTGAGTTTCATCCATCAGAGGGGTGATTTTATCCTTAATACTCATAATATATTTGTATTCATTCAGATCTGTAAACACGCCGTAATTACAACATTCACCAGAACAACTACACGAAAAATTAAAAGTAAATATTTGTGGATCAATATAAACGCCGTTTATTTCTCTAGAAAATTTTTGCTTAGTATTTGATTCCATTACAGATATTTCTCCACATCTTCAAATTTGTCTATTCCGAAAATTTTAACATCAGGGTTAATTCGTTTTACCAGACCTTGTAAAACTTTTCCTGGACCAATTTCATAAAATTCATCAAACCCATCTGATATCATATTTTTAATTGTTTCTTCCCATCTAACCGGTGAGGTTACTTGTTCAAATAACATTTTTTTTATCTCACCTTTATCCGTTACCGGTTTTGCAGTAACATTTGCATAAACAGGAAATCTTGCATTATATATTGGGGTTTTGTTTAGTACGTTAAGTAGATAGTCTTTTGCTGATTGCATCAATGGAGAATGAAAAGCCCCGCTTACAACAAGTTCCTTAACTAACTTAGCTCCATTGGATTTGCATAGTTCCATAGCTTTCCTTACACCAGCGATTGAACCAGAGATTACAATTTGTCCCGGTGAATTAAAATTTGCGCACTGAACAATCCCCTCTTTCGAAGCTTCAACACATAAGTTTTCAACTATTTCGGGATTCAATCCAACAATGGCAGCTAATGTTCCGGGATTATCAATCCCTGCCTGCTGCATGGCTTTTCCTCTTTCTCTTACTAAAGTAACAGCATCATAAAACTGCATTGCACCAGCAGATACTAAAGCAGAATATTCGCCAAGCGAATGTCCGGCAGTGGCTTGGGGAGACAATGTTCTGATTATATTTGCAAGAATAACACTGTGCAAAAATATTGCAGGTTGTGTAAATTCAGTTTGTTTTAATTGTTCTTCAGGACCATTGAACATAATATAAGATAAATTAATACCGAGTGCATCATCGGCAGTTTTAATCATCTCTTTGGCTTCAACAGAATTATCAAATAAATCTTTAGCCATACCAATATATTGTGATCCCTGTCCGGGAAATAAAAATGCTCTTTTAGACATCTATTAAAAACTAATTTAAATTAAATTGCCCAAACTAAGTGTGAAGCACCCCAGGTATAACCAGCTCCGAAGGCTGATAGAATGAGGTTATCACCTTTTTTAATTTTTCCTGCTCTATAATATTCTGTTAAGCATAGTGGAATTGTAGCCGCAGTTGTGTTGCCATATTTATCAATATTAATCATCACTTTATCTCTACTAATTCCCATTCTTTCAGCAGTAGCATCAATAATTCTTAAGTTTGCCTGATGAGGTACAAGATAAGCAATATCTTCAGACTTAAGATTACTCTTTTGCATTAATTCTACAGAAACATCTGCCATACCTTTTACCGCAACTTTAAAAACCGCTTTACCATCCTGATAAATATAATGCCATTTTTTATCAACCGTTTCGTGTGAAGCAGGGTTTAAACTGCCGCCACCAAGCATATATAAAGCATCTTTGCCTTTCCCATCAATCCTAAGAATTGAATCTTGTAACCCTAATTTTTTATCTTCTGTTGGTTCGATAAGAACTGCAGATCCGGCATCACCAAAAAGAATGCAAATATTTCTATCAGTATAATCTGTAATCGCACTCATTTTATCGGCACCGATTACCAACACTTTCTTATATCTTCCTGATTCCACTAAATTACATCCAGTTTGAAATGCAAATAAAAATCCGCTGCAAGCTGCAGATAGATCAAATCCCCAGGCATTATTTGCTCCAATTTTTTCTTGAACTAAACAAGCAGTGGCCGGGAAAAACATATCCGGAGTAACGGTTGCAACAATTATTACATCTATTTCATCAGGAGATACATTATGTTTATTAAATAAATCCTGCGCTGCTCTTGCAGCTAAATCACTGGTTGCACCTTTTTCGAGAATTCTTCTTTCGCTTATTCCAGTTCTTGATCTAATCCATTCATCGTTGGTTTCTACGATAGATTCGAAATACTTATTATCAAAAATTTTATCCGGGACGTACATCCCAACCCCTGTAACCATAGCATTATATCTTTTTTCAGACATCACTTTTCCAGTTATTGTTGTGAATATTGTTTTATTGAATTTTCAAGCTTTGATATTAATTGCTTAATATGCATTTCTCTTGCTTTTAATACCATATTTTTAATTCCTGTTACTGTGCTGGAACCATGACCAATTATAGTAATAGCTTTAACACCAAGAAGTGGAATTCCACCATAATCATTTGGATCAAAAACTTTAAATGTTTTTCTGATTGAATTTTTTGAAATACCAATTTTTATTTTATCAAATAAATTTGCGTCAGCAGTTTTCTTCAACATAGGTTTTAAAATCTTAAGAAATGATTCACCAAACTTTAACAAAATATTTCCAACAAATCCGTCGCAGATAACAATATTTACTTTACCTGTTAAAACATCTCCGCCTTCAATATTTCCATAAAAATTTAAGTCAGAATTTTTAAGCAGTTCAAAAGTTTCTTTGGTTAATTTATTACCCTTTTCATTTTCTTCCCCAACGGATAATAATCCTATGGTTGGATTTTGAATTCCAAACATTTCTTTAATATAAACATTGGCTAACCGGGCGTAACCTAAAAGATGTTGCGGCTTTGAATCCACAAAAGCTCCCACATCAAATACAGTTGTAATACCCGTAAGATTTGGTATATAAGTACCAATAGTTGGTCTTTCAACTCCAGATATCCTACCAATAATTAAAGTACCTGCAGCAGCTACAGCGCCGGTATTTCCAGCACTTACAAATGCATCAGCTTTGCCATCACGAACTAACTCTGCACATTTAACTATTGATGAATCAGGTTTAGACTTTAGTGCAACTGTGGGCAAATCACCCATTTCAATTACTTCACTTGCGTGAATAATATTTTTTTCATCAAACGAAAGATTATTGGTTTTGATTACACTAATAATTTGATCTTTTTTACCAACCAGTATCAGCTCAAAATCTTTCATTTCATCAAAAGCATTTATAGCTCCAACTACGGCATTTTGAGGGGCGTAATCACCCCCCATTGCATCAACTGCTATTTTGCATTTTGAATTTTTTGTGTTAGAATCATCCATCAGATGGGTAAGCTATTATTTATTTTAGCTTTTAGGAATAAACA
Source organism: Ignavibacteriaceae bacterium (assembly GCA_036796535.1). Classification (GTDB taxonomy): domain Bacteria; phylum Bacteroidota; class Ignavibacteria; order Ignavibacteriales; family Ignavibacteriaceae; genus IGN3. The sequence goes on from DAIRCT010000002.1 coordinate 15,379, forward strand.
TAGAGCGCTCATTGTAATAACCGCAGGAAGGGCAAGCGCGATGAGCAAGCTTCATTTCACCACAGTTAGAACAAGTACTTAGTGAAGGAACTGTTGCTTTATAATGTGTTCTGCGTTTATCTCTACGACTCTTAGACATCTTACGTTTTGGATTTGGCATTTCATCATTCCATTATTTAATTAAGGTTTAATTTATCTTTTAAATTCATTAAGGGTTTCCATCTCGGATCAATTTCATCATTTGTGCATTTACATTGCTCAGTATTTAAATCGGCGCCGCATTTATAGCATAATCCTTTGCAATCTTCTTTACATAAATTCTTCATCGGAACAGCAAGTAATGCAAATTCTCTAACATCATTTTTTATTTCGATTTTATCTTCTGTCCTGCTTAAATAAGTTACAAAAATGGAATCGGTTTCAGCCGGTTTTTCATTCATAAGATAAACCATTTTGTATTCACTATTTAGTTTTGAGTTAAATTCTTTTCCACATCTATCGCACTGATATTTAACTTTAAACTTAGAGCTAACAGAAAGAATAATCTGATCGTGTAATTTATTTAGAACTACAAAGGATTTATATTTACCAAAAAATGGTTTTTCTAAATCCAAATGATCAATATTCTCTTCAAATGTAAATTCGTGCGTCCCCTCGCTCAAATTTGTAATTTTTATAATCATCTTGCAAAATCACGCAAAAAATGACACTTAAAATATATTAATTGACCTTTATAATCAAACTTTTTAAATGTCCAATAATTACTCAAATATTCATTATTGTCCATATTTGTTAAGAATAATAAAAATTATAGGATAAAGTTCTTTTTATTTAGATTTGTGCGTTAAAATTTGTTTTATGAATTTTTATTTATTTTCTAAAGTATGATAAATTGTTTATATGCTTGAAGTTAAAAATTTATACAAAAAATATGGCAATTTAGTAGCCGTAGATAATGTATCATTCAGTGCCAAACCGGGCAAAATTTTCGGTTTACTCGGACCAAATGGCGCGGGTAAAACTACTACCATGCGAATGATATTAAATATTGTTAAACCTTCAAATGGAAAAATTATTTTTGATAATAAAAAATCTTTCAATGAATTATATAATATTGTTGGATATCTGCCTGAAGAAAGAGGACTTTATAAAAAAAGCACCGTTCTCGATTTATTAATTTATTTCGCATCTTTAAAAGGGCTTGACAGAAAAACTGCAAGAGTAGAGGCGATCAAGTGGTTGGAAAGATTAGGGATTAAAAATTATTCTAATAAAATAATTTCTGAACTTTCTAAAGGTAATCAACAAAAAGTTCAGTTTATCACTTCAGTTATACATAATCCTGATATATTAATATTAGATGAGCCGTTTACCGGATTTGACCCAATCATTCAGCAAGAAATAAAAAATCTAATACTTGAGTTGGCAAGCCGTGGCAAAATTTTAATCTTATCAACTCATCAAATGGATGTAGCCGAAAAATTATGTTCAGAAATTTTTCTCCTTAATAAAGGCAAAGAAGTTTGCAGCGGGGATCTATCTGAAGTAAAGAAAAAATTCGGCGGGCAGCATATTAGAATAGAGTTTGAAGGAAACATAGACTTTATAAGAAATGATATTAATATCTTACAATTTGAAATATTTAATAATTACATAGAAGTGGAATTAAAGGATTCTATCAAACCATCCGATTTTCTAAAATCCATTATTGATAAAACTACCATAACACATTTTTCTATTATCGAACCAAGCTTAAATAAAATATTTATCGATCTGGTTAAACAAAGTTCGGGGAAAATTTTATGAAAAAAATTTTTGCGGTGGCAAGATGGGAATATGTAGAAAAGATTCGGACAAAAGCATTTCTTATTTCTGTCATCATAACACCAATTATTATAATTCTTTATTCAATTGTACCGGCTTTATTTGCAGAAGAGCATACAGACGAAACAAAATTAATCGGGATATTAAATAACTCAGATATCAGCTTTTCTGAACTTGATAACGAACTATCAGTATATAAACTTAAAAATAATCAGCCGGCTTATTTGTTAATTAACCTAAATGAATCCGGAAAAAGTTTTGATGAAAATAAACTTGATGCTGATGAAAAAACAAAGTCTGGAAGGATTTATGGTTATTTGTTTGTTGATGGTACTTCTTCTGATAAGTTAAATTTAGAATTTAGGACAAGTATAATATCCGATCCGCAAGATATGGAAAGATTTGGGATAGCATTTAATAATATTAGACTAAAACGGCAGCTTCTGTTGCTCAATATAAATCCTGAATCAATTGGATTTGTTACAAACAATATTCAAATCAAACAAACTCAGATTAATGAAAAAGTAAAAAGTAATAAAGATTTTGTTTCTGTTTTTTACAGATCAATTATATTTATTATACTCTTAACATTGATGATTATTTATTCCGGGCAAATGCTTGTGCGCAGTTTGCTTGAAGAAAAATCAAATCGCTTAATTGAGATACTCGTGTCAAGTTGTAAACCGGAGGAATTATTAGCTGGTAAAATTATAGGTCTTTCAGCACTTGGTTTAACACAAATGGTGCTCTGGTTTTTAATCGCTTCAATTTTAATGGGAACTGAAATAATTTCTATAACTTCTTTTCATAACATTCCGGAAATTATTATTTATTTTATTTTAGGATTTATATTTTATTCATCATTACTTGTAGGAATCGGTTCGATAGTATCCACTGAACAGGAAGCCCAGCAAATAACTAGTTATCTTACCATGGTTCTCATAATACCTATCATTATAATTTTGCCTGCGATACAAAATCCAGATTCAATCTTTATGAAAGTGCTAACTTATTTTCCATTAACTCTTCCATCAGTAATGATTTTAAAATTAAATATAATAGATATTTCATTTCTGGAATTACTAATAACAATATTGATAATGCTTCTTTCAATTATTTTAATGATAAATATATCCAGCAAAATTTTTAAGGTAGGAATATTATACTATGACCGAATGCCAACTTTTAGGGAAATAAAAATATGGATATTCCGTAAATAAATTTTTTAGTTTTTTCAAATCAATTTCAATAATTTGAAGTTAAGATTATTTAACAATTATGGATTAATAATTAAAGCATGTTGATTATCGCCTCTGCGCTTGCCGCAATAATCCCTATGTCTGTTTATCTTTTCTTGATTTGGAAGTTTGATAAATATGACCGGGAACCATTTAAACTTGTTTTGATTAACTATCTTTGGGGCGCGCTAGGTGCAATAGTCTTATCCCTTATCGGAAGTTTTCTGATTACCTTCATCATTTCTCTTTTTATTAAGGATGAATTACAATTAAGTCGCTATGGTTCTATTGTAGTTGCACCTTTCGTTGAGGAAATTACCAAAGGAATGTTTTTATTGATTACCGTTGCCAGCAGAAAATTCGATAATCTTACGGACGGAATTGTTTACGGAGGCGCAATTGGTCTTGGTTTCGGAATGACAGAAAACTTTTTTTACTTCATTTCTTTTGCTCAAACAGTTCCGAGCTGGATTATGTTGGTTATTATAAGAAGCTTATTTTCCGCAGTAATGCATTGTGTTTCAACCGCTACATTAGGTGCCTTTTTAGGATATGCAAAATTTAAACCTTCCTCCCAAAAAGTATTTTATGGCATAACGGGATTGTTAATAGCCATGATAATCCATTCGATATGGAATTTTTCATTAAACTTTGAACAAATTGCACCTTTAGGTTTTCTCTTTATTTTCATTTCCATAATTATTTTTATTACCACTTTCTCCATTTCAGTCAGGGGTGAAAGAAAAATTATTTATAATGAATTAAAAGAAGAAGCAGACAATGGAATAATTCCATTATCTCATCTTGAAATATTAAGCTCATCAAAAAGGGAAAGTAAAGGTTGGTTCGATGAGAAGATCAGAAAAATTTATATAAATGCTGCAACCACCTTAGCTTTTAGAAAGATGCAGTTACGAAATTCAAATGGTGCAAGTAAACTTTACTATCAACGTGATGTTGATAATTACAGAAATTTTATCGGCAATTTGCTCTCAAATCCAAATAGCTTGTATCAATTATGAATCAGACTGCGGCATACATAATTCCCAATACAGCAATATTGAATCCAGAGTTAATACAACCTTTTGAAAATTTTGGCGTTAACGATTCAATACTTTTAAGATCAACTTTATACTTAAATCTTGTTGAAAATTTTATCAGCAAGGATAGTAAAACTGATTTTTATTTTTATCTTGATATCGGTGATAAAGATTTTATAACGGATGAATTTAGAATCAGCAAACTAAATTTAAAGTTCAGCAACCTTTCGAATAAAAATCTATTTTTTGAAAATTTATCAAGCAAAGAATTTTCATCATATAAAAACAATACTCTCATCAATTCTGATTTAATCGGATTAAACATTTTAGATTTAGAAAAACTTACTAATCTTTTAAATATTGAAGATGAGTCTTTACTTATTAATAAATCAAAATCCGGTGATATTGGTATTTTTGGTTTTAATAATTATTCAAATGAAATCTTTAAAAGTTTAATCAATGCAAATTTTAAGTATGATGAATTTTTAAGCCGGATTAAGTCTTCATCACATTTTATCCACACAACAAATGATATATTGCTAATAAAAAACATAAACGATTTTAGACAATTATATTTTGAGCTTTCGCAAAAAAAGAGCATAGAATATTGTTCTCAGAAAATGCACGAGCGCTTTACACATTTATTTATTGAATATAAGGATTTACTGAAATGAGCAGAGTGGGAATTTTTGGAGGAACATTTGATCCGATTCATCACGGACATCTTATCACGGCTCAATCTGTTAAGGAAATACGCGCACTTGATAAAATTATTTTTATACCGGCTTTCATCTCTCCCCATAAACAGCACGAAAAAGCTTCCAGCGCTGAACATCGTATCAAAATGTTAAAACTTGCGCTTGATGAAATTCCTTTTTTTGAGTGTTCCGATTTTGAAATCAAACAGCATACTATCTCTTACACAGTTGATACTCTGCGTGAATTTAAAAAGTATTATGATAGTATTGATTTAATAATTGGTTATGATAACATATTTAAATTTCACACCTGGAAGGATCCGGATGAAATACTTAAGTTAGCAAATATTGTTGTGCTGCGAAGAAAATCTTCTTACCCAATTGATTACATTGATAAATATGTTGAATCAGCAATTTTTGTTCAGACGCGTGGTATCGAAATTAGCGCTACAGATATTAGGAATCGCGTGCACGCTAATCTCCCCATCCATTACCTTGTTCCAAAAGAAGTTGAAGATTACATTTATAAACATAATTTATATAAAGGATAAATATTGAAAATACTCGTTACAGGAGGAGCAGGTTTTATAGCTTCTCATATTACAGATGCATTTATTAATGAAGGACATCAGGTAGTTGTTCTTGATGACCTTTCAACCGGGTTTGAAAAAAACATTAATCCGGCTGCAAAATTTATCAAAGCAAATATTTGCGATAAAAAACTTGATCAACTTTTTGAAAATGAAAAATTTGATGTTGTTAATCACCATGCAGCCCAAATGGATGTCAGAAGATCGGTAAAAGATCCCGAGTTTGATGCAACTACAAATATTTTGGGAACATTAAATCTCTTACAGAACGCAAAAAAATATGGGGTAAAAAAATTTATGTTTGCTTCTACGGGCGGAGCTGTTTATGGAGAACAGGAGTATTTCCCGGCAGATGAAAAACATAACACTCAACCTAAATCACCTTATGGTATTTCCAAACTTGCAGTTGAAAAATATCTTTACTTCTATAACTCGGAATTTGGTTTGAATTATTCAATTCTCAGATATGCAAACATTTATGGACCAAGACAAAATGCAATGGGAGAAGCCGGTGTTGTTGCCATCTTCTCTACGAAACTTTTAAAAGGTGAGCAACCTGTAATTAATGGATCCGGCGAGCAGACACGTGATTATGTTTTTGTTGGTGATGTTGTTAAAGCAAATCTTTTACTTTTAAATGATAAAGACTCTGATATATTCAATGTCGGAACAACAATTGAAACAAATGTTAATCAGCTCTTCAATCTGTTGAATAAAATAACAGGTGCAAACAAAGATGAAGTACATGGACCTGCGGCTGCCGGTGAGCAAATGCGTAGCGTGATTACTTCTGAAAAATTATTTAAAAAATTTGGCTGGAAGCCATCAACAAAATTAGAAGAGGGACTTCAAACTACTGTTGATTACTTTAAAAAGAATCTTTCCTGATATGATAATAGATAATTTTTTAGAAAATATTTTGCAATCAGATAGAAGATCAATCGCACGTGCCATTTCTATGATTGAATCAAATAGTTCTTTGTCTGTAGAACTTCTAAAAAAAATGCATAAAAATATTGGATCTGCCTACAGAATTGGAATTACCGGACCACCGGGTGCAGGCAAAAGCACAATTACAAATCAGCTTACAAAACTTTATAGAAAACAAAATAAAAAAGTTGGAATAATTGCAGTTGATCCGACATCACCTTTTACCGGTGGAGCATTACTTGGTGACAGAATTAGAATGAATGATATTGGTATGGATCCGGGTGTTTTTATAAGAAGCATGGCTACGCGCGGTAGTTTAGGTGGTTTGAGTAAAAAAGCTATTGATGCTGCCGATGTACTCGATGCTGCAGGATTTAATCTAATACTTCTTGAAACAGTTGGTGTTGGTCAATCAGAATTGGATATTGCACAAGCCGCAGATACTACAATTGTTGTTCTTGTTCCTGAAAGTGGTGACTCAGTTCAGGCAATGAAAGCGGGACTGATGGAAATTGCCGACTTTTTTATTTTAAATAAAAGCGATAGGCCAGGAGCACAACAGGCATTCACAGCTTTGCAAACAATTTTGATGATTAAAGATCACGATGAGAATACCTGGCTTCCACAAATTGTAAAAACTGTCGCTTCTGAAAATAAAGGAGTAGATGAAATAGCAGATGAAATTGAAAAGCATAAAACATTTTTAGTTGAAAAAAATTTATTTCAGATTAAAAGACAAAATCAGGCGCGCATAAGAATTAAAGAGATTGTTGAAAATAAATTAAAAGATGAACTCTGGAGTGAAGACAGAGAAAATTTATTAAATTCATCTCTGAAAAAAGTTGTACTGGGTAATTCATCTCCATATCATATTGCTGAAGAGATTTTAAATCAGTTTGTGAACAATAATTAATTAGAGAATCTTTGTGACTTCGTGTCTTAGTGGCATTTTTCTTTCTTGCCACAAAGACTCTAAGACACAAAGAGATGAATCATTCAATTTTTTGAGAATAGCGTTAGGATAATAATTATGACGACAAAACCTTTCTTACTCGAATTAAATGAGAATCAGATAATGATTCGTGATACTGTTAGAGAATTTGCTGAAAAAAACATACGACCTTTTGTAATGGAATATGATGAGTCACAAAAATTTCCAATGGAAATAATGAAGCAGCTTGGTGATCTGGGATTTTTGGGAATCTTAGTTCCCGAAGAATACGGCGGTGCAGGTTTGGGATATGTTGAATATGCAATTATAGTTGAAGAAATTTCAAAAGTTGATCCTTCAATTGGATTATCCGTCGCTGCACATAATGGACTTTGCACAAATCATATTAATCTTTTCGGCAATGAGGAGCAGAAGAGAAAATACTTACCTGATCTTGCAAGCGGGAAAAAAATTGGTGCTTGGGGTCTAACTGAATCATCCTCCGGAAGCGATGCTGCGGGACTAAAAAGTATCGCAGTAAAAGATGGCAATTTTTGGATTTTGAATGGAAGTAAACAATTTACAACTCACGGTACAGTTGGTGAAACTTACGTTGTTATGGCCATAACAAATAAAGAAGCAAGTAAAAAAGGTATCTCAGCTTTCATTCTTGAAAAAGGTTTTGAAGGTTTAATAATTGGTAAGAAAGAAAATAAGCTCGGAATGCGTGCAAGTGATACGACTCAGTTGGCATTTGGAAATTGTAAGGTTCCGGCTGAAAATCTTCTTGGTGAAGAAGGGATGGGATTTATAAATGCGATGAAAGTTTTAGAAGGCGGCAGAATTTCGATTGCAGCAAACAGTATCGGACTTGCTGAAGGAGCTTTGAATGCAGCTTTAAATTACTCAAAAGAAAGAAAGCAATTCTCAAAATTTCTTTCCGAGTTTCAGGCAATACAATTTAAACTTGCCGAGATATCCACAAATATTGAAGCAGCAAAAACACTTACATATCGGGCTGCTTGGATGAAGGATAACAATATTCCAAATACAAAAGAGGCAGCCGCAGCAAAATTATTCGCCAGCGAAATGGCAGAGAAGGCAGCTAGTGACGCAGTACAAATTTTAGGTGGTTATGGATTTATAAAAGATTATCCGGTTGAAAAATTTTATCGTGATGTAAAGCTTCTTACAATTGGAGAAGGAACTTCTGAAATTCAAAGAATTGTAATTGCAAGAGATTTATTAAAAGATTAAAGCAATATTTGAACCACAAGGTATCTTAGATTTTTTGTGTTAATCTGTGTTAATCAGTGGTTAAAAAATATATGGAAGAATTAAACAAAATAAGCTACGATATAATAGGATGTGCCTATAAAGTGCACTCCGGGTTAGGTCCTGGTTTACTGGAATCTACTTATCAGGTTTGTCTTGAATATGAATTGAAAAAGATGGGATATAATGTAGAAGCTGAGAAAGCACTACCAGTTATTTATGATGAGATAAAACTAGATGCCGGTTACAGGATTGATTTAATGGTAAATAAAAGTGTAATCGTTGAGTTGAAATCAGTAGAAGGAATAAACGATGTACATATAGCACAACTACTAACATATCTAAAATTATCTAACGTCAAGCTTGGTCTCTTAATTAATTTTAATGTAAAGGATCTTAAACAAGGAATTAGAAGATTTGTATTTTAAATAGTTTAACCACAGATGGCACAGATTATCACTGATTATTCTGTATTAATCTTTGGTTAAAAAATAAACGGATATATCATGAAAATTATTGGAACACAGATTAAAGAAAACGAATTATCTCTTAAACGAGAAGATTATCAGAGAGAACTTCTTCGTAAAATCGAAGCAATCAAAGATAAAGTTAAAGAAGGTGGTGGAAAGACTGCAATTGATAAACATAAATCAAAAGGAAAACTTACGGCAAGAGAAAGAATTAATAAGCTTGTTGATGATCCGAAAAAATTTTTTGAGTTAAGTACTTTTGCCGCTTACGGAATGTATGAAGAATACGGCGGTGCCCCTTCTTCAGGTACAATTTATGGAATCGGAAAAGTTCATGGAAGAGATTGTGTTATTGTTGCCAATGATGCAACCGTTAAAGCCGGGGCATGGTTTCCAATTACAGCAAAGAAAAATCTTCGTGCTCAGGAAATAGCAATGGAAAATCATTTGCCAATAATATATCTGGTTGATAGCGCTGGAGTATTTCTTCCATTGCAGGATGAAATTTTTCCGGATAAAGAACACTTTGGAAGAATTTTTCGTAATAACGCTAAGATGTCTTCAAAGGGTATTCCACAAATTGCTGCTATAATGGGACCCTGCGTTGCAGGTGGGGCTTATCTTCCAATAATGTCGGATGAAGCTTTAATTGTTGAAGGTGAAGGTTCAGTTTTTCTCGCCGGCTCGCATTTAGTCAGGGCAGCAATTGGTGAAGTGATTGATAACGAAAATCTGGGTGGAGCAAAAGTTCAATCTAATATTTCCGGTGTAACGGATTACATTATGAAAAATGATGAGGAATGTATTTTACAAATCCGAAGCTTAGTTGAAAAATTTGGAGATCGAAAAACTGCGGGTTTTAACAGAACAAAAAGTAAATCTCCTAAATTACCGGTAAAAGAAATTCTGAGCATCCTTCCGGAAGATACAATTAAACCTTATGATACTTATGAACTAATTGCAAGAATTGTAGATGATTCTGAAATTGATGAATATAAAGCTGGTTATGGAAAAACTTTAATAACTGCTTATGCTCGGATTGATGGTTGGGCAGTTGGTATCGTAGCTAATCAGAGAAGTGTGGTTAAAACTGAGCAAGGTGAAATGCAGGTGGGCGGAGTTATTTATTCTGACTCTGCTGACAAAGCAACAAGGTTTATAATGAATTGCAATCAGAAAAAAATTCCATTAATATTTTTGCAGGATGTTACAGGTTTTATGGTTGGCAGTAAAGCTGAGCATGGTGGAATAATAAAAGATGGTGCGAAGATGGTAAATGCTGTTGCCAATTCTGTTGTACCAAAAATTACAATAATAGTTGGAAATAGTTTTGGTGCCGGTAATTATGCAATGTGTGGAAAAGCTTACGACCCACGTTTTATTTTTGCTTATCCAAATGCTAAAATTTCTGTTATGGGAGGAAATCAGGCAAGCAGCGTTTTACTTGATATTAAATTAAAGCAAGAAGAAAAAAGTGGACATAAATTTAGTGATGAAGATAAGAAAAAATTATTGAATGATATTTTAAAATCTTATGATGAGAAAAGCACTCCGCTTTATGCTGCTGCCAGGTTATGGGTTGATGAAATTATTAACCCAACAAAATCACGCGAATGGATCTCTATGTGTTTAGAAGTTGCGAACAATAATCCTAAGATGCCGAATTTTAATCCTGGTGTAATACAAGTATAGTAAGATTTTTAATTCATATTTCTTTATTTTATTACAGAAAATAAAAGCTATTATTAAATGAAAGACAACAAACTAAATATCATAATCAAGCTAATCATTAACGAATATAATCCTAAAAAAGTTATTCTTTTTGGATCCCGCAGTAAAGGCACAAACAGTTTTAACTCTGACTTTGATCTGGCAATTGATTCAAACAAGATAGACTTCCGCACTAAACGAATATTTAATGAAAAAGTAGAGAATATAATAGGCTTACATAAAATTGATATGGTTTACCTTAATGAAATAGAAGAATCATTTAGAAAAATAATTCTTAAGACGGGAAAGATCCTTTATGAAAGATGAATTAAAATATTCTATTGAGAAATTTAATAAAGCTTTATTAAGATTAAATAATGGGATAAAAAAAGCCAAAGATCAACTAGATAACGATGGTGTAATTCAAAGATTTGAATTTACATTCGAGCTGTTGTGGAAAACACTAAGACTTTTTCTTCTAGACGAGGGTATAATTACCAAGTCACCTAAAGAAGCTCTAAAAGAAGCTTTCCGATTTGGACTTATAAAAGATGAAGAAATTTTTCTCGATATGCTTGAGGATAGAAATCAGACTTCTCACATATATAGTGAAGAAATTTCTAAAGAAATTGTTCTTAGAATTAAAAAGTTCTATTTATCCAAGTTAACTGAACTCTCGAAAGAACTTCTTAAAGCATCTGAGAAATAGCAATTGAGAATTCTTCTTTTACTGCTTTTATTTTCAGTCAATTTAATTCCACAGCAAAGCGATCTTTCCAAAACTGTAAATCATATATCAGAATATATTGCCTCTGAAAAATTAGCTGAAATAAGAATTAATGTTGGGGAACTGGCTGCCACTGATTCCATTTTTATTGATGCAATAAAATTTAATGAGCTCGACTATGGTGATGCACTTTTGGCTTTAATGCTGGCAACAGTTCCATATAATAAAGTTCCGATTCAAGTGCCTATTTTAAATTCGATAGTTTATTATCCATTAACTTCAGCAGATGACGAAATATTTTTAAAAAAGAATAATAATCTGCCGCGATATTTATTTTTTGATACGCCGCAAAATGATTACGGGGATAAAGATAAACTTGCTCATTTTTTCGGTAGTGCATTTTTATCTTACGAGTCCAACCTCTTTGACATAGGAAAGCTAATTGGTTATTTTGTGGAAGCTTTTGAAGAAAGTTTTAAAGTTCAATCAAGTGTTGATCCTCGTGATCTGGATGTTAATTACTATGGTAGATTATTTGGCTCAATACTTAAAGAAGATAAATCTGTTCGACCATCACAAATTTTACTATTTAGATCACTCAGATATCTCAGAGTTACTTTATGAAATCAGTATTAATTATAGATGATGAACTTCAAATCTGCGAAAGCATCGGGATGATCCTTGAATACGAAGGATATGATGTTGAATATACTACCAGCGCAAATGAAGGACTTGAAAAGTTTTCAGGCAAAGATTTTTCTGCTGTGCTTCTTGATATTCAGATGCCGGAGATGAATGGATTTGAAGTTCTCAAGAAAATTAAAGAACAAAAACCCGCTGCTTCAGTAATAATTATTTCAGCACACGGAAGCGTTGAAAATGCAGTCAAAGCAACACGACTCGGCGCATTTGATTTCCTTGAAAAACCAATTGACCGCGATAAACTTTTAATTAGTGTGCGCAACGCAACTGAAAGTGCATCATTAAAAGAAGAATATGAAGAAATAAAAAAAGTTTGGGTTGGAGATGGTGAAATACTTGGTAAAAGCAAAGCTATACAAAGCATTCTTCAAATTATTGATAAGGTAGCGCCTTTAGATACACGCGTTTTAATTACCGGTGAAAATGGAACCGGAAAGGAATTGGTCGCTCGTGCAATTCATAAAAAAAGTTTAAGAAAAGATAAAGCATTTGTTGAAGTTAATTGTGCAGCAATTCCTAATGAACTTATTGAGTCCGAATTGTTTGGTCATGAAAAAGGGTCATTTACCGGAGCCGTTCAACAGCGAATTGGTAGATTTGAACTTGCAAATAAAGGCACATTATTTTTGGATGAAATTGGTGATATGTCTTTACAGGCACAATCAAAAGTACTAAGAGCTATTGAAGATGGCAAAATTGAACGTGTTGGCGGCGGAAAAAAAATAGATGTTGATGTAAGATTAATCGCTGCGACAAATAAAAACTTAAAAGAAGAAATTTCAAAAGGCACATTTAGAGAGGATCTTTATCATAGGTTGAATGTTATCCCAATCAATGTCCCTCCGCTCCGAGAAAGACTTGATGATATTCCAATCCTGGTTAATCATTTTACAAATGATATTTCTCAAAAGCACAAAAAGCCTGTAACAAAATTTTCTGATGATGCGATTAAAGTTTTGCAAAATCAATCCTGGACAGGTAATGTTCGTGAGTTACGAAATATTGTTGAGCGTATAATCATTATTGTAGATAAAAAAGAAATTATTGCTAAGGATATTGAATTTATGTTTGCCGGCAATCAGCAATCAGTTGATGATTTGGTAGATATGAGTAATTCATTTCAGGAGTTTAAAGAAAAAGCAGAACGGATTTTTATTCTTAAGCAACTTCGTGCTAATGATTGGAACATAAGTAAAACTGCCGAGATGCTTGACATTCAACGCAGTCATCTTTATAACAAAATGAAAAAGTATGGAATTGAAAAGGAGGAGTAATGCCAACTATCTTTTCTAAAATTATTAATAAAGAAATTCCGGCTAATATTGTCTTTGAATCTGAAAATATACTTGCATTTAAAGATATCAACCCGCAAGCTCCGGTTCACATTTTAATCATTCCTAAAATTGAAATACCAAAAGTAACTGATCTGAATGGTAAAGAGCATGGAGCTTTATTAGGTGAGATGATTGATGCAGCAAATAAAATTGCTAAAGATATGGGAATTGCCGATGAAGGTTTCAGGTTAGTTTTTAATTGTGGTAATAATGCCGGACAGGAAGTTTATCACCTACATTTACATTTGCTTGGCGGAAGAAAAATGAATTGGCCTCCGGGATAAAAACATTAATTTCTAAATCCTATAAATATTTTTTCTATGCCCAATCGCAAGGATAATTATTGTAATTAGCTCCAAATCTTTTTTATAAATTACCCTATAATTTCCAATTCGTAAAGATCTTAAACCCTTTAATGGGCCAACAAGTTGTTTTCCTAAATCAGGGTTTTCTTTTAGAGTTTCAATCCCTTTAAATATTTTATTTTTTTCAGAATCTGAAATTTTACCAAGATTTCTTACAGCCTCTTTGTTGTACTCAATTTTCCAACTCATTTTACTTTTGTAAGCTTCTCGTGAGATATTCTAGGTGCTTCTTCATTTAATGATTTGAAAATTGATTTAACTAAATCATTATCGGATAAAATATCCAAAGTCTCCTGCCATCCTTCATACTCATCAAGCGGAACTATTACAGAAGGTTTTTTTATCATTGTCGGTTTTCTTTTTTCTTTCAATTTCATATTTGCTTCTTTTTTTTATTTAAAGATCAAGAATAATTAGTTAAAAATCAAACCTGAAAATAATTTTCCATCCCTTTTAATCTTTTCTCTTCGCTGATATTACCAAATAATAGAGATTGATAACCAAACTTATCCCTGATTCTTGTTACTGCTCTTAGCATTTTTTTTCTTTTCACTTCATAATCTTCAAACAGAAATTCCTGCTCGTTTAAAGGAGAAAAATTTGTAAGTCCCACGCCAATTAATCTTACACCGACCCGGCGTGTTTTTGCTTTTTTCATAAGCTCCCACGCAGTTTCAAAAATAATTTTATCGTCATCGGTTGGTTTTATTGTTTTGGAACGGGTAAGAGTTTGAAAATCTGTGTAACGCAATTTTATATCAATTGTAGAAGCTTCCCATCCTCTCTTGCGCAATGATTGACAAACTTTTCCGGTTAAATAAAATAAAGTATTCCTAATTTCTTCTTCGCTTGTAACATCATTGCCAAAAGTAGTTTCACGCGAGATGCTTTTTCTTTCTCTTTGTATTGTTAAATATTCTGTTCCTTCACCATGAGCTTTTCGCCAAAGATCAATTCCGTATTTACCAAATGCAGTTCCAAAATAATCTGAGGGAAGTTTTGTTATATCACCTATTGTATAAATTCCCCTTACATTTAAATTTTTCTGCATCACTTTTCCCACACCAGGAATCGTTTCAACAGGCATCGGTGCAAGAAATTCTTTTTCCATTCCGGGAATAATGTACGTAATTCCTTTTGGCTTCATACAATCAGAACCAATCTTTGCAACAGTTTTGTTACTGCCAATCCCAATTGAAATAGGTAAACCAATTTTATCCCAAATTTCTTTTTGCAGCCTGGTGGCAAAAGCAAACATTGAACCATACATTTTTTGTGTGCCTGTCATATCAAGATAAAATTCATCGATAGAAGCTTGTTCAATTAAAGGAGCATATTGCTCTAAAATATTTTTAACAGCTTTTGAAAAACGTGTGTACTCGTCTCCATGCCCGTGTAAATAAATTCCGTGTGGGCAAAGTTTGTATGCGTTTCTAATCGGCATTGCGGAGTGTAATCCAAAAGCACGGGCCTCGTAAGAGCAAGCAGCTACCACTCCTCTTCCATACTTTGGATCTCCTCCAACAATTACGGGTTTGCCGTTAAGTTTTGGATCGAGAATCCTCTCTACAGAAACAAAAAAGGCATCAAGATCTAAGTGAAAAATTGTACGCATAATTTATTATTTAACTTCAAACTAATCCCCTCCTTTTTAAGGAGGGGTGGATTCCGCAAAGCGGAAGACGGGGTGGTTAAGTATGTTTATTAAAATACTCTTTAATTTTACTTAACACATACTCAGTATTCTTAAGTACGTCCTGATTTTCAAATCTAATAACTTTTAATCCGACTGATTCCAGGAATTCTGTTCTCTTTTCATCATACTTAATTGCGTCTTCATCACAATGAACTTCGCCATCAAGTTCAACTACAAGTTTTTCTTCAGGGTAGTAAAAATCAACAATGTAATTACCAATACTTGTTTGTCTTCTAAACTTTCTTCCTTCAAGTTGCCTGCCCTTTACTTGCTGCCAGAAAAATACTTCTGCATAAGTGGAGTTGTTTCTTAGTTCTTTTCTTATTGGTTTAAGTTCTTTTTTATTAAATATTTTGGTGTTGTTGTGTTTTATATTCATAATACCACCACCTCGTCCCGATAAATCGGGACACCCCTCCTCAATGAGGAGGGGATTCTTTTTATTTTATATTTTTAATTAATTGAGATTTCTTCTAACCTCGGATACGCTTTAACAATAGTTGTTGGCATTTCAATCTTATTTTTTTCTTCAAGCAAATGAATTAATTCAAACGCATTTGCAACTGCATCACCTTGTGGATGATTGTTCATAATTACATTTATTTCTTTTACTTTGTGTTCAATTGATTTTATCTTTTGAGCAATCTCGATTAACTCTGATGGTGAATAAAGATAATGATAACGCGAACTCTGCTCTTCATAAGTTTG
>DAIRCT010000002.1:31716-91634 GCA_036796535.1 Ignavibacteriaceae bacterium
AATTGAATCAGCAATCCGCCGAGCCGTTCTGATTTTTTAAGCAAGTCAAGATTATAACGAACAGCTTTTATGTTTTGCTCATCAAACTTTCTTATGTGTGTAAAATCCTGGTGGAGTTTTATATGAAAAATAAAATCACTTGAGTCCTCAACTTTCTTTATCCAGCCATCCACAATTTTGGGACTTATGTAAGTGTAGTATGTTGAGTTCACCTCAACACAGTTAAAGTAATGCGAGTAAAACTGAAGCCAGTCAAATCCACCAGTTTGATTTTTAGGATAGAAGTTTGGCACCCAATCTTTGTAAGACCAGCCAGCCGTGCCGATGTTAAATTTAGGTTTCATGGTTTAATTATTTTGTTGTAATTTTTCCATAAATATACTAAGTTAACATTAGTGTTAATTATCTATATTTATCACTTATGAAAACAAATGAGTTAAATAAACTTGATAAACTAACTTTTACAATAGAAGAAATATCAAATATTCTTTCAATTGCAAAAGGGTCAGCTAAAGTATTAGCAAACAGATACGTTAAAAATGATTTTCTTATCAGATTGAAAAATAATTTGTACATCACTACCGATAAATTTAAAAAACTTAGCGAAGAAGAATTATTTAAGCTTGCAAATATCATTCAAGTTCCTTCTTATATATCATTTACAACTGCGTTAAGTTATTACAATGTTTCTTCACAGCAACCGCAAGGTATAATCGAATCGGCAGCCTTAAAAAGGACTAAGAATATAGCCGCTAAGAATTTTAGATTTGATTACATCCTGTTGAAAAAAGATTTTTACAACAGTTTTATCTTTACAAATGATTTCTTTATTGCCACGCCTGAGAAAGCTTTAGCAGATATAATCTATCTTGTTTCAATGAATCGTTACCAATGTGATTTTGAAGCAATTGACTTTAAAAAAATTGATAAAAAAATTGTTTCAGATTTAATAAATAATTCTAATACCAGAACAATAAAATTTTGGGAAAACTTATGCAAACACTACAAAATTTAGAAAAGTTAGAAATTGAAGTTTTAGAATTGCTTAACAGTATTAAAGCTCTTGATTCACTTTATTTTGGCGGTGGAACAATGCTTCGTCTCTGCCATAACTTAAATCGTTACTCAACAGACCTTGACTTTTGGCTTGATACCAAAGCTGATACAAAATCATTTTTTATAACTTTAAAAAAAAGTCTTTCTGAGAATTATAGATTGGTTGACTCAGCAAACAAAAAATTTACGCTGCTATATGAAATAAAATCAACATCAGTAAATCGAAGCCTTAAAATAGAAATCAGAAAAGAACAGCAGAATTTTGAATGGGAGAGAAAAATTGCTTTTTCAAAATTCACTAATAAGCAAGTGCTTGTTAAAGGCTTAACACTAAAACAAATGATGCTTAATAAATTCGAGGCACTTCTTTCAAGAAAAATAATTCGTGATTGTTTTGATATTGAATTTCTATTGATGCGTGGAGTAACCCTACCGTCTGATAAAGATAAGCTTCAAAAAGCATTATCAATCATAAATAATTTCAAAGAACAAGATTATAAAGTAACACTTGGTTCTATCCTTGATGAAAAGGACAGAAAATTTTATCTACAAAATCGTTTCAGCTTTTTGAAAGAAGAACTGACTAAAAATATTAATTTCTAACAGATATATCTTTAAAGCTTTTTATAACAGCCATTCCTATCAATGTTAGATGATATGATTATACATTTACCTCTATAATTATGAAGCATTCTTCATCTGACTTGAATATTCATTCTCTCTTATCTGCTGAATTGTATCTCTTAACACTCCTAATGATCTTTGACTAAGCAAATCTATTTTTACAAGACCAAGATCTTCTACTCCGTACATATCCGGTTGAGTGATTATCAAGCCAACGCCTTTATTTGCAGCGTACTCAAGTGCTGTGTAAGTTGTAATGGGCAAAGGTGAAATTACTATTCCGCCCGGATGAATACTTAAATGCCTTGGGAAGTTGGCAAGTTTTGTTGCAATATTAATTATGCTTTTCCATGGTTCAATATTAAAATTAAGAGATTTTGATTCAGGAAAACGTTTAGAAATATCCGGTAAATTTTTTGCATCTGTCCAGGGAATGTATTTACTGATCGTAGAAATTTCATTTTCTGAAAACCCAAATACTTTTGCGGTTTCTCTAAATGCCGAGCGTGCTTTCATCGTAACGTGAGTAGAAATAAATGCAACTTTATCGTATCCGTATTTTTTGAAAACATATTGTACAATCTCATCTCTTTCCTTCCAGCTAAAATCAATATCAATATCAGGCAAAGATGAACGGCTTCTGTTCAAAAATCTTGTGAAGTAAAAATCATATCTAACCGGATCAACTTCCGTTAGACCTAAGCAATAGCAAACTAAACTATTCGCAGCCGAACCTCTTGTAAGCGTCATCATTCCCCTTCTCTTCGCTTCAAGAAAGATATCGTGAACAATTAAAAAATAATCAGATAAATTAAGCTCATCTATAACCTGCAATTCTTCTTCCAATCGGCCTTCAATATCTTTTGCAATACTACTATATCTTTTTGTAAGCCCTTCGTGTGTGTGCTGCCAAAGCAGAGTAAAAGATGAATGTTTATGATCAGAAGGAAAGTTTGGCACTTTATGTTTACCCAGATCAAGATCAACATTACATTGACTGATAATAAATTGTGCATTAGAAAAAGCTTCGGGCAATTTATTTTTCAGATAATCAAAAGTGTGCGGCGGCTTGAAATAAAATTCTTTATCCAAAAGTTCTTCTTCTTTTAGATTTTTAACAGCCTCTCTTTTTTTTATTGCAGTAACAACTTTATAAA
Source organism: Ignavibacteriaceae bacterium (assembly GCA_036796535.1). Classification (GTDB taxonomy): domain Bacteria; phylum Bacteroidota; class Ignavibacteria; order Ignavibacteriales; family Ignavibacteriaceae; genus IGN3. The sequence continues at coordinate 34,554 of DAIRCT010000002.1, forward strand.
GTTGATAGTCCTGCGGTTCGGAAAAGTAAACGGGATTTGAAATTATATATTTAAGGTTTCTTTGTTTAGCTGCTTGAAATAATTTCCTTGCTTTTAATTTATTAGCATTAGTTATAATTAATTCCCCATAAATATTTTCATAAGCAGGAACTTTTAGAATTAATTCCAGAGAAGAAATTAGGATAAAGAGATTAGCCAATTCATTTTGTAAAAGTTTAAACAAAGAAAAATCATCTTTTAATTTTCTTGCTGTTATTATCCTGCAGATATCAGAATATCCATTAAAGTTTTTTGCAAGAAAAACAGCGTATATATTCTTATTGCCGGGCTCATCAATATATGCGCCCAAAATTGGTTTGATATTTTTCTCTTTCGCTTTTTTATAAAACGAAACAAGTCCGTACATTGCGTTTGTATCCGTAAGAGCAACGGCATCAAGTTGATAGCTTAATGCCTTATCAATTATCTCATCTATAGTAATAACGCCTTCAAGAAGAGAATAATTTGAATGAATATGTAAAGGATTCATTGTCATCCTGCATAAGCAGTTTTAAGTTGCTCTAAATTCAATGAAGTAGAATAATAAATATCGTTTTCGTTTAAGCCCTCATCATCGGGCGTATAATATTTTTCTGCACTGTCATTATGTGATTCTATTTTTACTTTTGTGTGCGAAAGTATTTCCAGATTCTCAACTATTATGTTGTTAAAATTTTCAGCATCAATTCTTCCTTCAATTAAGTATGGACCCATAGAAAGAGTTTTTTCAGCAACTACGGAATAAACCTTAGGAAATATCACAGCTTCGTAAGTGCCGGATAAATCTTCAAGAGATAAGAATTTCATAATATCTCCCTTTTTTGTTCTTATCCTTTTTGATGACATATACCAGCCGATCATTTTAACTTTTTTGCCGGCATATTTTTTCATTTGATCAGAAGAGATTAAGGATAACTTATCATTCCATTCCGTAAAAAACTCAAGTGGATGTTTGGTAACCATATAATCGAACGCTTCATATTCGGCTATACATTTTTCTTCAATTGAAAAATCATTTTTTGTTTTTACTGCATTCTCAAGCGCAAAAGATTCATTAATAAAAAAATCGTTATAACCTTCTTCCAGCATTTTGAATTTATTAAAATAAATATCAGCCAATCTTAAAAGCGTGTGGCGGGTTTCATTAAAACAATCCATTGCGCCGCACTTTATTAGAAGCTGAATTTCTTTTATTCCTATTTTGGCCCTTACAATAAAATCGGCAAGCGAAACATACTTGCCATATTTTTTTCTTTGTTCAATAATAATTTCCATCGAGTGACGCGAAAGATTTTTTATTGCCATTAAACCAATACGGATTTGTTTATCTTTCCCTTTGTATTCAATATCACTTTCATTTATGGAAGGAAGAAGGATTTTTATTCCAAGACGTTTTGCTTCCTGTATATAAACGGCAGCAGAATAAAATCCGCCGCCATTATTTAGAACATTTGCCATAAACTCAGCAGGAAAGTGTGCCTTTAAATAAGCAACCTGAAAAGAAAGTAAAGCAAAACTTGCACTGTGTGCTTTGCAAAAAGAATAACCCGCGAAAGATTCAATTTGCCGCCATAGTTCATTTGATACAGTGCGGGAAATTTCTTTTGCATCACAGGATTCAAAAAATCTGTTTACAATCAATTGCATTGCCTGATGCGAGCGCATTTTACCGCTCATTGCTCTTCTTAAAACATCAGCTTCATCAAGAGTTAAGCCGGCAATGTGATGAGCCACTTTTATTACATCTTCCTGATAAACCATAACTCCGTATGTTTCTCCCAAAACTTTTTCCATTTCGGGCAGAAGATATTTTCTTCTGGAAGGATCTTTATGGCGTGCAATAAACTCCTGCATCATTCCGCTTTCTGCAACGCCGGGACGAATGATTGAGCTTGCGGCTGTAAGCATTTCAAAAGTTGTTACATCAAGTTTCTTTAAGAGAGAACGCATTCCCGGTGATTCGATATAAAAACATCCGATAGTTAATCCGTTTCTTATTATCCTTATTGTTTCTTCATCATTAAACAAAAACTGATAATCATAAATATCAAAAGGTATTTCATCATTTTTTCTTGGAATGTTTTTGTACATACGGATTGGAAGAGTATCAATGCTGTACTTATCCAAAAAGTCTAATCCTGTTGAAGAAATATTTTCCTGAGAAATATCAGAAAGCATTTTTCTATCCCGCTTTTTTGCTCATACTTCTGTAAATGCCAACAACAATCCCAACAATTTTAAATGATGGATATTTTTTATCAATTACAATGGGTTTGTAATCAGGATTTTCTGAAACAAGTTCAATCTCATTTCTCTTTTTATAAAATCGTTTTACAACAGCGGCATCATCAAGAATTGCAACTACAATTTGCCCGTTCTTCGGCTCCAGATTTGGATTAACAATTACAATATCGCCGCTAAAGATATACGCATCTTTTAAGCTGTCTCCTTTCACCTTTAGCAAAAAAGAATCTTTGGGCATTTTTGCAATTGTTGGAAGTTCAACTGTATCAATTGCATCGGGATAAATTGTTAGCGGATTGCCGGCAGCTACTTCACCAAGCACCGGACGCGGTACAAAAAACTTGTCTTCAAGTGTAAGTTCAATTCCACGGGAAAGTTTTGGATTTTTTTTAATGTATCCTTTTTTCTCAATTGCTTGTAAATGCTGCTGAACTGTTGCCCGGTTTTTATAGCCAAAATGCTTGGCAACATCGGCAAGTGTTGGAGGAATTCCCTTCCCTTTTATCTGATCAATTAAATAATCCAGAATATTTTTCTGGGTTTCTGTTAATTCAATTTTCATTGGGCACCTTTTTGAGATTAAGATTATGAGTATGAATGAAATTAAGATTAAGAGTGCGAGTAAGAGTGAGACTAAGAATTAAACATTTTTTCGTGCTTATACTCTTAATAACGCTCTTAATCATAATACCATACATTTGTATGGCTAATTTAATTTGATACGAATAAAATGTCAAGGCAGGAATAAAAAAATCCTCTTAACTTTTTTAAGATTAAGAGGATTATGAAAGGAAATGAAACTTTTAATACTTTGAAAGAAATATTTTTTCCAAAGACTCCATCATTTTTTCTCTAAAAATTGGCTTGGAAATAAAATCATCAAATCCGGCAGCAATAAATTTTTCTTTATCGCCGGGCAAAACATAGGCAGTAACAGCAATTACAGGAATGTTGCTTAAAGCAGGCATAGTTTTAATAATCTTCAAAGCATCCAGACCATTATACTCGCCTTGTAAATTTATATCCATAACGATAAAATCAAACTGACTATTTAACAACAATGGCTGAGATTCCTCAAAACTTACTGCAAACTTAATTTCCTTTAGCCCTTTCATTTGGACTTTAAATAAAATCTGAGAATCAACCTGATCTTCAATATACAGGCAAGATAAATCCGAAAGATTTAATTGCGGTTTAGGTGGAACAAATAGTTTTTCAGTTTCGTCTTTGACCTCGGGAATAAAAACTTCAGGTGTCTCCGGTTCTTCTTCTAATGCTGCTTGCGGAATTACTTCTTCTTTGAAAGATTCTTGTACTTCGGGTTCTGTTAATTCAGAATTGCTTTCCGCTTGAAGTTGTTCTTCTTCCATTTTAGAAAGAAGTTCCTCGGCTATTGGTGTAACAGGTTTGAATATATCTTCCTCTTGTTCAACTTTTGAAAATTTTTCTTGTAATTCTTCTGTTATTGATTCATCTAAATCCTGTAATTCTTCGGAATGCTCAACTTCAGTCTGCAAATAAATGGGAGAAGTGCCTTCAAATTCTTTTTCAGTTTTAGAGAAACTCTCCTCAATGTTTTCTTCTTTACTCTGTTCAGGAGTTATAGATTCATAAGTTGGAGGGTTATAAATATTTGTTTCTTTGATTGGAAGATTTAACGGGAATAGAAATCCTGCTTCCTGTCTCATTGCACCAACAACGGATTTATAATATTTACCATCCAGCATTGAAAGAAGAGTTTTGGTAAGATAGGACGTCAATTTGGGTAAACCAAAATCCTTGGGATCTTTATCTTCATTAAATATCTTATCAAAAGTATTCGATACATAATCTGACGTGCTGCCATATTGATCGCTTAATCCAATGAAGAAAGAATCTGAATCAATTGGATAAGCTGAGAAATATACTTTTTTATCTTTACTCAATCTTGAAATTACTTTGATAAGATAAAAGATCAGACTTTCAAATTTTTGCTTGTCGGAACTAAATATTAGTGAAGATGAGATCTTTCCATAACCAAAATGAATATCGTTAAGTCCTGAAATATCTTTTATATTTTTATCTAATACATCAACAATTTCTGTTATTGGAATATTTTCAATTTTGATTGTTGATTTATTTTGTAATATATCTGAGTACTCAGCAACAGCATTCATTGTATCCATCATCTTAACACGATTTTGATTTATAATATCTGCTGCTTCACGCTGTTCTTCTGTGGGATTTTCGATACCGCTAACTAACTCCTGAGCAAATCCAATAATTACATTCATTGGAGTTAAGATTTCATGAAATACACCTGATATAAAATTAGCATCGGGTATATTTGGTTTTACCTGCGAAGAATCTGGAACAATCTTCTCCACAACTACTTCTTTAATAACTTCCTTAATTATTTCTTTTGGTGGTTCTGTTGTAACAAGATATTTTGCGGGCTTTACAATTATTGTAAAAGATTCAACTTCATTATTAAAATCTAAAATGGGTGATGCAGTAATTTCGGCATCAAGTAAATCGCCGTTATGCATTTTAATTTTTGTCTCTAAACTAACTTCATCCCGAATCTGAGATTGAAATATGCTTGTGTTAACAATCCCACGGTCCTCATCGATAACCAAACTAGCAAATGAAGATTTGATTAATTCATCGCTTGTATATCCCAATTTTTCTATAACCGGATAGTTTATAAAAGTAATAAATCCGGATGAATCTGTTGTGAACACTAAAGAATCGGTTGAGTTAAAAATAACTTTAAGCATTTGATTTTGTTTATCTTTTTCAATGCTGGAAGTTATATCTTTAACAATATTAAAATGAGCTTCCCGATCGTTAAACCTGAATGAGGTTTTACTTATTTCAACTACAACAACAGAGCCGTCTTTTTTTCTGTGTCTGAAAGGTTTACTAAATTTTCCCTCTGTGCTTTCATCTCCAAAAGAATTTAATAATGTTTGGATATCTTCGGGAGCATAAAGATCAGTAAGATCCATCTGAAGAAATTCATCTCTGCTAAAACCATAAAATCTAATGGCGGCATCGTTTACTTCAAGAAATTTTAGATTTTCTTTATCGTAAATAAAGATTGGTTCGGGATTATTTTGTATTAAAATGTCGAACATTTTACCTCTGTTCTGAATAATAGTTTGAAGATCGTTTTCATCTTGTTTAAGTTTTTTGGGTTCATCAAGTATAATTATAATTTTTTTTGCTATCGAATCTTTTACCGATATTTTTAACAAATTGGCAGTTACCGATGAGTTGAGATAATCTACTGGATTTAAATCATCTCCTAAAAATATCTCATCACTATTTAACTCGCTCTCTGTAAAAGATTTTATATTTTCAGAAAAAAGATAAGGAAAAAGATCGATATAATTTTTTGATATAATATTTTCCCATTCTTTATTTAAAAATTTACAAAAAATTTGATTTGCTTGCTCAATTTTTCCATTAAAATTAAGTAGTGCTGCTGCTCTGGGAAATTGTTCAACAAATCCTTCTGCAAATTCTGAAAAAATATTCCCTGCATTTTTCGTAATTTTTTCATCATTAATCAGACCAATTACTGCATACACTTTATTCCGTTTATCCAACAGCGGAATGAGAAATGTATTCTGATTTACCTGCGAATCATTTACTTTTTTACCAATACCTTCCAACACGATGGGGTTTGCGGTATTAAGAATGTAATCATCAAGTGAATTGTAGACTGACACAAGATGTGCAGGCAGAAATAACTCTTGCCTTTTTCCAGGTGCTAAAGAAGTTTCAATCCCTAAAATTTCTGAGTAAGATTTATTGATTGCAATAAACTTTTTTTGCAAATCTTTTATCCAAACCGGAAAATTATAACCATCAATTATAACCTGGAGTCTTTTTAATCCAACTAATGTAAACGGAATTAATTTCTCAATCTCATCAAGCAATGATTTGATAGATTTATTTTCTTCCTCAAAGAAACGTCTGCCAATTTTCATCCGAATATTATCTGCAAAAAATTCTTGATTACCAAAATTTTCCCGGCTAAAAAAAAGTAAAATTAACTTTTCACCATCGGTATCAACGGGACTAATAATTAAATCATAAACAAAATTTTCGCCAGTATTAACAGTAACAGAAAAGTCTTTTATGATTTTTTTCTGATTCGTGAATACTGCTGTCCCAATTTCATCGGTTAATTGTCGGGCTGAATCATTGGTAAAGACCTGCTCTATTGTAAGTGAGAATTCGTCGATATAAAATGTACGTGCAGCTTTTTGATTGACGTGTAAAATTTCAAAGGATGAGTCTAAAATTATAACGAGATCGCTAACGCTCTCAGCAATTTTAGAATATAAATCGATCCACTCTTTAATTCTAGATTCCAAGTTTTATAAAAATTTATTAAAGTGTTGAAATTGTAACTTCATTCGAATAATCAGAGTATCTGATTAAATCGTAACCTCTTACTCGATATTTATAATTTTTACCGGCTGTTATATTAAAATCCAAATACAGAGTAGTTGATGCATCAACTCTTCTTAAAAGTTGATATTCATTCGCATCAATTTTTCTTTCGATATCAAAATATAAAGTATTATTATCTGATTTATTCCATCTTAATTCCACTACACCAACATTTTTATTATATACCGCAGTTAAATTTGTTGGCGGCAAAAGAATGTTAGAAAGAATTTTTATCATTACGGTGTTACTTAAAGCTGAATCAGTATTGCTATAAGCTTTGATACGATAGTAATAAGTTCCTCCAGAAATAAGCCCGTTACCGGCATCTTCATAGTTAACTGTATTTCTACTTACTGCTGCTATATTTACAAACTTAGAATTATCAGAGCTTCTTTCAACTACAAAATAATTCTCATTTTCACTATTGTCTTTCCAATTAAGTTTAACCGTAAAAGAGTTAGTTAAAGTTGCCGTAAGATTTGTTGGAGGATATAAATCGCCCGAAGTAATTATACCTGCTGTATTAACTTCAGCACTAAAAGGTGATTCACCCGAACTTTTTATTCCTCTAACTTTATAAAAATAAACTTTGTTCGGGTCTAAATTATAATCGTTTACGTTATTAGAATTGCCCGAAACTTCCTGCATCAAATTATATTGCCCACCAATTTCAATCTTTTTCCAGATTTGATATTTCTCAACATATCTTGAAGAATCTTTCCAACTAATGTTGCATGATCCATCACTAAATTTTATTAAAGAAACATTATAAGGTTTATATGGGATATGATTATCAATTGTAATATTGATATTACTAATCACATTGCTTTTTTGTGAAGTGTTATTATTATCATAATAGATAAGATAAACATTAATTGTTTTTCCAACATAAGATGAATCAAAATTATAAAATATTTGCGGCGCACTTCCATCTTGATTTGGAGGATAGTTTCTTTTGAAGACTCCGTTTATGTATAGCTCAATAAATTTTAATGAGTAAGGGCTTGCTACTGAATATATTATCTCATCTGTGCCTTCAGAAATTTGTGTGTTATCAGTCGGGGAGGTTATTTTTATTTTTGAATCGATATTTGATTGATTGCTGCTTTGATCCGGAGATGTGGAAAGATCAACACAAGAAGAAATTATGGATAAAGTAAAAAAAATAACCGATAACTTAATAAAATTGGTTTTTGTTTTTCTGTTCATCGCTATTTTTTTACTTATTTAGTCACCTTACGCAAATCTGTGAAACCTTCGAGGTTTGGCCAATAATGTTGTTAAAATAATAGAAAAATTCTTAATTATTTCAGAAAACCTCGAAGGTTTTTATCAAATGTGCGTAACATAAGTTAGTTACTTAATTGTAAATTATTTTTTATCAAATAATAGGTTAATTCTTTTCTCTTGCCTTGCACCAATCTTATCGATCAATAGATTTATTTCACCAGTTGGACTTAACGAATAATCAATAATTTCATTCCCTGAATTAATAGCAAGTTCATTGATAATAATTTTATCTTTCCAATTCAAAATAATATTTAACCCGGTAATTTCTTGGGAACTTTTATTTGAAATAATTAAGGTTGCACTGTTTTCTAATACTGGATTAAGTGTTAGAGAAATCTTATTCCTTGTGAGCCGCCAATTCTTCAACTCATCCAAATTCGTTATCCAAGTTTCGGAAGATTTAGCTTTTGAAATTTTTATCAAAAAATCATCTTCTGGATTTTTATCACAAAGTAAAAGTGGTTTATAAGTTATAAAATTTAGTCCCCCTCTTAAAATATTTTCTTGATCATCTGAAGAATATGGCAATAACAAATATTGATTATCAATAACCGTGGGCAATCCGGCATTGTTTTCATGTACTAAAAAAATAGTAACTCCAATATCATTTAAAGTACTTAGAATGGATTTATCTTTAATTAATGATTCCTTTGCCAAAACTATTTTAATATTAATACCTAGCTGATTATTAATCTTCATAACTTCATCAGCAAATTTTTGCCTAAGCCCATCAGCATCAATAATCACATCGGAAAGATCAAGAATTATATTTTCTGCTTTAAATTCATTTAAAATATTTTTAGATATTTTTTGCGAAGGTGAGATAATTAAATACGGATCAATCCCTTCGTGATTAAGTTTTTCAATCAGTTCTGGTTCAAGATTGATATTATTCTCAATTAAAATAATTGTAGCCGAATTCTTTCCTTCGGGGAAATTGCTTAACCAAACATCAGGTTTTTTATCAAGCCAGTTTATGGAATTAATAATTAAGTTTTTAAATTCTGCCGTATCACTCTTTCCTCCAATAACGTCATCCGGATTAAAACCTGTCCAAACAAATTTTCCTTTTTCCTTCATTCCATAAATCATTGAAGTTTGGAGATCATCTTCCTTATTGGTTTTAATAAAACCCAAGGAAGTAATTTCTGATTTTTGCGGATAACAAATTAATGGTTTATGTCTGGTTGAAATTTGCAGAACACCATCATCTCTGTTTGCACCTACAAAAGCCGGATTAAAATTTAGATATTGAATAAAACTAGTTTCTTCACTTGTAAATTCTTTACAATTGATTCCAAATAATTCATTCATACTTTCAAATTCATTTGTTAAATCATTTCCATCAATATTTAATTTAGAACCAACACTTAGTATGGAATTGCCTGAATTTAAAAATTCTTTCATAGATTTTAATTCTTCAGAACTGATATTGTATACTGAAGGAAGAATTAAAATATCAAAGTCATCAACAATACCTGATTCAAGATCACGATCATAGATAACTGAATAAGGAATTTTTTCCTGCATTAGAAATAACTCCCATAAAGTAATTTGCTCAATAACTTTTGGAGAATTATTTATATCAGATTTTTCTGTATATCCGGAATAAAGGACAGCTATCCTGGTTTGCGCTAATGTTGAAGTTACCAATAGAGCTGCAAAAAAAATAAGCACTGTAAGCGCAAACAATTTATTTAAATTTGAACTCATAAATTTGGCTTATCATAATCAAGATAATATAAACGGGATTCACCGGGTTTAAGATCATCAACATAGAGATAGATCATCTGCGAGCCGGGGTTATGTTTAACACTTGCAGGTTTTGTTCCGATAATTTCAGAACCAAGAGTTACATTATAAGCACGATCATTCAAATCAAGATCAACGACTAAATTATTTATTGCATCAACTCCGGGATTTGAAATTTTTAGTGCAACACGTGTCTTGCCTCTCCTATCAGCTCTGATTTCTATATAGTCACGTTTTTCATACCACTTCTGAATTTCAGATGCAGTTGTAATCCAGAATTTCTTTTTCTTTAGATCTTTAATAACATCTCTTACAACATTTACATAATCGCTGCGGCACTGATATTCTGTATGAATTTTAAATACATACATACCGCCCTCAAATAAAACTCTATCCAGATCTTCCTGATAAGTATAGAACTGAAATTCCGGAAGCGTCAGACCAAAATCTCTGATTACTTCATAATCATCGCGCGCAGTTTTAGTCATTGATACAATTCTTTTATCACCGCGGATAATTGTTTTGGGAACAGATCTGTCTGTTAGTGAATCAGTTAAGACATATTTAAATCCAGAATTTATAACAGCATTGATTGTATTTTGATCAAACAATCCAAAGTAAGGTAATAAACCAACAACATTTGTTGAAGTAATTTTTTCTAATGCCGATTTTGCTGAAATTATTTTTCTTAATTGTTCATCATAAGAATTTAATTTATTGGACTTATCATTAATTGAGGATAAATAACCTACATCAACCAAAGCTCCAATTTCGCCATATAAGGAAATTTGTTTAACTAATTGTTTGTTCAATTCCGCTGTAGCTTGATCGACAAAAAAAGTTGGTGAGATTCCTTCATCTTTTAAAATAGGCAGCACATTTTTTATATTGTCAACATCATTAGTTAAAACCGGTATAACAACAGCAGCGGCTTCATAACCGGTAGGCCAATCTCTTACATAAGCGATAGGAGAATATGTTAACCACTTTATCGAATTATTGAACAGTCTTTCAAAATAAATGAAATCTTCTTGTATGCCGATAATAGAATTAAGTTCGAATCCCATCCACATAAACCTTCCCGATCCATAAGAGCCATATGCAATACCTGCAGATTTTTTTATTTCTTCTCTAACCAATCCTTTATCCATACGGTAGTTATACCAAAAACTAACCTGAGTTGTTCTGGGATCTAAAACTTCCACTGCCATTGGTCTATCCCAGGTTGCAACCTTTAAAGGAAATCCCGTTGGAATATTTGCTGTTATGGGCAAGCTGCCACAGATAGTATGAATTTTTGAATACTCATCAGGTCGTAATTCATGAGAAAATCTTAATCCAAAAACCTGATTAAAAAAATCCCAACCTTGCCATTTACCATCGTTAGAATAGGTAGCAATGCTTCCTGTTGCAAAAACGCTTCCGCCATTTTCCAAATATTTTTTTATTTGTAAAGCTTCCCTTTCACTCATAGATTTTGTACCAGGCAAAATCAGTAACTTATATTTTAGATGCTCGCCATTTTCAATTGTCTGATCAGAGATTATATCAAATTTTAAGTTTAGATTTTTAAGAAATTTTTTCCAGGTTGAAATATTATCATCCAACCATGTGCTGCCTGAAGGTAATACATTTTCTGTATATTGAGAGTAAAGGATTCCAACTTCGGGCTTTTTACCAAAAAGAAAATCTTCCACAATTTCTGATTTAGGGATTAAATCAGAAGTTTCAAACCTTCCGTAAACACCTCGTAAGATGAAATAATAAATAAGAATAGCCGATGCCAGTATTACCAAACCGGAAAGAATAATAAAGAAATGATTTATCCTTATACCAAAAAAGTTTTGCTTTAACGCCACTTTACTGCCCCTGAATTTCTATCTTCTTTTGGAGAAACATATCCTTCAGAAGTGTATTTCAGGAATTTATTTTCGTCGCTTAATCTTTGCTCTACTCTGGATTTTTCTTTCGAAACTTTTTCCTCACTAAACTTATATCCCCGTGGTTCCGGAGTATAACGTGACTGTGAAGGAGCTCTCTCCTGAAAATTTATTTCTCGTGAAATCCCAGGTTCAACTTTTCTAACTTGTCTGGTTTCCTTTGTACTTTCCTGACGGGAAAATTGTGTATCGGTTGGTGTAACTAACTCTGCTCTTACACTTGCAGGTTTTGACGTATAAACTTGTTGTTGTTTCCCTTCCCGGATTTTATATAGGGTATAAGCCCCGATAGCCAATATGAAGGTACATATTGTAGCAACAAGAATAATAGTAGATAGTATCGGGATAAGTTCCATATTAAATTCCTAATTAGTATTAGTTACAATATTATTTGACTGCAAAGAATTTTCTCTCTCCAATTTACCCCAGGTCATTCTTATACCTAAAAACTCTTCGATGGTGGACATTGTTTTACAAATATCAATAATAAGAATAAAAAACATTCGGTAAATAATAGCATACCAAATCAGTCTGAATTCTTCCTTTTCAACAGCGATGCAGTAAAGTGCAGTAACCATATCCAGGATAGCTAAACCAGCCCACCAAAAAAATATCAAATGTGAAAAACCAAAAAACACAGCTGCAAAAATAAAAAATGCATTAGCTGCAATATTCATTGTGGGCCAAATCAATGCTTCATAAGACATTACCCACAAAACAAAAGTATGCCCAAAATTAACGGTGGGATTAAATAATAATTTTTTATGTTTCCGTATTGATTGGAGTATTCCACGAGTCCATCTATACCGTTGCTTAAGCAATTGTTGTAAAGTTGCCGGCGCTTCAGTATAAGAAATGGATTTAGGTTCGTAATAAATTTTCCAATCTTTAGCTAATATCTTTAAAGTCAAATCAGCATCTTCAGCATAAGTATCGCTTGAATAATATCCTGCTTGCTCAATCGCCTTGCGTCTGAAAAGTCCGATTGGACCCGGAATTATATTAACCAGCTTAATATAACTTTGAGCACTACGGGACATATTTAATCCTTCAATATATTCAAGTGCCTGAAGATCGGTAAAAAATTTTTTTCTGTTTAATACTTTAACGTTACCAGCAACAGCCCCAATTTTAGGATTCTTAAAATGTCTTACTGCCGCCTTTAAAGATTCCGGTGCTAACTGTGAATCGCCATCCATGCAAAGAACAAAATCAGCTTTGGAATAATAAATCCCAGCATTTAATGCGCGGGCTTTACCAAGATTTGGCTGATTGATTACTGATATTTTTACTTTATTATATTTTCCCTGCTGATATCCAACTAATGATTCTGCTATTTGCTTTGTATCATCCGAAGAACCATCATTAACAATAATTATTTCATAATTTTTATAATCAAGATTTAATAAAGATAAAATTGATTGTTTTATAATTTTTCCCTCATTGAAAACGGGAACAATAATAGACACAAACGGAGCATAGCCATTGGTTTCCATAAATGTATATTCATTAATGTACAGGTAAGCCATTATTAAAATGGCAAAATATCTTATAAGAAGGATGAAAAGGGAAATAACTAACGCAACGATAGTTGAGTATTCTAATAATGCACTGAATGAAAGAACTGTGTAAGGTAAAGTATATGCAATTATTAAAATTAATATTAGCGATATAATTCCACTTACAAGAATTCTTCTCAAATATTTTTGCCCGAGATTTTCGCCCTTTTTTTCATCTTCCCTATTTGAAATAGTTACTATAGCTCTATCAATAACAGGGTTTGTTTCCATTATCCGGATGATGATTTAGTAATTTTGTTCAATAATAATACCACTTAACTATAAATTTACAATGATTTTGAATCATTTATTATAATTTTCTTGCACCAATATTGGACTTCATCAAATTTTGTATCAATCTAAAACAAGGTATTTAAACACAAAAATGCTAAAAATTTTAAAGATTCCAATAAATTCCTGCTTGCAACGCTGTAGATCTATATCCAATATTTGATCGTGAAGAACTACCTGTTGTAACTTTAATATTAAAAGAAACTGAACTGCTAAATTTGTAACCAAAAGCAGCATAAAATTCAGATAAGACATAATCATTTTGTGGAATTAACCCGACCTTGCCGCCCAATACAAATGAAGTGGTTTCATCTTCAAATAAATTCCAATCAGCCCATAGGGAATGTGATTCGAAATTCTTCGGGCTCCAATAAATCGAAGTAAAATTATTAAAAGAATAAAAATAATATTCATATCCGGCACTAAAATTAGTTTCAAATATTTTACCCAGTCTTGCTTGAAATTGATCACCTTTATTTTGATCTGAAATATCTAAATGTGCATACTTGCCAGCCAAAATAAAATCATTTTTAAATTTATAATCTGCATTTATTCCATAGTAATAAGCATTTAATCTTGTATTAACTAGGAAAGGTGAATATAAAATAAATGCAGCATCAGAGTAGTTTAGAAAAGCGGAGAATGAATAAATATTTTTCTTTTTAGCAGAAAGATTTAAATCAACTATACCCTCTTGTTTATCATTAGCAAAATAAGTTTGCCCGAATGACACAGATCCATTAATAATCTGATTAAACTTTATATATGCAGACCCTTTAACTTGAGTAAACCGCAGGTTTTCATTAGCCGAAAATAAACTTCCTCTGGATCCATAAATTCCTAATGCGATAAAATTTGTTAACCCCAAATCCAATCCAAGCCCAAAACTGTTAAGTTTAAAATTGGTGTTGTCAGTAAAGTAATAACCTTGTGGAATTACCTGAATATAATTTGGGAAATTATTTATCCATAATTCATTACTTCCGCCAAGCCAGTTTAATCTGGTTTTTAGGATATATGAATTCGGCGATTGCGAAAGCAATTCCTCATAGATTTTTTTCGCATTTTGAGTTTGTCCGGTTTTAAGATAAGCATCGCCTAAAAATAGTTTTGCTTCGATATCCGAAGGATTTTTCTGAGTAATTTTTTTAAACTCTTTTAAAGCTAAAAGTGAATCACCTTCCCAAAAAATAATTTTAGCTCTTTGTTTATCAACATCGTAATCATAAGCGGATTGCAAAATTTTATCATAAACTTTAATTGCACTATTAACATCTGATTGTTTTAAATACACATCACCCAATTCCATTGATACGTTGTTGTTACTACCAGCTAATAACAAATATTGATTGAATAATTTTATAGCAGAATCATAATCTTCATCAGCGGAAAACTTTCTGGCGTTATCAAGTAACTTATTAAGTTTTTCATTCTCGATTCTTGTACGAAGTTGTGCTAAATTATTTTTCAGATGAACTAATGCAGTTAAGCTTTTATCGAAGGTTTCCAGTTTAGTAATTATTGATTCGGCATCTGAAATATTTTCATTTCGGATTTTGATATCTGCAAGACCGGAGAGTGCATCAATGTTTGATGGATCTTTCTCGAGCACTTTTTGAAAGAGTTTTTCGCTTTTGTCAAGATTGTTATCAAGCCATAAATTTATTTTTGCAGCCATCAATTGATAGTCTTTATTCTCAGGCGCTAACTTTAAAAGCAGATCACACTGCTTCTGAGCTTCGCACAAATCATTTTGCCAGGTTAATATCTGAATTAGCTTGTATCTGACTTCTGCATCATTCGGATATTTTATTAAATAATTTTTATAAATCTGTAAAGCCAAGCTAAAATCATTATTGTAGGAGTAATATTTCCCTAATTCTAAAAGTGCTTTTTTATTTTCTGGATTTTTGCTGAGTAAATCTTCATAGTATCTAATCTTATCTGAATAATAAGATTTTCTTAGGGTGCTAACTTTTTCTTGTAAATCAATAAACCTACTTTCATCAGAATGTCCGGAAGAAAGATACTCAAGCTGCTGATTGGCTTCTTCAAAACGATATACTTTTATAAGCTCCTCAATTAACTTAAAGCGTGTTTCATCATCAGAGGGATTATTTTTTAAAACACGGTAATACTTATCGATTATATATTCCTTTGTGCCAGGTCTTAAACCATAATTAAATTTAGACGTTGTATCGTTTATCGAATAAATATATCCTTTCCCTTTTGCAAGATCCATTCCATCTAAAGCTTCCTTGAAATATGGTCTTATCTCCAATGCTTTAGTAAAAGCTTTGATAGCCAAATTACTTTTGCCAAGCCACATCAAAAAATAACCATATCGTGACCATAATCTGTGATCTGTGGGATATTTTTCCGTGAAAGATTTAAGAATTGGTTCACCTTTAGAAATATGATTATTCTTAGCAAGAATTTCTGCATATCTTAAAATTTCATCTGCAGAAGCTTCAGCTTTTTCAAGAAAAGAATCATACCAGATTTCTGCCTCTTCCCACTCACCCAGATTTTTATAACATTTGCCAATCTCAAGATAGTTTATTGCAGTACTTGGATTTATTGCAATTTCTCTTTTGTAACCTTCAATTTTATTATAAAGTAATTTGTACCAATTGTTAGCGGAGCGGTTTAGATTTGATATAATTTCCGGATCGTTTGGAGATAATTTTTTTGCAGTGCGATAATCATAAATTGCGAACTCATAATTGCCTCTTTTTTCATAACAAAATCCGCGGTAATTGTAGCCCTCTGCACGATTTGGATTATCAGAAATAAATTTATTCCAGATATCAATCGCTTCACCGTATCTTCCGCTATTCATCAGGGAGAGTGCTTCATTTTTAAATTGTGAGGAAGTTGAACTTTGAGAGAGGATATAGTTATGAGTAGAGAAAAGAATAAAAATTAATAAAAGGTTGAAAAAAAATTTCATTTGTTGTAATCAACTTTATCTCTGATTTAACTGTGACCTTGCAGCTTCAATGTCAAATTCGTTTAGGATTTCATCCGCACTATTAAATTTATCATTTATTTTTAACATCAATACAGAAATAATTTTGGGATCAATACCTGAAATTTTCTGATAAACATTTGTAATAAAATCTTCAACAATTTGATCATCGGATTTGGTTAGCAGCACATAAATTTTATCAGCAATAATACAAATCTTATCCTTTTTATCAGCAACCGATTTAACTGTCTCGCTTAAATGATTAAAAGTAAAAGGTGCATTACCATTAAGTGAAGGATTAATCTTAAAAGATATAATTGTAAATAATTGCCCGGTAGTCTTAAATAAAGCAATCTGATTATTCACAATCAATTTAAAATCATTTATGCTGTATAGATTTGGAATAAGATAAGTGGGTGTGGTAATGGTTTCAACTTTTAATTTTTGATCACCTGTTAATTTAACGCCTAAATCTTCCGTAGTAGTTCTTTTGGTGAATTTAAAATCAGTTGTTACACCTTTATAAGGTTCAATGTAATAATTGGCTTTAAATTTTCCTTCTGCATGTCCGATGTTTGGAGTGATATCAATAATTCCACTTTGTGGTGTATCAAACTCTTCTTTTTTATGAAGTTGAATAATTCCTGTAGCAAATGAGTTAATAACATCAAAAATCATTTTGGAAGATGGCGAAGCAGGTTCTCTTAAGATAAGCAAACTTGTAATTCCTGAGTCTTCAATCGCTTCAATCGTTTGTCCAAAAACATCGCGAAGCAAATTTAAATCCTCAAATTCAACATAAGGTGTGATTTCATCAAAAATTAGTCTGGTTGGATTGTATTGATTAATGAGTGATAAAATATCTCTTAAATATTCACTTAAAAATTCATCGTGATTTTGATATTCGGAAATATCAGCAGGATTAGCAACTCTTACAATAATTATTGAATTATTATTTATGTAACTTTCAAGATCTATATCAATTGAAGCAGCATGTATAATTAAATCTTTCGGTCGGGCATTGGTAAAGTACAGACATACTTCTTTGCTTTTTGCAGTTTCAACTGCGAATTGAAGACTAAGTAAAGTTTTACCTGACTTTCTTTCACCTACGAGTAAATAAGTTCCACCGTGATAAAACCCACCCCAAGCATTATCAACGATAGGAATTCCTGTGCGAAATAGTTGTATAGTTTTCTTCATTCAGATAAAATTTTTACTTTTTTTAGCCAATAATTATACCGTAGAATAGATGCATTTTTAGTCCAAAATCAAATAAAATTACGTTTTTTTTGAACTAATAAGAGACAAAAAAATCTTATTGTATTATTATGTAACAATAGTTAACAGAAGAGAATAAATACCTTTTATAAATAAAAAATATTGGATGAAGATTGCTTAACGACTTAAACTTCCAAAAACAAATAATGCGGTTGCATTTCCGACTATGGTGGGCTCATTTGTGATAAAATCCATTTCATCATCAAAATACTTTACATCTTGCAGATTAAAATTATCATAATCAAAATTTTTTCTATTGATAGAATATTTCTCAATAATTTTTATTGGTGCTGGACCAGCACTTAGTGCCCCGGGAAGATATCCTTTATGAAAAAAAGCTATTTGGGAATGAAGATGTTTCGGAAAGTTACTTCCAATATTGTAGATAAAAGATATTCCCCAAGGATTTTTTCCTAAAATATAATCTCGCTGGAAAGTGTTTAATGAATCAAACTCATTTGATCCGGTTAAGCGTTTATACAAAATTGCCTGGAGTGAAACTCCCAAAAATGAATTTGTTGTTCCCCAGGAAAAATCCAGTCCTTCTTTAAAGATTAAAGAATCAATTCTGTTTTTTGAGTGAATTAAATTTTTATAAATATAATCAGAAAATTCCGGTTTGAATTGTGCAATTTTATAATGCGCTAAAGAATTATAATCGCCAAAACTCCACCAAAAATCTGCATCGGCTTTGTTACCATAACTGATTGCATCTTGCAGGTAAGAATTGTTATTTGTCGTGATATACAATTCGATTGCAGCCAAGGCAAGTTTACCATCAAAACTTTTTTCTTTATAAACATTGGAATAAGTTGTGTCAATATCAGGAACTTCATTTCGGATGGAATAAATATTTCGGGCGGCATTTAAACACCTGGAGGCAAATTCATTATTATAAAATTTTTCTTTCCAAATTCTGGCACCTAAAGCTAATGCTGCGGAGTAAATCCCAATTGTGTTTTTAGCTAAACTAACAAATGCTGGGCGATCAAATTGTAAGCTATCTTTTTCCGGTAATCTAAATCCCACCTGATGATCTCTTTCGTCCTGAACCTGAGAGATAAGTTTATATTTTTCAAAATTACATCTCAGCAGCCAATCCAATCCTACTTTTGCTTCCTCAAGAATATCAGGAACTCCATCTTCATTCAGATCATATCCAAATTTTTCTTTATCAAACTCATAACTAAATATCATCATATAAGTTGCATAAGCGGTTGTTTTTAAGAACTTAATATAATCACCGGCATCATGCCAGCCGCCTGTCAAATCAACAGCAGATGAATCATTATTACCAATTAGTTTTGTTGCATCTGATAAATGACAAGGTAAATGAAGCATTGGATTTGTTGGTCCGCACCTTTGTACTTTAAAGAAAAGACTAAGTGAGTCTCGTACCGAATTATAAAGCGAATCCCCTATTGAAAATGGAAAAGATTTTTGATTACCAAGCTCTAAATAATATCTGCCAACTTTTTGTAATCCTGAAAAATCAATCTCATAACAAAAATTAAATTTCCCATATCTTAATGGTTTTTGATGAATAATATCTTGATAAACTATTTCCTGAGAATTATAGTCCCGAACAAAATATTTTAATTCAGACAAATCATTATAGGAAAGGATTACACCGGTTTTGATATCTTTTGGGAAAAACCCAACTTGATTAATTCTGATAAAGAGAGAATCTTGTACAGAAGCGTGACAGCTAACAAGAAAAAATTGTATCAGTAAAAAAATTAAGATAAAGGGATATCTGCTAAACTTCGATTTATCAGAATATTTTTTCTTATTAACTGTCGTAATTACTAAGCTTCTATTTTGTTTGTTGATTTGGGTGGAAAGTCTGTTCCAATAACAATATCCCACAAAGGAGAACTAACGCCATAACCTTTATGAGAATCCTGATAGTGATGTTTCATATGATGATTTTTAATCATCAACCAAAATTTACTATGCATATTAAAATGATGAATTGCATAATGAGTTATATCATAAAATAAGTATCCGGTAAGAAATCCAGCAAAGAATGGGAAAACAAAAATATCACCAATCAATGCTTTGAATAAAAAATAAAACAATGCAGCTAAAGGAATGCTTACAGATGGAGGCATTACTAATCTTCGGGAATCACTCGGGTAATCGTGATGAACACCATGAAAGATAAAATGAATTTTTGCACCAAGCTTACTCTTTAGCTCCCAATGAAAAATAAATCGGTGTAATGCGTATTCGGTAATCGTCCAGATAAATAAACCAAAAATTATTAAACCAATAATTGATAATGCCGGAATTTGATATGTGATAACCGAAAGATATAGCATAAATAAAATTATTGGTACAAAAATAATTAATGGCACAGAAGGATGGACTCTTGATAGTGATTCCAGAAAATCATTTTTAAACATTCTTACCGTTTCATCTTTGTTAGATACAAAATTTTTTGGCATGCTTTCTCCTTAATTATAAATTTTTTCAAGGCAAATGTAACGCTTTATAGATAAATAATAAATGATTTATATCTCATTTATCGATAGTAATTAGCACCAAACTTAAAAAATTACTTCTAATGGAAATTAAAATCGATTTGAAAAATTAATTTTCGTTTGAAATTAACATTTAAAGTTTCCATATTCACATATGATTTTCAATAATTCTGCAAACTTTCAGGAGGAGTGATGTCTCAAAACGGCGAACGTGAGCAATGGGGCACTAAAATCGGTTTGATTCTGGCTGTTGCCGGTAATGCTATCGGATTAGGAAACTTTTTAAGATTTCCAGTTCAAGCAGCACAAAATGGCGGCGGCGCATTTATGATTCCATATTTTATATTTTTCCTTTTACTTGGCATTCCGTTAATGTGGATTGAATGGGGTATCGGAAGGCACGGCGGAAAATTTAGACATGGCAGCGCACCCGGAATGTTCGACGTACTTTGGAAAAATAAATTGGCAAAATATTTTGGAGCTCTCGGATTATTTATCTCAATTACAATCCTTATCTATTACACTTACATCGAATCCTGGACACTTGGCTTTAGCGTATTTTCTATTCTTGGTTTGTATTCCAACGAAACCAGAGAAACGATGACAGGATTTTTATCCAGCTATCAAGGGATAACAAAATCAGAAACATTTACATCGCTTTGGCCTGCTTACATTCTAATGCTTGTAACATTCGCATTAAATTTTGCTATCCTTTATAAAGGTATTTCAAAAGGAATTGAAAAACTTGCAAAGATTGCGATGCCTTTACTTTTTATCTTTGCAATTATTCTTGCAATAAGAATTATCACACTCGGAACACCTGATCCTGCTTTTCCGGAAAACAGTGTTGCTAATGGTTTTGCATTTATATGGAATCCCGATTTTGCCGCTTTAGGAAATCCAAACATCTGGCTTGCTGCAGCGGGACAAATATTTTTTACTCTCTCAGTCGGGATGGGAACGATTCATGCCTATGCAAGCTATCTCAAACCTCAAGACGATATTGCTTTATCAGGGTTAGCAACTGCATCAACTAATGAGTTTGCTGAAGTTGTACTTGGCGGTTCTATTGCAATTCCGGTTGCTGTGGCTTTTTT
The DNA here is from genome assembly GCA_036796535.1 of Ignavibacteriaceae bacterium. Lineage (GTDB taxonomy): Bacteria > Bacteroidota > Ignavibacteria > Ignavibacteriales > Ignavibacteriaceae > IGN3. The sequence continues at coordinate 55,950 of DAIRCT010000002.1, forward strand.
CGGATTAGATGCAACAAAGCAAATTGCACAGGGCGGTGCATTTAATCTTGGATTTGTTTCGATGCCTATAATTTTTGGCAGTGCACATTTTCCGATGGGAGAATTATTTGGATTTATGTGGTTCCTGCTTTTATTCTTTGCAGGAATAACTTCATCTGTTGCTATGGGGCAGCCGGTTGTGGCATTTTTAGAAGATGAATTTGGAATGGATAGAAAAAAAGCTGTTACTACATTAGCTGTCGGCGTATTGATTGCAGTTCAGTTTGTAATTTTCTTTTTGAAGTACGGATTTTTAGATGAGATGGATTACTGGGCTGGTACTTTCGGATTGGTGGTATTTGCACTAATAGAAACCATTTTATTTATGTGGGTTTTTGGTGCTGATAAAGCATGGAAAGAAATGAATCAGGGTGGTGATATTAAAATTCCAATGTTCTTTTATTATGTGATGAAGTACATTACACCTGTTATATTACTTACTCTTATGATCTGGTGGTTTTTACAAAGCGCTTTACCAAAACTACTTTTAGAAAATGTTTCACCTGAAAATGTGCCGTACATTTGGGGTGCGCGGATTTTAATGATAACTGTTGCTGCTGTTATTATCCTTATGGTTAAAAAAGCTTGGGCAATTAACAATCATAATAAGGTGATGTGATGGGACTTACAACAAGCGGAATTATTTTCTTATCACTGGCTTGGGGACTTATTATTGTCTTAACAGGCTATTGTTTCTATAAAGTATTTAGAACAGAGCAGAAGAAATAAAAAGAGATCTAATCTGTAAAATAAAGTGTGATAGGAATTTAATTTTTAATTTATAGTTTTTTTTACTAAGGTTAGGTTAATTAGGGACAATTAAGGTAGTCTTAAATATGAAAAAATATATTTATGCACCATTAATTTTATTCGCTGTACTGATATTTAACAACTGTGATACAAATATTGATATCACAAATCCAGATACTCTAGTAATTGGAAGTGACCCTAAAACCATACAGATTAATATTGATCCACAATCATTAAAACCAGAAACTTCACCAAATTATTCAATCCTTTATTCTGAACTTAAATTTAATGGTTGCGCGCTGACAAACTTAAAACATATTTGTCCTGCAATCCTTCAATATCTTTATTATCCGCCTGAGCCCCAATATAAAGTGAACAAGGAATTTAATGTTGTTCCTAATGATTCATTTAAAGTAAAAATTTATAATTGTAAAATTAATTCTAAGTGGATAATAGATGATGGATCCATTATTAGTACAGAACCTCTTTTCCAATGGATAAATAATGAAGTTAAATCACTGAGAACTGAGAAAACATACAATGCAGATGGCACTGTAAATTATTGTTTTGTATTTAATTCATTAAAAGAGGGAAAGGGGTATATCTCCTTTATTGAAAGCACAAGTGGAGAATCAGAGATTACTTGTAATGAATCTCACGGTTTACTAATTGGTTATACAATCAAGCCATTAAATAAAATAATTCTTACAATTGATGAAATAAAGTGGAGATTTAATACAACCGGATTTAGTAATGTGACAGTAAAAATAAAAGGGACCACAAATGTTTATCGTTTAAGAGGGATGACTTATGGAGACGGTCTTCCAATTGCTGTTGAAATTCCAGTTAAAGATGATAATAGTTTTGAAAGAGAATATACTGTGCAATTCGATTTTAAAGAAGGAGTGATATTAAGAAATAACAGTCAATTAATACTTTATGGAACGGTGGGTTTGCCAATAATAGTAACATTAATCAATCCTGAGAATAGTAAATGATATATTATTAGTAGACATTTAAAAAAGGGTTGGTTGACATGAAAAAACTTATTAGACTTTAAGTATGTTTTTTCTTGCTGTATTATTTTTGTTAGTTGTTTAACAGAAAATTCTCAAAAAAAATCCCGAACCATTCTATTAAGTTCGGGTTTTAAGAAAATATTATTTAACAATTTTTAATCTGCATCAGCATCAGAAGATTGATCTGATTCAGGGACAACTCTATATGCAGCATTAGATTCAGTTGCAGTGGTAATAGAAAATTTACCTTCTTTAATATACTGGTAGAGTAAATCATTTTCTATTACGTAGCCAAATAATTCTCTAAACTTTTCGATTGATACTCCTATTGTAGCTGCAAGTTTTGCAAGTTCATGCGGATCATCAAAATCTGCCTGGTTTAATCTTAGCATATATCTGCGTGCGATGTAAAAACTTTCAGATGCGGGATCAACCATTCTTACCTTTGTCTTCATAGTTTTTGGATCAATAATATCTTTAAAGTACATCGGAACAAATCTTCCATTTTGTATTGATACCATTGCCCCGCTTCCACCTTCAAGAATAAATTGTGCGGCAGAAAATCCGAGATCTCTTGTGTATTCCATATCAAAGGGAATTGGATCTGCGCATCTTAATTCATAACCAATATTTTTTGCTACGATTGTAGATTTTAATCCGAATTCTTTCAGTCGTTCCTGAACTCTGGTTTTTAGAATCTCACCAAAATTAATTTCCGCAATTCTGATATTATCGTGTGCATCTCTTTCAACTTCGATAAGTGAATCAAGATCAGTAGTATCAAGATGTTCAACTAATCCTTCGGCAATTATCGCAACACCATCAGGATGACCGTAACTTAATCTTTTAATTATCGCTCCGGCAAGTATATCAACAATATGACTGAGTTTAATTTTTTTGTTAGCAAATTCTTCTGGAATAAGTGTAAGTGTTGCACCGGTTGCTTTACCAATTCCAAGAGCAAGATGCCCTGCTTTTCTTCCCATCGAAACAACAAAATACCAGCGGGAAGTTGTTTGAGCATCGACCATTAAATTTTTTACTATATCAACACCAATATGTCTTGCTGTTTGAAATCCAAATGTTGGAATACCATGAGGCAGATCTAGATCGTTATCAATCGTTTTGGGAACGTGTACAACTTTTATTCTTCCTGCCGCCATTTCGTTAACTTTAAGTGCACTGAATGCTGTGTCATCGCCGCCAATGGTTATAAGTTTATCAACATTTAATCTTAACAAAGATGTAACTGTATTTTCTAAATGTTTTGGATCTTTGGTTGGATTAGCTCTTGAAATTCCGATATATGAACCACCGCGAAAATGTATTCGGCTAACGTTTTGAATTGAAAGCAATCTAACATGAGAAATGTCGCCCTGCATTATCCATTTAAATCCATCTTTAATTCCCACAACCTCAATGCCTTCAACAGCGGCACGAATGGTAGCAGCACCAATTACGCTATTTATTCCTGGTGCAGGACCTCCGCCGACTAATATTGCTAATCTTTTTGGTGCGATAGACATTTTACTTCAACTCCTGAAATTAAAATAATTTTATAGAACTTTTAGTTTTGCAAATTTAAGCATTAACTGCTTTACATTATTTCCCTCAAAATGAACTGTGGCTTTTGTCGTATCACCGCTTCCAATAACATCCACAACTTTACCAAGCCCAAATTTTTCATGCATTACGCGGCTGCCAGGTCTTAAATTGGCGCCATCCTGATTAAAATTTTCATAGTCAACTTTTTCAAAATATTCGTAATACAATTCTTTTTTTGTTTTACGATTTGCCTTTCTTCCAAGTCCGCCATTCATTTCTTTATATGTTGATGGATCAAGTTCATCAATAAATCTGGAACGGCTTTGATATGCTACTTCTCCAAAACGATAACGTGATCTTGCGTGAGTAACATAAGCTTTTTTCTTTGCACGTGTTAATGCGACATAGAATAATCTTCTTTCTTCATCAACTGAAGTATCTGCAGCAAACTTATTGGCAATCGGGAAGATATCTTCTTCGCATCCGGATACAAAAACAATGGGCCACTCCAAACCTTTTGCACTGTGAACTGTTAAAAGTGTAACGCTATTTTTATCATCGGAATAATTATCTATATCTGATACTAGTGATACTTCTTCAAGATATTGCTCAAGTTTGGTGTCAGGATTATTTGCTGTAAAATCACTAAATGATGAGAGAAGCTCACTTATATTTTCCATTCTTTGCAAAGCTTCCTGAGTACCTTCTTCCTTAAACATTTTTATAATTCCAAGTTCATCAACCAGAGCTCTTATTAATTCATCAACAGATAATTTATCTTTAAGTCCAATATATTTATCAAGCAACGTTTTAAATTGTTTTACGTTTTTCTGTATTCTTTCTTTAATATCAATAACTTCAAAAACACGTCCCATAGTTGTAAAAAGTGAAATCTCGTGTTTACGTGCAAATGCAATCATTCTTGTTATTGTTGTACTGCCTATTCCACGCTGCGGAAAATTCATTATTCTCAATAAACTTTCTTCATCATTCTGATTAGAGATAACACGCAAATAAGCAATAACATCTTTCACTTCTTTTCTCTTATAAAACTCAACGCCTCCTATAATCTTATATGGAATTTTTTCTCTTCTGAAAAAATCTTCCATCGTGCGGGATTGGGCATTGGTTCTGTATAATACTGCAAAATCTTTGAAAGCAATTTTTTTCTTTGATGTTTCGTATTTGATATATTTTGCTATTTGTGATGCTTCATCTTTTTCATCTGCACATTTTAAAAGAACTAATGGTTCACCTTCTTCATTTTCGGTCCAGAGAGTTTTAATAACCTGATCTTTATTATTCTTAATGACTGAATCAGCAGCTTTAAGAATCATTTTTGTTGAGCGATAATTCTGCTCAAGTTTAAATAATTTGTACTTAGGAAAATCTTTACTAAAATCCAGCATGTTGCCAAGATTTGCCCCGCGCCAACTGTAGATGCTTTGTGCGTCATCGCCAACAACAGAGAGATTGCCGTTTCTTGGTACCAATAATTTAATAAGCTCGTACTGAGCTTTGTTGGTATCCTGAAATTCATCAACTAATATGTATTCAAAACGTGATTTATATTTTTGAAGTATATTTTTTTTGTTAAGAAATAATTCAATCGGTTTAAGCAATAAATCATCAAAATCCATTGCATTAAATTCTATAAGCCGCTTTTGATACTCAACATAAATATCCGCAATCTTCTCATCAAAAAAAGAATGAATATGTTTACTTCTAAATTCCTTAGGAGTAATCATATAATTTTTAAGAAAACTAATTCTGTGTCTTACTGAATTTGGAGTAAATTTATCAATATCAATATTAAGATCAGTCATTATGTTAGAAACAAGTGATAAGGAATCGATAGTATCATAAATTGAAAAATTACTTTTATAGTTTATATGTTTAGCTTCAGTGCGAAGAATTTTTGCAAATACCGAATGGAATGTTCCCATCCATAAATCATCTGCCTTCTTACCTATCAACTCCCTGATTCTATCCTTCATCTCATTTGCGGCTTTATTAGTAAAGGTAAGCGCAAGAATGCTTTCGGGTGCAAAATTTTTCTTCAGAAGGTAAGCAATTTTATAAGTTAAAACTTTGGTTTTTCCGGAGCCAGCCCCCGCAACTATCATCTGTGGTCCATCAAGATATTCTACGGCAGCTAACTGAGCGGGGTTAAGATCTTTGAATTGTTGCATAATTCTTTCTATTTTTTACAAAAACAGGTGCAAATATATACAAACTGTTAAGGAATAGAAAGAATTAGGTATGTAAAAATTGCAGGAAAATTCTAACTGTTATCTAAAACCCGCAATAGTAACTAAAAATAAATATTTGATTTTATCTATTATTGGCACACAAATGGTATATCCCAACACAAAATATAAATTAAATGCATTCGATTGATTATAAAAATACAGAGGAACCAAAAAATATAATTCCTTACGAGCAATCCAAGGATGAAACGGAATCCATCAATAAAGATTCAGGAGATGGGTTTTCACTTTATTCCAAGTATAATGTTTTGCTGCAAACTATTAAGGATGGCTTAATATTGATTAGCGATCGCCGCGTTCGTTATTCAAATAAGGTTTTTGCCGATATGCTTGGCTATTCAATAGATGAAATGACTGATTTACTAATTGATAATTTTATTGCTCCAAGCTTTAGGAATATTGTTTTAGACAGATACGAGAAGAGACTTAAAGGTGAATTTGTTCCACCGCAGTATGAGATTGAAGCTATAACTAAAGACGGTAAAATTATTCCAGTACTTTTAAATACCGGGTTAGTTTCTTCTGGAAATGATAAACTTGAATTTGTAATAGTCCGTGATCTTTCAGAAATCTCGCATAAGAATAATGAATTAAAGAAACGTAAAAATGAATTTGAGATTATCTTTAATAATACAAGTGTTGCAATTGCTTTGCTGGATTTAAAAGGAAATTTGTTAAAAATTAATGAAACGTGGCAAAAACTTTTTGGATATATAAAAGATCCAACTCAAGAGTATAACATATCTGAAACTTTTCCACCTGAAGATAAAAATAATTTTTCCGATTTGGTTGCAGATTTATTTAAAGACAACTCTAAACAAGTGCGAAAACAATTAAGCTTACTAAAAACTGATGGAAAAAAAATCTGGGCAGATTTATCAATCTCAGCCGTTAAAAACAGCAAAAATAAAATTCAATATTTTATTTTATCTGTTCTGGATATTTCAGAAAGAATTGAAATCGAAAATAAATTTGAGGAAGAAAGAAAATTACAGCAGTATTTTATGGAATACGTGCCGGATTCAATCTACTTTAAAGATACTTCTAGCAAATTTATAAAAGCTAACAAAGCAACTTTAACTAAAATGGGATTAAAATCTCTTGATGAATTAATTGGTAAAACCGACCGCGATTTTTTTGATAATGAGCATTCGGACAGTGCAAGAAAAGATGAAGAAGATATAATTAAAAACGGAACATCTATCCTAAATAAAATAGAAAAAGAAACCTGGAACGATGGCACTGTAACATGGGCATCCACTACCAAAATTCCCTTAAGAGATGACGAAAATAAAATTATCGGAACTTTTGGAATTACACGGGATATTACTGATTTAAAAAAATCTGAAGATATAAGAAATGCACTTTATAAAATTTCCACCGCAGTTACTTCTGTACCCGATATACAAAATCTTTTTAATACAATTCATCAGATTATTATGGATTTGATGAAGGCAGATAATTTTTACATTGCAATGTACAATGATGAAACTAACATAGTAAGCTTTCCATATTTTGTTGATCAAGTTGATCCACCTCCGGAAGCAAGAAAAGCCGGGCGAGGATTGACAGAATATATTTTAAGAACCGGAAAGCCGCAGTTAATTGATGCTGAAACTGATCTTAAACTACGTTCAATCGGAGAGACTTCTCTTATCGGCGAGCCAACACAAATCTGGCTTGGTGTCCCGCTAAAAGTGCAGGGGAAAACAATCGGGGTCATCGTTGTTCAGGATTACAATGATGCAACAACATACGGTGAAAATGAAAAAGAAATATTAACTTATGTTTCTGAACAGATAGCACTTGCAATAGATAAAAAATACCGCGAACAAAAAATAATTGAGTATTCGGAAGAACTTAAAGAATCAAATGCTACAAAAGATAAATTTTTTTCTATCATCGCTCACGATCTTAAAAGTCCATTTAATGGAATCTTAGGTTTGTCAAGAATGATTTGGGAAGAATATGATTCAATGGACGATGATGAATTAAGATCATCGCTTGAAATCTTAAAAGATTCTACTGAAAATGTTTACAAACTTATTGAAAACTTGCTTGATTGGTCCAGATTACAAACCGGTAGAATGAAATTCCAACCATCATTTCAGAATATGTTTATGATAGTTGAAGATACACGAATGCTGCTAAATCAAATTGCCAGAGTAAAAGAGATCACAATCAGGAATAAAGTGGCGCACACAAGCTTAATCTGGGGTGATTCAAATATGCTTCATTCTTTAATGCAAAATCTAATTTCTAATGCGATTAAATTTACACCCAATGGTGGGATTATAGAAATTATAGAAGAATTTTTAGGTGATAAAATTCAATATACAGTTTCTGATAACGGAGTTGGAATTGAGCAAAAAGATATAGATAAACTTTTTAGGTTGGATATAAGTTATTCTACAAGAGGAACGATGGAAGAAAAAGGGACAGGACTTGGATTAGTTTTATGTAAGGAGATTGTGAATATTCACGGAGGTGAAATAAAAATTAAGAGTGCGGTTGGAAGCGGAACAAAAATTATTTTCACTCTAAATAAAAACAGCGTTTAAAATTCTAATAATCCTTTTGTTAAAAATATTTTGTTAAGACCTAATCTCTAGGATGATTTTTACACCATTCTTTTATGTAATCAGCAATATCTGTAGTTGAAGCTCCCGGAGTAAATAACTCGCCCACACCTAACTCTTTAAGTTTTTTAATATCTTCTTCAGGAAAAATTCCGCCACCGGTTACAAGAACATCATCAATTCCTTTTTCTTTCATAAGATTTAATATTTTAGGAAAGACCGTCATATGTGCACCGGATAAAATACTTATACCAATAACATCAGCATCCTCTTGAATTGCAGCTTCAACAATTGTTTCCGGTGTTTGTCTTAATCCCGTATAAATAACTTCCATTCCTGCATCACGTAAAGCAGCAGCAATAACTTTGGCACCACGATCATGCCCATCTAATCCTGCTTTAGCAACTATCACTCTGATTTTTTTATCCATTTAGCAAACCTTCATATTTGGAAACAGCATTTTTTATTTTATCGGCGTATAGTTCAATTTCGGAACCTTTGTACTCTATTGTTCTGGGCCGCATATGAAAATCATTTTCATATCTTGGAATAATGTGATAGTGAAAATGAAAAACGGATTGTCCTGCGCTTAATCCATTATTTGAAATAATATTAAATCCATCCGACTTTAATGCGCGTTTAACCACACCTGCAAGATACTGGGTTAACTTTGTGAGTTCTAAAAGCACATCGGGAGGAACAGTAAGAAAATTATCATAATGCGCTTTGGGTATAACAATTGTATGACCATAATTAATAGGATTAATATCAAGGAAGGCAATAAACTTTTCATTTTCAAAAACAACCTCAGCTTCGGAAGTTTTTGATGCGATATTACAAAAAATACAATCCATTGTTCTCTCGCTTTATTTGTTAAACAAACTTAATTTTTTTTATAGATAACTGCCAACAATTATTTTCAAAAAAGATAGTCCTTCGTTCTTCCAAATACACCAAACAATCCACCTGTATGAACAAAAATATTTTTCCTACCCTTCCCCGCCATCAGATAATTTTCATAGTAAGCATAAAATGCTTTACCGGTATAAGCTGGATCAAATAAAATCCCGGTTTCGGCTGCAAATTTTCTTATCAACTTTATTTTTGATTGCTTGATATTCTTATATCCTTCTCTGGAGTAGCCATCAAGTATGATAAGATTATCGCGATTTATTTTACATTTCAGTTTATAATCCAAGATGCAACCTTCGGCAAGCTGCAGGATTTTCTTTTTAATTTCTTCCTTACTATACAAAACATTAACAGCAACAATTTTAAGATTAAGATTGTTAAGTGCAGCACCAACTAACATTCCCGCCGCAGTTCCACCTGAGCCGCTTGCAGCAACTATTGAATCTATATTGCTTAAATTAATTTGTTTTTTAAGTTCATCAATAAAATTAATATAACCCCAGATTCCAAGTGTAGTTGATCCTCCTTCAGGTAAAACATAAGCATTTTTATTTTTTTTAAGTAAAGCGATCCTTTCTTCGAACATTATATCATTCACTCTATCATAATCAGCTTTATTTAGATATTTTATTTCAGCACCGAACATTTTATTTAAGAAGAGATTTCCATTTACATTTGAGTTTTCTTTTCCCCACAAAAATAATTTTGTGTTTAGTCCTATTTTCTTAGCTGCTATTGTAGTTGCTCTTGCGTGATTTGACTGATCTCCTCCACAGGTAAAAATAATATCTGCCTTTTTCCTTTTTGCATCCTCAATAATATATTCCAGTTTGCGTATCTTGTTACCGGATAATTCGCAGCCGGTTAAATCATCCCGCTTGATTAAAAAATTTTTCCCTTCAAATTTTATTTCCTGTAATGGAGTTGGAATTTGTGCGAGTGAAATTTTTTTAGGTATTTTCATTTAGCTAATTCAATCTTTTTAAGTTTGGAATAAATCTTTCTTGCTTTCTCAAGGTCTTCAGGAGTATCAACAGAAAAGCTGTCAAATTCTGTTGTAACAATTTTTATTTTAAAACCGTTTTCCAGCATTCGCAATTGTTCAAGTTTTTCCCACTGCTCAAGATCAGTTGGGATAAGCTGAGTAAACTTAAATAAATATTCTTTTCGATAAACATATAATCCAATATGTTTGTATATCTCAGCTTTCTCAAGAATCTCCTTATCATTTTCAGCATCACGTACAAAAGGGATTGGTGATCGTGAAAAGTATAATGCAAAATTCTTATAATCAAAAACCACTTTTACAACTGAAGGAGATTTTACTTCTTCAATGTTATCTATCAATTTTGCTAATGTTGATACATTTACATCAGGATCAAATAATAATGGTTCAATCGCCTGGTCAATCATCATTCCGCTTATAAAAGGTTCATCACCCTGAATATTTACAATTATTTCTGCGCGTGGAAATTCTTTCGCAACGATTGCTATTCTATCTGAACCAGTTGCACAATCTTTTGGGGTCATTATAACTGCCGCACCAAAACCTTTTGCTGCTTTGGCAACTTGCTCATCATCCACAGCAATTACAATTTGGTTCATCAGTTTGGATTTTTTTGCACCTTCGTAAGTATGTTGAAGAAGAGATTTACCACCAATATCAGCAAGTGGTTTACCCATTAATCTTGTTGAAGCAAATCTTGCAGGAATAACGCCAAGAATGTAAGGATTGTTTTTTTTTGGTTTTACCTTTTTAGCCATTATTTGTCGCCAATAACTTTAGGAACTTTAAAATGATGTTCATCTTTTGCCGGAGCATTTCTTAAAGCTTCTTCTGTCGTGATTGATGGTTTCAATTTATCATCGCGAAAAACATTTGTTTGCTCAACCGGATGAGAAAGCGGATTAACATTTTCCGTATCCAGCTCATTAAGTTTTTCCATGTAGTTTAAAATCTCATTCATTTGCGGAGTAAAGTTTTCTAATTCATCTTCCGAAAATTTTAACCTGGCAAGCTCAGCTATTTTTTCAACATCCTTCTTTGAAACAGCCATCAGTTAATTTCCTTTTTATTACTGATAATAATTTCTCTAACTTTTTCCATTAACGCAAGTTCATCCTGTTTAGTTTTGATGTTATCTGTAGGAATTGGCTTATCAAAATGCAAATAAACAGTCCCGCTTTTTAATTTAAATGTACCTTTGGGCATAATTTTATTAGTGCCATTAATGGTTATCGGTACGATTGGATAACCACTGTGTGCAGCAAGATAAAATGCTCCGCGTTTAAACGATTGTACTTCACCTGTTTTACTTCTTGTACCCTCAGGAAAAACAAGTACAGAAATTCTTTTTTCTTTCATCATCTTTTTAGCTTTAGCTAAACTTTTTATAGCTGCCTGTGGATCCTTTCTATCTACAACAACGTAAGGACCTAAAAAAAGTTGCCAGCCAAAGAATGGAATGTGTGCCAGTTCTTTCTTAAAAAGCATGCTTAATCGGTTAGGGACTCCCCATTGTAAAGCAGTAATATCAATCTGGCTGGAATGATTTGATGCAAAAACATAAACAGCTTTTCTATCAATGTTTTCCAGACCTGTTATTTTAACACGCACACCTGAAATTATTAAAATCCCCAACGGAAAAATTTTTGCGAGGTAATGATAAAGTGTAAAACTTCTATCGATAAAAATAAAAATCAGCCCAAAGATCGAACAGATCAAAGTGTGAATAGCAATTAAAAATATTTTAAGGTAAGTAATCAAGTTACCTTCTATTAGTTTTTAATAATTTTCAATTATTTTCTTTAGCGCTGTAAGGGCGTTTTCATTAACTCAGGACAAAGTCCTGAGAGAATAAAGCTAAAAGAAATCTAGCGCTGAAAGTGCGCAATACATAATTAATCCCAGATGTAACGTTCATCAAACTCTACTTTATACTTTTTAAGAAACGCTCTGTACTCATCCTGAAAAGTTTTCTTTCTGTGATGTTCCTTTTGATTTTCTATGTATTCAACCACTTTATCAATTTCATAAGGATTAACAGATAATTATTCCGTCCTTTCAGGACTAATTTATTGTTAGAATTTCTTTTCATCATAGGACTACGTCCTATGCTCGTTATTTTGCCCTTTCAGGGCTAAGTTACAAATTTTCAATTTCAGTTCTTTCCACTATTCCTTTTTCATTTGCAAATTTTTTAATCGCATCAACTCTATTTTTTATTGATGGATGCGAATAAAAAAACCATTCAACAAATGGATGGGGTTCTCTGTCACCAAGATTCTGGTCAGTCAATTTGTTTAAAGTATTTATAAAACTTTCAGGTTTATGTGTTGATTCGATAGCATATCTATCAGCTTCGTATTCAAATTTGCGAGAAAGTAAATTTCCTATCGGTGTTTGTATTAATCCTATTATCATTGCCCACAGACTGAGTAACGGAAGTGCAGCAATTTGTGTGATGCTTTCAAAATCAAACCAGCTAAGTGAACTTTTGTAAAGAATTGATATAATAAAAAAAGTTAAAAAACTTGAGATAGTTCCAAATAAAATATTTTTGAGGATATGTTTGTGCTTATAATGTCCAAGCTCGTGTGCAATTACAGTTTCTATTTCATCTTTTGAATAATTGTTTAGCAAAGTATCGCCAAGAATTATTCTCTTAGTCTTGCCTAATCCTGTAAAAGCTGCATTTGCTTTTTTTGTGTTCTTACTCATGTCAAAAGTAAAAACATTCTCTACTTTAATTCCCGCACCTTTAGCAAGATTACTTATCCTTGTTTTTAATTCTTCATCGTTAAGCGGAATAATTTTATAAAATATCGGAAGAATAAGAATTGGAAATAATTGAGATAGTACAACGGAAATTAAAAACATTGCTGAAGCAAAAACTAACCACCACAAATCACCAAACTGATTTATCACAAAAAAGAAAAGTAAAAGAATCGGGATACCAATTACTAATCCAACTAAAACTGATTTAAAATTTTCAAAAAAGTACTTATAAAAAGTTTGGTTGGATAATTTGTATTTATGCTCAAGATAAAATCCTGAATAAATATTAATCGGCATGAATAAAACTGAGCTGAAAATTCCAATTACAAAAACAAAAATGATAAAAACTAAATAAGAATTTTCAGTAAATGATTGGATATATTTTTGAAGTGATAAACTATAACCAAAATCAATGAAAAGATAAAGTAAGATAAAACTGATAACGGCTTTACCAATACCTATTGCAAGCTTGGTATTGTTGTATTTTTTTGAATCCATATATATAAAAATAGCAACTGAAATTATCGCAATCAATTTAATAGCTTTAGTTATATCTGATAAAATTTTTTCATAAATTTAACTAGTAAACATTTTCAAAAGAGGACCAAATGAAAAACTTACATATTTCTTTTATTGCGATTGCATTGATTGTGATTGCCTTTGCAGTTCAAACCAATGCTCAAATAACTTTTCAAGTTGGCGGCGGTATTGGTTATTCAGTTCCCACTGGTGATTATGGTGGGACTACAACCGATTTTTATAACGGTACTAAATACGGAATGGATCCGGGATTTAATTTCCACGCAAAAGCTCGTCTTGGGCTGGTATTCATTAATGCCTTTGGTGAAATTGGTTATACTAATTTTAGCAACGAAGGAAGCATTATTGCAACCGAGCCAGATAAAACTGTAAAGGTTACTAATAAAGTGCTTTCTATAAAATTAGGACCTGAGTTTAAGTTTAGTATTCCTATGTCACCTATCACTCCATATTTAGATGCTTTTGTTTCCCTTAATACTTTTACTGGAACGGTTCAATTTAAGGGCTCACCAAACGGTTTGCCAAGCTCTGAGCAGGATATTAACTCTGCAACACGAATGGGATTGGGAGCCGGAGGTGGAGTTCTTTTTAACCTTGGTGGATTAAATTTAGATTTGAGTGCTCAGTATAGTGTTATGAATATTGCCGGGAAGCAATTTAGCGGCACAAAAGATAACAGATTAGATTCATACGTTTATTTAAATGATGACAAGGATCTATTATACAAAGCGAATGATGATAAACATATTCTTTCTGGTTCACGCAGTATAGATGCTATTGAATTTAAGTTATCTGTAATGTTTGGATTGTAATTGTTTTTTTGAATTGATAAAACAAACCCAATTCCTTTGAGGAATTGGGTTTGTGGTTTTAAAGAATCCCTCAATAGCAGATTAAGTAATCTAATCACACGCACGATACGATTCTTACGCTACGAAAATAATTACTCTCCCGGAATTTGAGTTCTTAGTTTTATCGGTTCCGGCTTTTTCTTTCTCATCTTTAAATTCAACATCTCTACAAACACACTGAACGCCATTGCAAAGTAAATGTATCCTTTGGGAATATGTTGATGCAATCCTTCTACAATTAATGAGAATCCAATTAAAAGTAAAAAGCTTAATGCGAGTATTTTTATTGTTGGATGTTTCTCTACAAAATCACTGATTGATCCTGAAAAGAACATCATGAATATTACAGCAATAATTACGGCAATAATCATAACTATAAGTTCATTAGCCATTCCAACTGCAGTTATCACTGAATCTAAAGAGAAAACAACATCAAGTAAAAGTATTTGGATAATTACTCCCCAAAAAGAAACCTTAGCTTTTATATTTAGATGTTCTTCTTCACCTTCCAGCTTTGAATGAATTTCCATTGTGCTTTTTGCCAGTAAAAATAATCCTCCTATGATAAGAATTAAATCTCTTCCTGAAATTCCCAACTCAAAAACTGTAAAGAATGGTTCAGTAAGTTTTACAATAAGTGAAATTGAAAAAAGTAAAAGAATTCTTGTAACCATTGCAAGTGAAAGTCCAACAAGTCTGCCTTTCTTTCTTTGCTCGGCAGGAAGTTTACCCGATAGGATAGAAATAAAAATTATGTTATCAATTCCAAGTACAATTTCCAGCACAGTTAAAGTTAATAAAGCAATAAGCGCCTGCGGATCTGTAATCCATTCCATTTAGTTTTATCCTGTTGTTAAAATTATTGGGGCAAAGTTAGAAAGTGATTGGGTGAAAATGAAATTAAATTAAATTGAATTGAATTGAATTGATAAATAATAATTTTAAGCTGATTTCCAAAGGTTGAAATACGGATTGTTATTCCCACGAAAGTGGGAATCCATTGTCTTTACGAAGGTTCATGCCTCCCCGTTTTTTAGATAATGATTTTTCAATGAGAACCTAACTTTAAAAAAAAGATTCCCGCCTGCCTTGCCGTCGGGCAGGCTTTCGCGGGAATGATAGAACAAAAATTTTCTTAAACTAAAATTGATGAGATTATTTCTTCTCTATTTCTTTTTCAATTTTTTCAGTTGTCTTCTCTTTCTTCATATCACAGCAAGATGATTTATCTCCGCATTTCCCTTTTTTATCCATCTTTGTCATAACAACTTCTTTTTCGACAACCTCTTTGCCATCTACAATTTTAGTTGTAGTAGTTGTTTCAACTTTGTCACCCATCTTCATTGTGTGATCTGTTTGAGTGCACTTTTCAACTTTTGTGGTTTCACCTTTATCTTTAGAGCAGCAATCTTTTGATTGAGCATTTACTGCAAAGGAGAATGCAGTAACGAGTATTAGAGAGAAAAGTAGATTTTTCATTTATTGCCTTTCATTTTTGATTGATTCAAGGCAAAGCTAAACAACACGCAACAATTTACCAACACCAATATTTAGATTTTTTAAATTACTCCAATATTTCTCTCTAAAATCCAACCAATTTTACCATCTTCTAATCTTATCTTAACCCAGTTATCAACTTTATCTTCCAATCTAACTTTCAAACCTTCGTGAATTATAAAAACATCTTTTGCGGAATTATCCGGTGAATACTTTGCAGTAACTTCTGATTGAAGAATGATTCCATTTTTTATTTTATACTCTTTATTCATCTTAACATTCAGCAATACAATTGAGATGATAAGTAAAAATAAAAATCCAGCACCACAAAAAAATGAAATTCGTTGTTGCGAAGAACTTCTTGAAAAGAAATAACCAATAACAGCAGCCAGTAAAAGAATATAAAAAACATAAACTAAAATCGTCCAACCGGAAACAGAAAATGATGCGATCAATCCTTCCCAGATATTAAAAATAAAAAATGGTGGAAGTGAATCAACTTTGTCTTTAAGATTAAGTTTTGCAAGTGCAAGATTGTGTTTTATATCTTCATCGCCCGGGGCAAATTTTAATGCTTTTTCATAATATAAAATTGCGTATCCAATTTTTCCTAAACGATAATGTGCATTACCAAGATTATAATAAAGTGATGCGCCTCTATAACCTTCATTAACAAGTTTATTGTATTCATCTATTGCTAATTGATATTGATTGTTCTTGTAATAGTCATTCGCCTTTTGCATCAAACTATTTACATCTGATGAAAATGAAAACGGTGCAAGAAGAATTACAATCATCAATATTTCAAAAAAATATTTTTTCATTTTTGAATTGAACTCTCAATTTCTATAACAACTTCAGAAAGAGATTTATACATTTCATTCATAGCTTCTTTAGGATTTGTACCCGGTGCAAATCTGATATACTCACATTTCTCAGCATTAGTTTTCATTTTATTTATAAGCTCTGTAGAGATATTCCGGCGGGATAATTCTGCAGCAGCTCTATCAAGTGTAAACTCCGCTTTTGGAATTCGGAATTTATCCTCAAGATATCCAAAAAGTGCCTGAGAGATTTCAGAATAAAAAGGTTCAACTTGATTTTGCTCTAATAATTTTTTGGCTTTCTTAAATCGTCTGCGTGCAACTTTTTCAGCACGTGAATATCGAAGCAGTTGAACATTACCGGAGAGTTTATCCTGTTTTCTTTTCCAGCCAACCAAAATGATAGTTGCAAGCAAAGGGACTATCGAAGCAATCCAGAAACCGGGTTTTTGTAAAATGGTATCATCGCTTTTTTCAATATCATCAAAAGATGTTTTTATATATCGGATATCATTATCTAATTGTTCAACTGCTCTTTGATCAGCTACATTACCGCTGCTAATATTTTGCCCTTGCTCAATTTTTATATTAAAAGATTTTGATTTAATAGTTTGATACGAACGTTTTACTGGATCAAAATATGAAAATTCAATTGGCGGTATTTCACGTGAACCGGCAATTCTTGGTATCAATAAATATTCCCCTTCTTTAAATCCGCTTATAACTCCGGTCCGATTTATCTGCTCATTAACTTTAGGATCATACTTTTCAACGCCATTTGGTAATTCAAACTGCGGAAAATCAAGAAGCTTAATATTTCCTGTTCCGCTTATTTTTAATTTTAAAGAAATCGGTTCATTTGTTTTTGTAGTAGATTTATCAAGCGATGCTGTAAAATCAAACTTACCAACTGCACCATTAAAAGATGCTGGCTTATTATTTTCAGGAAGCGGCATTACATCAACTTTTAAAGTGTTTGATTTAGCGGAGTATTGAATAATTTCTGCACGCCCGAACGGATCACCGAAGAAATCATCCCACATATTATTTGACTTTTTCTTTTTCTCAACCTGAACGGGAATAGTAAGTTCTAATGGTGTAACTTCTAGTTTGCCAAACTGGGATGGAAACAAAGCTGCACGTTTTAATAATCCAACGCGATATTGTTTTCCATCAACAACTTCAGTTGTAAAAGCAATGTTATTTGGAGTTGTAATTTCTTCTGCCCAAAATCCCTGGTACTGAGGAAGTTTATCCACAGACATTTGTGCGGCAATATTTAATCTTGTATAAAGTTTGTATGTAACGGTTACCTGTTCACCTTGATAAACTTTATTTTTATCTATTGATGCACGAATGAATAAATTTTTTGCGATTTCTTCGTTTGATACAGAGGTACCTTTATCGTCTTTAGATTTAGGAGCTCCTTTTACAACCGTAATTTTTAATGGTTCGGTTGTATAAGTCTGCCCTTCAGATTGAATCGATGCGCTGCCAATAGTAAAAGTGCCTATTCCGGTCGGCATTAAAATATATGAAAGTGCCAGCGATGATGATGACACACCATTAATAATTTGCATACTTGTGGATTGATTTGGACCGGATAGAACTCTGAAATCTTTAAATGAAGGAGCAGAAAAATTTTTTAATGCGTTAATATTTTTCCCCTCAAAAGTAAAGGTAACCTCAAACCGATCACTCTCGCTTACCTGGTTTTCACTTACCGAAGCAACAAACGATTGAGCCCACAAGTATGGACTAATAAAAAGCAGTGTTAATAAAATACTTACTTTGATCATCACTCGCTCTTACCAATCTTTATCGTTTGGTTTAACTATCCCGACTTTTTTCCTTAACTTTTTCTGTAAATCTTTTTCGTTATTCTTTAAAGCATCAAGAATACGCTGAGCTTCTTCTTTAGAAATTTGATTTTGTTTGGGCTGTTGATTTTGCTTTGTGTTATCCTGTTTAGATTCCTGATCTTTGGGTTGAGGATTCTGTTTTTGATCCTGTTTATTCTGATCTTTATTCTGCTGATCCTGATTTTGCTTTTGCTGTTGATCTTTATTTTTCTGATCGTCTTTATTCTTTTCGTTTTTGTTCTGCTGATTTTTATTCTTGTTTTTTAGCAGTTCCAGAGCATATGATAAATTATACTTGGTGTCATCATCATTTGGATTAAACTTTAATGCATTCTTATAAGATTCAACAGCTTCTTCAATCTTATTTGATTTCAACAAAGAGTTGCCAATGTTATGATAAACTTGCGCGCGTTCTTTATCGTTTGCACTGCCTTCCAACGCACTTATATAAGATTTTATTGCATCTTCATATTTTTTTTGTTTATAGTATGAATCACCAAGGTTAAAATTTGCCTCAAAGTTTTTAGGTGAATTTTCTACAACCTTTCTAAAATTTACTTCAGCATCGGTGTATTTTTGTTCTTCATATTGATCAACGCCTTTATTTATTGTGCTGCGATTAGATTGAGCAAAACCTGATGATATAGAAATAAATAAAACAGCTAAAGTTATTTGATAAATCTTAAAGTTTAATTTTGTAAAACTTGGAGTCTTTGTGTCTTTGTGGCCTAACTTATTATGTTTTCCTTTGCCACCGAGACACAATGTCTCAAAGAAATTATGACTAATATGTTTTAAATAAAATCTTATCATTTTTCTTCGACTTCGAGTCCTAACTTTTTATTCAACTTTGTAAAAAATGGTGATCTCATATCACTAATGAACAGTTCAATAATTAAAAGTAAAATTGCTGCTGCAAGAAAATAATAGAAACGATCTTCGTAATCAGTAACTTTTTTTACCCCGAACTCTGCCTGCTTTAACTTTGACAAATCAGAATAAATTTTATCAAGATAATCCTCATAATTATTACCGCGATAATATTTTCCATTACCTTTAGCGGCAATATCTTTTAGAATTGATTCATCAAGTTTTGTCAAAACTGTTTGTCCACTATTATCCTGTTTAAATCCAACCTGATTGCCG
Source organism: Ignavibacteriaceae bacterium (assembly GCA_036796535.1). GTDB lineage: Bacteria > Bacteroidota > Ignavibacteria > Ignavibacteriales > Ignavibacteriaceae > IGN3. The sequence continues at coordinate 75,562 of DAIRCT010000002.1, forward strand.
CGATTATCATAAACAGGAATTGGAACCCCATCAGGAGAGCCCAGCCCAATAGTATAAATTTTGATGTTGCGATCAGTAGCACCTTCAACAGCTTTATCAATATCTCCTTCGTGATCTTCACCATCCGTAATAAGAATAATTGCTTTATCTGTTGCCGCTGTATCGAATGACTGCACGGCCATATTAATTGCAGATGCGATAGCTGTTCCCGGCTGTGGTACGGAATTAAAATCAACTGCTGATAAAAATAAATTGGCAGCAGAATAATCTGTAGTTAATGGAAACTGAATATATGCTTGTCCGGCAAAAACAATCAGACCAATTCTATCACCTTGCAATTTTTGGATGAGATTTGAAATCTGATATTTAGCTTTTTCTAATCTATTCGGCTTAATATCTTCTGCCTGCATACTCCTTGAAACATCAAGTAAAATATAAACATCAATACCTGTCTGTTTAACTTCAGTCATCTTCGTACCAACTTGTGGATTTGCAAATGCAAGAATGAGCAAAGCTAAAGCTGATAAAATGAATCCAAATTTTATTTTTGATTTTACACTGCTGAAAGAATAGATAATAATTTTATGTAAATCTTTATCTGCAAATTTTTCAAGAAGTTTTTTTCTGTAACGATTAAAAAGAAAGTATAAAAATATTAAACCTGGTATTAACCAAAGAGCTAATAAATATTCGGGGTTAGCAAATCTAAACATTACGGCAGCTTCCTTAAAATTGTTCTTGAAGCTACTAACTCAAGTAAAAGAAATAAAAATCCAATCTCCAACCATCCCGCATAAAGCTCTTTAGCATTTTTATAAGATGTAATTTCAATCTTAGTTTTTTCCATCTTATCGATCTTATTATAAATTTCTTCCAGTGCGCGATTATTAGTCGCCCGGAAATATTGCCCACCTGTGAGATCGGAAATTTTTTTAAGCAATGCTTCATCAATCTCAACGGGCATCATTTGATATCTAGTTCCAAAGGGTGTTTGCACCGGATAAGGCGCTTCACCGCGTGTTCCAACGCCAATAGTATAAATTCTAATTCCAAATTTAGCAGCAATCTCAGCGGCAGAAATCGGGTCAACTTCACCGGCGTTGTTTACTCCATCGGTAAGCAAAATTATAACTTTACTTTTGGCATCACTATCCTTCAACCTGTTTACTCCGTTTGCAATACCATTCCCAATTGCAGTTCCATCTTCAATCATCCCGGTTTTTATGTCTGCAAGAAGATTTCTTAAAACAGAATAATCAATAGTAAGCGGACATTGCGTAAAAGCTTCTCTTGAAAAAATAACCAGTCCAATTCTGTCTGTTGTTCTTCCTTTTATAAAATTATCAATAACATCTTTTGCAGCTTCTAAACGATTCGGTTTAAAATCTTCAGCCATCATACTGCCTGAAATATCTAAAACCATCGCAATATCAATCCCCTCAGCATTAACATTTTGCCCGGCTGAAAAATTTTGTGGTCTGGCAAGTGCAACTATTAAAAATATCAGGGCTATCATTCTTAATGCAAATGGCAGATGTCTTAATCTTTCTTTAAATGTGGCAGGAATTTTTGCAAATATTTTTAGTGAAGAATATTTTATTGCAGCTTGTTTCTTTCTTCCCTGCCAGATGTACCATACAATCAACAAAGGAATTACAAGAAGAAAATAAAGTACCCACGAATACGCAAATGAAATGCCGCTAAACATTTGCTGCCTCTTTTACTTCTGATTCCCTTTGAACTGAAATTGTTTTGGTAACAATATCTCTTGCCTGTGTCATCATTTCGCGATTAACATTTTCAAGTGGGGTATATTTAGCAAACTTTACCAGGTCTGCATTATTCAAAAACTGTGAAGTAATATCTAAAACTTTTTTACCCTGTGGATGTCTTCTCAACAAATTTAATGAATCTGTTGTTGTGCGCTCTAAAGCAGGTAAATTAAATTGCTTCTCAAAATATTCTCTGATTATTTCAGTAATTCTTGTGTGATATTCCTTCACAAATCCTTTTTGCCACAGTTCTTCACGCTCCAGTTCATCAAGCTTGCGTAAAGCGAGTTGATGCGATAATATTTTTTCTTCTTCAGCTTTAATTATCGGCTGTGGTTTATTCTTAAAGTATTTTCTGTAAATAAAATATCCAGCAATTAAAAGTATTAGAACAATTCCGGCATAGATTAAATAAAGGTAATTAAATAAACGAATTGGCGGTTTGATATCTTTTATTTCTTCCTGCATCGATACTTTTAATGTGTGAACATTAAATGTTACAGGATTTGAAAGAATACTTTTAAGTGTTGTATCTCTTTTAGTTCTGTATTCTATTTTTATTGGCGGGATAGTAACCTGAGATGAATCAAATCTTGTTAATATTGATTCATACTTTATTGTTTTTCCTTTTTCATTCTCCGTTACAATTGGATCTGACATTTTTATTACATCTACGCTCTTTAATGTATCTCTAAAAAAAGGATTGATGATATACACATCTTTATCTGCATTAATTATCAAAGAGTATTTTATTTGATCACCAATCAGATAATCAGTTGTATCTGTTGAAGCAGTTACTCTTATCTCTTGCGCAAAAAGAGAAAAAGCCGGGAGTAAAATCAGAAATAGGAAAAACTTTTTTACCATCTTTTTTCACGTCTTCTAAAAAATTGCACAAGTGGTTGAATATAATTTGAGCCGGTTGTTACTTCAACACTGTCTAACCTGCTGGTTATAAAAACAGATTTGCGGATTTTTTCTTTTTCTTTTATATAAATCTGCATTTGTCTGCGCACTCGATCACTGCTTGTATCGATCCATCGTTCCTCACCTGTTTCGGCATCACTTAATTTTACTAAGCCAATGTTTGGAATTTCCTTTTCACGTCTGTCATCCAAAACAATTCCTACTAAATCATGTTTCCTTCCTACAATTCTTAAAATCTTCTCATATCCTTCATCCATAAAATCAGAAATTAAAAATGCAATTGACCTTTTCTTTATTGTATTGTTCATATATTCTAGGGCACTGCGCAGATTGGTTGCTTTGCCTTCAGGTTCAAATGAAAGCACTTCGCGTATAATTCTTAAAACGTGTTTTCTTCCTTTTCTGGGCGGAACAAATTTTTCAATCTTGTCCGTAAATAATATCAAACCAACCTTATCATTATTTTTTAATGCCGAGAAAGCAAGGATAGCACTCAGTTCAGCGGCGATTCTCTGCTTTGTTTTAGAAACAGAACCAAACATTAAAGATCCGCTTAAATCAACCATAAGGATTACAGTAAGTTCGCGCTCTTCTTCAAAAACTTTTATGTATGGATGCCCGAATCGTGCAGTAACATTCCAATCGATGTTTCTGATATCGTCACCAAATTGATATTCGCGTACCTCAGAAAATTCCATTCCGCGTCCTTTAAACACCGAATGATATTCACCTGAAAAGACCTGGTTAACAAGTCCTTTGGTACGAATTTCAATTTGTCTAACTTGTTTTAGTAATTCTTTAGTGAGCATGATTATGGAACAACAACTTTGTTCAATATTTCCTGAATTACATTTTCACTTGTTATCTCTTCAGCTTCTGCTTCATATGTTACAGCTATACGATGACGCAAAACATCAAGGCATATAGCTCTTACATCTTCAGGGATCACATATCCTCTTCGCTTAATAAATGCCATTGCTTTTGCACCAAGAGCTAGGTTTATTGTTGCTCTTGGAGATGCGCCGTAACTGATAAGATCGCCGAGATTAGTCAATCCAAATTCTTTTGGATTACGGGTTGCAAAAACAATATCAAGAATATATTTCTCAATCTTTTCATCAATATATACTTCGGTTAAAAGATTTCTTGCTTTTAAAATTTCTGCGGGTGAAATGACAGGATTAATTTTTGTGTCAATCATACTAATATTCTGGCGCATAATAGATAGCTCTTCTGCTCTTTCAGGATATGTAATTTTTATTTTAAGCATGAATCTATCAACTTGTGCTTCAGGTAAAGGATAAGTTCCCTCTTGCTCAATTGGATTTTGAGTTGCAAGAACTAAAAATGGTTCATCAAGTTTAAATGTGGATTCGCCAATTGTGATTTGTCTTTCCTGCATTGCTTCAAGCAGCGCACTTTGAACTTTTGCCGGTGCACGGTTAATTTCATCTGCAAGAATAAAATTCGCAAAGATCGGTCCTTTGCGGATTAAAAAATTTCCATCCTTCTGATTATAAATTTGAGTACCGATAAGATCGGCAGGAAGTAAGTCCGGAGTAAACTGAATTCTCTGAAACTTTGCTTGCATTGCAGCAGCTAAAGTTTTGATGGCAAGAGTTTTTGCAAGTCCAGGAACACCTTCAAGAAGAATGTGCCCGTTACCAAGCAACCCAATTACCAATCTTTCAACCATCGCTTTTTGTCCAACAATAACTTTACCGATTTCACTCATCAGTAAATCAATGAAGGCACTTTCATTTTTTATTTTTTCATTTAAAGCAACAATATCCAAAGCAAGACCTCATTTATTATTAAAATAAAATTATTTGAATTTAATTGTGATTAGACGCCGCCAAACTTAAAAAGGTTGCGTTTTTAATGCAACAAATTTTTAGTGCTATTAATTAGGATAATTTCCATCTAATGAAAAATTGAATGTACTATTATCCAAATACATTGTTTGATTTTTTGTAAATTTACTTCAAACAAAATATGTCTTTGGATTTATTATTTATAACATAGTTATTAAATACAAATGAGAATAAGTTTTTTTCTTAAAATATTTTACTTTTTTCCCCTTGCATTTAATATCATTGCATACCCGATAAACAATTTTAAAATCCGCACTCCAATCGATACAACTTTTCAAGAAATGGATTCCACAATCAGCAAAGTTTGGCAGATTGATCAGGATTCATCAGCTTCAAGTCAGCTAATTATTTCAGAAAATAAAATATTTTATACTCTGGAGAATGGACTTATTTACTGTTATGATTTTAACGGTAATAAGAAATGGATTGCTGAAGCATTCGGAACTATTAAAAATAATTCAGATCAGTACAAAGACTTATTCCTTACAGCAACCAGCGAAGGTGACTTATATTCTATAAATGCAAACAATGGCGATGTTGTTCAAGTAATCGGGGTTGGAGAAAATATCACATCAGATCTTGCTTTGATTGATTTACCTAACACTGGTTTTACCAGCAAAGGAGTCGTATTTGGAACTGAAGAAGGTAATATTATTTGTTACGATATTTTTTCATTTGAAATGATTTGGAAAAATAAAATTTCAAAATATCCTTTAATATCTAATCCTTTATTTATAAATGATAAGATAATTATTAAAGACTCTGCGTCAACAGTTTTTTGTATTAATGCAAAATCCGGAATACTCATATGGAAATTAGATATTAATCAGAAAGAGGCGGTTAACGATTACACTAAGATATTTACCAACGGAAAAAGTGTTTTTATTTTAACTTCTACCGGTGAGCTGCTGGCAATTGATTTAATGCTTGGCAAAAAAGTTTGGTCAACAAAAATTCCGGATGCGATTCCCCATTTTGAACTATCCGGAAATAAACAAGAATTGATTCTACTGAATAAAAAAGGTGAGATAATTTTTATTTCTTCATCAGACGGAAAAGAAAAGAATAAAACAGAATTGAAAAAAAACGGGATTACAAATTTTTATTATGATAGTAAATCAAACTTAGCATTAGTTGCATTCACGGATGGTACTGTTTATAGATTGGATGTCAATCAACGCTTGTATGAATTATTGAAGGTAGAAGATTCACCAATCACAGCATTAAAAGTTTTAAGTGACAATCAATTTATCATCATCTCACAAAATGGGAAAATTTTATTATATAAGATTGATTAAGGGAAAATGAAACCACACCACAAAGCAATTATATTTGATATAGACGGAACTTTGACTTTCACCAATAGATTGATCTTCGATTCTTTCAACCATATCACAGAAAAATATTTAGGCAAAAGACTTTCCGATGAAGAAATAATAGCACTGTTTGGTCCAACTGAAGATGTTATCCTCAAACAGATGTTCCCTGATAAGTACGAAGAAGTCAGAAAAGATTATTATGAATATTATAACCATAATCATGATATTGCCCAGCTTTACAAAGGGATGAAGGAATTACTATTGGACTTAAAAAAAGAAGACATAATTCTTGGAATCTTTACCGGGAAAGGCAGAACATCTTCCTTGATTACTTTAAACTTTTTAGGAATAAGGGAACTGTTTGATATGATCGTTACCGGTGATGATGTTAAAAATCATAAACCATCACCGGAAGGAATATTGAAATTTGTTGAGACTTTTCATCTTAATCCCGCAGAAGTTTTGATGGTTGGCGATGCTCCATCTGATATCATTGCCGCTAAAGAAGCTGGAGTTGAAATTGCATCGGTTGTATGGGATAGTTATTCTGAAAATGAAGTTAGAAAACTAAACAGCAAAAATATTTTTCACACTGTTGATGAGCTTCGGAATTATATTTTTAAAATGTAGGGAACGGTCTCCCGACCGTTCCGCTTAAAATATATTAGCTTTTAAAATTTAAACGGATAAATAAACGAAACCCTCGGTTCAATTCTTTTCTGCGGTTCATATCCAACAATATTATCGTTATTATCTCGCACCGGTGCAAATGTCCAGTTATAAACTATTGAGACTAAAATATATTCAACCGGTTTATACCCAACTTCTGTAAAGAGATAAGATCTATCATCAAGTTTAAATAAATCTTTTTCATCCTGAATATTTATTTTATCATATCCTGCTCTTAAAACAAATGAGGCACCTTCAGGTTCTATTGCTGTTCTTAAATTTAGTATTCCGCTTTTAGGATTTTTGTCCAATCTTTGATAGCCGCCATAAATATCAAAAAGATTTAGGACACGAATTAATAAATCACCATAAAAACCATTTGCATTTTCAGTAATGTTAGCAAGTTCAAGAGATTTCCCTGAATAAGTACCTTTTACAGAATCCGATTTAAATCTTTCAATTTCATAGAGTGAATTGAAGTATGAAGGTAAATATTTTCCGTTATTAAATCTTCTCTCTAATTTTGCTGAAACGGATAATAGTCCCATCCCTTCAAAATCAAGCTTAACACCGGTTGCAACGCCACTGCCAAAATCAATAATCTTATTATAATCTAAATAAGGTGTTATGGTAATTGAAGAAGATTTAATTAAAGGAAGTGCGATATCAAACCCAATGATTGTTAATGCCCCTCTATCTTTAACAACTTTAAAATTTCGTGCCTGATCAAAATATCCGGAATCAACGCGAGCGTACTTATTAAAATCTGTAACATAACTTGCTCCAAATTCCAGATTGCTTAAAATCGGTATATCGTTAGCCGATGTGAACTGAAGTGGTCTCACATAACCACGCATTCCAAAGACACCTGATTGTGCAAAATTTCCGTAAATAGATTCAAGCCCAAATTTTCCAAAATCAATATCTGCTACTAAACCAATTCTGCGTGCATCATAAGTTGGACTGTTATTGTAATGCTGCATAATTGTTCCGTGACCCAAAGTATAATAATCGAGTGCGCCAAGTTTTATAAATACCGGATCATTTTTAATTCCATATCTAACGTAGCGTATAAGACTAAGATAATCGGATGCTTCGTTAAAATTTTCAGTACGTAGCTTTCCTTCAGAATCAAAATCGAGATTCAAATCAAGCCCAACTCCAAAATTTGCAAAAGAAACTTCAGGTCTAAAACTTATGCGGTAATAAGGTTTACCATCAATCCAATTTAATCCTAATCCACCTGCAATATAACCTTCATCAGGTCTTGGGTAATCGTAAAATTGTGCAAAAAGTGGAAATGCAAAAACGACAATCAGTGCTAATAATTTTTTCATTTAGTTTTCTCCAATTAAAAATCTATTTGATAAAAGTTATTCGTTTGGTTACAACATTTTTTTGTGTTTCAAATCTAACAAAGTATATGCCTGAGGAATAATTGGCAAAATCAAGGATTAATTGATAACTGCCAGGTAAAAATTCCTGTGCAGCTATCTCTTTTACAAGTTTACCATTTATATCATAGAGATTAATTTTTAATAATTGCTGCACGGGGATCTGAAAATTTATTTTTGTTGATGGATTAAATGGATTAGGAAAGTTGTTAGAAATTAAAAACCGCTTTGGAACATCAGAGTTTTCCAGAGTTATAGATGACAAGAAGTTTACCGTAACTGTATCAGAATATTCAAAGCCACCAATTATATCAACCTGTCTTAATCTGTAGTAAACTATTCCGGTTCTTAATACAGTTGTATCGGGATATTCATAATTAATTGGTACGTTGCTTGTGCCACTGCCCAAAACAAAATCTATAGTTTCCCAATTGGCAGTTGTGTTATAAGCACGTTCAATTTCGAATCCAAAATTATTTACTTCCGTTGCTGTTCCCCATTTTAATAAAACCGATTCGGGTTGAACCGATGCATAGAAATAAATTAATTCAACGGGTAAAGTAAGTGAATCAGTTTTAGTTGTTGAGATAATCCTGCATAAAAAATTATTTGTAATATTTGATGCATAGAAATCTTGAGTTGACAGCACAAAAATGATTACAAAAAACAGATAATTGGCGAATGAGCATTTCACAATTATCTAACCACAGCTAATTTTTGTGTCACACTCATTGATTCACCACTTTTTCTCACAATCATTTTGTACAGATAAACACCTGAGGCAATAATATCGCCGTCTTCATCTCTGCCATCCCAATTAATCCTGTTAAAATCAAAATTAAGTTGAGCGCTATTCCTTTTAATAGATTTTATCAACCTTCCGCTGATTGTAAATATTTTTATTTCCAACTCATCAGGAATCTGTGATAGCTTAAAAGTAAAATATGTTTGATCTGAAAACGGGTTGGGATAATTATAAACATCAAGCAAATTAAGTTTATCATCAACCACAAAAAATCTTTCAACTGATGCATTTGGATCAAGATTGCCAAAGCGGTCTCTGCCAGTAATTTTTAGCAGATGATCTCCATTGCTTAAATTGGGAGTAATTTTGTACGTGGCAATTCTATTAACTGTGTCAAAAGAATTAATTATATCTGATGAATAATACTCAACACCATCAAGATAAAAACGAATCGAGGTTGTATCGTTTACAGGAAACCAAACGGGGTATTGTAAGTTAATTAATATCTCAGGTTTTGATCCTACAAAATCACCATCAATTATTTCAGTTCCATCAAAAGTAATTTTAAGAGTTGATTCTGTTACAGATGTCGGTGTTGTATCCTGTATTACAAAAAATGATTTATCAAAAATATTATTGTCTTTATAAAATTCCCTAATCTTTGAAACCGGATCAATCTTAATCCTGAATTTCATATTTCCATAGCCATCATAAGCATTAGAAAGATAATGTGTTTTAAACGTCAAATGACTTGCGGTATCTAATCTCGTTACTAAAGTATCATACAATAATCTTGTGCTATTATTTGGTTTTACTAATTCTACAATTACATTAAACGAATCTGCGGAAGTTTCTCCAACATTATAAACATCAAAAAATAAATCATTGGATTTACCTTGATTGATGGTATCAGGAGATACACGAACGACCTGATAATTAGTACCGAGTTCTGCCAAACTTGTAAAATCAACAGCGAGTTTATTCAGCTTTGGAGAAATCTTATTGGTGGATGCAAATAATTTTCCAACAATTTTAATCTCTGGATAAATTCTTGAATCAATATTACTTATATCTGAAATTCCATTTGTAAAAACTAATGTTCTTAATAAATCGAACTGTCCTGAATCCTTCCTTCCAAATAATAAATATTTCGTCGATGCGTCGCTGGGTAAAGATTCTTCTAACATAACATTTTTCCAAGCACTTGCTTTTCCAATTGGCGGTGTTTCGAATGAACCAGAATCGGCCAGAAAAATATGCGAAGATTCCAGAAAAACACTTTCCGGAGGCAGCGGAGCTTTAACTCCTTCAAGCACAGAACCCGTTGGTGCGCCTTTCCAACCGATAAGTGCCCAGGAACCACGGAATTGAAGTGAATCGATTTTTGAGCTACCTAAAGTTTTAATCGCATTTTTTAAATGCGTTGAAATATTATTTGCCGCATCACTAGCAACTCCAATTGCAATAATTTTAGCATAAGGGATTGAATCAATAAAAGTCGCTAAAGCTTCAACACTAGCTGGTTGATTAAATAAATAAAACCATGTTGAGGTATCTACTTTTAATGTAACATTATCAAAAACAACTATACCCATTCCAGAAAAGAAAGTATTTGATAATAGATTAACACCATCTTTAGAAATTACACAAGTTGCACCGGCATTGTACCCTGCTGAGAGCACGGTAATTTTTGTTGTATCTAATAATATCTGCAGAGTATCATTTTTTAAACCTAAACTATTTCTATCCAGTTTGTTAAATGATAATGAATCAATAACCAAATATTTGTAACCGGGTTTGTTATAAAATGATTTTGTACCTGAAAAGAAAGTCGTGGGTGAATTAATTTTATATCTCAAATAATAACGTGAATCAGATATTAATTGCGGGAAAAGAATTTTTGTTAAAAAGGTATCGGCTTTGGTTTCAACAGTAATAGGATTTGAGAAATCAGATTTTTGTGAAAGTTGAAATTGAATCGAGAGTGAATCTGAATTATAATTTACGGGATTTAATAAATCTATTTTACTAAATCCAGAGTTTTCTGTTTGCGATGTAAGCAAATCTCTGAGCGATGCTGAGAAAACACTAAACTGAAAACTAATTGAATTATCATTCTTATAAATTTCTTCTATAAGATTATTAGGATCAATTTGAACATTTAACAAATGATTGCCCGGTCTATTTTTAGTCAGCATCCAGACAGTAATTGTGTCAGCATATTCCGGGATGGGGATTGTTTTTAATTCACTCTTAATTTCGTTCCCATCAAATGTTTGGTCAATTTTAATTTCAAGGTTACCAGGTTTTGAAAGCCCTATATTTTTAAGTGCAACTTTAAATTGAACTGAATCCTCACTCTCATTTAAAAGTTGATCACTGATAATTATATCAGCGTTTGTAATCCTAAAATTTGGAAGCTTGGGAATTTTCAATCTTACTGCCGGATCACCAAGAATTACATTGGTTAAAGCGTAAATTTTATTTACAGCGGTATTTCCATTTTGAGTTAATAACCTCATCTTAGAATATAAGCTTGCATTACCGACTTCAGATAAACTATCATTAAAAATTTCTTCATAAAAATAAACCGGTGCAGTAACCGCTGTTGATTGAAATCCTAACGAAGAATTTCCGACATACCCGAGTGCCTGACCAGAAGAGCTAAAAAGAAATCTTTCACCAAAACAAACGATATTTGGTTCAGCATATTTATTTGTAGAACATCCAAAATCAGTGATCAATGGATTTCTGTTAACATTGTTATAAAGCTGATTAGTTGAGTTGATACTATTATCCCAGGTTGCAGTACCGCTGTGACCGATATATGAAATAAATAATCCGCCAGCAGAGATTGCATTACTAATTTGCTCCGGAGAGTATGGACCAAAATCTGTTTGTGGAGTTTTGGTTCTATAAAAGTGAGTATATTTTCCGGAAATTGGTCTTGGTGCGATGAACTTGCTGACAATCGAATCATTTGCAGATTTTAAATATTCCAATTCACCCGCTACATCCGAACGCCCGCCTGAAAACAATAAATATCTTTTATTCCATTCATCAAAAGGTTTTGATTCATTGTTTTGAATTTTAGTAAGATAATAATCAAGCTCTGAAGTTTCGTTAATTGGAATTCTGCCAACTTTTAATTGCGGAACAGGAATTGCATTTGGATCCCATACAGCAAACCAATTATCACCAACCGGATTACCATAAGAAGGGACATAATTTTTTCCGCCACTTGTCCCAAGAAAATATTTATAATCATAATTTGCATCGCCGATCAAAGTTAGATAAGATGGTTTAGGTGTTTGAGCATTGTTATACAAAACATTTGCAAATAATCTTATCGCCTCCGGATAAGGATAACCAAACGCAAACTCATCAAAAATATCCTGGACATTATAAACTGATGCTGAAAGATTATATAAACCAGCTATTGATTGTACATAGTTTTGAGCTACAGATAAAAACTTAGGGTGTGTAATCGAGATGTAATCTGTTTGTTTATTAATGCTCCTTAGATTTACAAAATTTTTAACATAATAAAATCTGGGAGCTATATTTCGCTCTCCACTTATTATATAATATTCATCACCCGGAGAAACAGTATCAGCAAAAAATAAGTTTGAAGATAAAACATTATAGTTGGTAATGATTTGAAAATCGGGTTTTACTTTATAAATACGATATGAGCTCTGAGTGGCATTACCAATTTTTAGAATCTTTAGTCCTGCAGAAACATCGTTAGAGATCTTAAAGTACAGGGAATCATTAACAAGATTAAGATATTTGGGATATTCAACATCATACCAGTCAAATGCCAAAGAATTCGGACTGCTTCCATTTGGCAAATTTTGCAATCTTATCTGATTTGTACCATTGAGTAAACTTGATGAGTTGACATTCGCTTTTATCACCAGTTGTTTAAATCTATCAACTGAATTAGAATCTATCTGTGCATTATTAAGAAATAGTTTTACCTGATGAGAATTAGTCGAAATATTTGAAGCAAAGCTTACAAGCTTAGAAAGTATAGATGCATTCTTATTCGGATAAATATTACTTAAGTTAAAATTATAACTTAACTGTGTTATTAAAAAATTCCAGTACCACGTTTTATTTTTTAACCAGTTGGGTGTTTGATTTGCAATTTCATCAGCATCAGAAAATTGGAAATACGATTGAGTCTCAGCATGTATTAATTGTGAATAGTAATTAAGTGTATCATTAACAGCAGACAAGGAGGTTTTTAAGGTATCAATCCGATTGCCTTGATTTCCATTCCAAGATAGAAAATAAATCGTACTATCAGTATAACGATTTAAAAATTCATTGTATTCTTTATCATCCTGGTTTATTGTTCTATATGAAATTTTAGGATAATTTTTTCTTCCCCAAAACTCTATATAGTCGTTGTCATCAAAACTTCCGTCATCCTGTCCTTTAACAAATATTTTAATTTCTTTGCCAGATTCAAATAGTTTAAATGTTCTGGGATCAACAGTAGTAACAGGTACACCTGCCAATAGCAAAAGAGATTTCGTAACTCTGTAAACACCATCCTTACCAACGCCGAATTTCAGATAAGTAGAATTGTAATCAATCCAATTTCCTGTGGTATCAGGTAATGAATAAGAAACGGTGCTTCTAAATTGTTCAGCTATGTTTGGATTTGCTATTAAATTACTTATCGCTTTATCAAAATCCGTTTTAATCTGTATTGGCGAGTACGAAAGTACGTTAACCGAATTTGATAAATCAATTTTTACTTTTATGTTTTTTAATATTTCAACAGCAGAATTTTCTCTATTAAATGTATAATTATTAATCCTTAAATGAGCTAAATAAAAATCGCGGTAATAAAAATAACCTATCACCTCAACCGGATTTTTTTGGACTTCATCTCTAACAAATTTTAAAGGATCATTTTGTAAATAAGCTATTCCGGAATCTTTGACAACAACCGAAGGATTGAGTTCTGGAATAATCTTGTTCTGAATTTCTGTCGCAAAATTTAGTTCGCTTATTTTAATTTTACTTTCAGGAGGGATTGCCAGATAAATATCGAGATATGGCAATTTATAACTTAAATCCTCAGATGGATTTGTGAACTGGACATAATCTCTGATAATAAAATTATCGATTTGTTTATCAATATATTTTGGTTGAAAATTATCAATCGAGATTAAAAATGAATGCCCACCAGCAACCTCAACTTTAGTCTGTTGAGCAAAAGTTATTATGGGAAGAATTAAAATAATTGTACGTAAATATTTTATCATAAAATTTTAGTTATTGCTTAAATAATTTATACTTTAATACTCTAAGAATAAAGAGTGGAATTCCTATAATATATCTTTTCCAAAGACGCTTTGGCTCATTAATTAATCGAACAAACCATTCCAGTCCTAATATTCTGACTAATTTGGTCCCACGCTTTTTTGTCCCTGCAAAAACTTTAATACCATCACCAACAGCAACAATAACTTTAGCATTTACATTATCCCTGTTAGTAACTATCCAATCCTCTTGTTTAGGTGAACCAAGTCCGACAATAAGGATATCAGGTTTAGCGGTATTGATATCCTTAATTAATTTATCATTGTTAAAATTAAATCCGTTACAAAAACCTTTAACATATAAGTCCGGATTAGCTTTCGAAATTTTGCTCAAGGTTTCATCTGTATCCCCAAAGAAAAAAAACGACCAGTTATTTTTTAACGATTCCTTTATAAGTTCAATATAAAAATCAGAACCAGTTATTCTTTTAGAAAATCCATTTTTGCCATATAAAAATTTTGATGCTAAAAACACACCTATTCCATCGGGATGCAATAAATTAAAATTACTTAGTACTTCCCTAAATTTTAGATTCTCTAATGCTAAGTTAATTGTGTTTACGTTTGCACCAGTTATGACAATCTGTTTCCCTTCTAAAAATGTATTCTTAATCGATATTTGAATATCGGAGTAATCAACTTTACTGATTTCAACATATAATATATCCAGTTTATTTCGCATCGTGCAGACTTAGATATAATTTTTCATAATTTGGAATAATATTTTGGATTGTGTATCCTCCCAAAACTTTGCTATAAAGATTTTCAGCTAATTGATATGCATATTTTTTATCATTATAAATTTTTAAAATTTTACTTATCAAATCATCTGCGTTTCCAGATTCAAAAAGTAATCCGTCAGTTTCATTTTCAATCAATTCCGATATTCCATCTACTCTACTGCCAACGAATGGTTTCTTCATGAGTCCAGCTTCAAGCATCACGAGCGGGAAAGGATCTACTCTTGATGGGAGTACAAACAGATCGATCAATTGATAATAATTAAAAATATCACTCTGTGCGTTCATCACTTTAGCCCTTAATTTATTTTGAGTTATGAACTCTCTGATTTTATTTTCATCTACCCCATTACCAACCAATAACAAAAATAAGTCTTTATTTATTTTACTCAGATTAAGAAAAGAATTCAACAAAATATCAACACCTTTTTCCTTGTAATCTAATCGCCCGAAATAACCGATAATAAATTTTTCATCAGGAATATCAAGCTCATTAATCAGTTCACTTTTTGTTTTTGTGAGTATAAACTCATTTGGATCAACCGCATTATGAATTACTTTTATCCTATCTTCATTAATGCTAAAATATTTATTCAAATGATCTTTAATTGAATTACTACAAGCAACTAATATCAGTGATTTATAACTAAAGAATTTATGATTATAAACTTTGCTATGTACAGATGTAACTGTTTTTACTTTAAGTATTCGAGAAATTAAAAAGGCAAGTAAATCAAAATATCGATGATGAGAGTGAATGATATTAATTTCGTTTTGTTTACAAAATGAATAAAGCTTAATAAACTGTTTAACGAAACCGAATAAAGAATTATTAAAATCCTTTAGGACAAGCGGTTTAATATTTAACGTATCGAATCTTGAGAAACCATCACCATCAAAACACGCAATCTGATGATTAAATTTTGGGGACGAATTTTTTACTATTAAATAAATAGTTTTAGAAATTCCGCAGGAAATATATAAGTGGTTTTGGAGATGGAGAATATTTATTATTTTCTCACTCACCCATTATCTCCATAACTTTATTAAATTCTTTTTGAATATCGTTATTATTCAATAATTTTTGAATTTGATACTCAAGTCTGAGTCTTATCCTTTTATCTTTTAGGTAATCAAGAAAACTTTCTGGTAAATATGAAAGCAGGGAAGTAATAAAAAGTTTTATGTTCCATTGACTTATTCCGGCGTCAATCCAATATTTTCTTGCAAGATTTTTAGAACCATAAAAAAATTCGCGCCATCCTTTAATTATCAATTGCTCTTTTGATGA
>DAIRCT010000003.1:0-82160 GCA_036796535.1 Ignavibacteriaceae bacterium
CAAAGTGTTGTGCGTAAATCCGGCTACATCCCTTTGTGGGAAAATCAACTGTAACGTAAAACAGACTTCAGTCTGTTATTTGAGTTAATAATTCTGTGCAGAATAAAAGATCATTCTTAATCATTTCTTAACACTAAAATAATATTCTCTTAATATGCAGGTAAGATATAAGCGTTATCTTTCTCTAAAAAAAAGGATTGATTATGGGAAAAAGTAATTTGTTTTTTACTTACTTAAGCAACCTGATACCACAGAAAGAAAATCCGGTAAAAGATGCAAACAAAAAAGAAGATTTAATTTTTCAATCTAATGAAAATCCAAACACTGATAACGAATGGCTACAGGAATATGAATTGATTTATCGATCTTATGCCACTGAACGTTATTAAAAAAAATAAAACTAAATTTCTTCTTTTTTTAATCGCTTAAATCTTCTGAATGCAAAAAGAGTTTGTGAGAAATAATGTGCAGGGAAGTAGGTTTTTAAACCGTATTCATCCGGTTTTGTATCGGGTAAAAATGCTGTTCCAAACATCCAATCCCAAAATGCAAATTTTGTAGCAAAGTTTCTGTTTCTTCCTTTTCCGGTTGAATGATGCCAGCGATGCATTTCAGGTCCGTTAATAATTTTTTGTAACCAACCTGATTTAATTTCTATATTGCTATGTATATACATTCCCCAAATTGCGCTTATCAATCCCTTATATGCAATAACTTCTGCGGGGGAACCAAGTAATATTATAGGTGCAAATTCAATCGTTTGATTTAATAATATTTCAAGTGGATGAGATCTTGATCCGGAAAGCCAGTCAACTTTTTTAGGTGAGTGATGGGCTTCATGTATTCTCCACAACCATTTATTCTTGTGCATCCAGCGATGCATCCAGTAAATGTATAGATCGTGAGTTACTACAAAGAAAATTAATTGTGCCCAGATCGGAACGTTTGCAAAAAGGCGATATCTGGATAAGCCGGTTGAGTTATCAATAAAATTTATTATTACACTAAAAATTAAAATACTTAAAATATAATTCTGGGCAATTGTGTACATCGCAAAATCATCAAAGAATCCTTCTCTAAAAATTTTCTGACCTTTTGTATAAGGAAATATTCTTTCCAGTATTACAAATACTATTGCGGCAAGAATAATTAACGAAGTTGAAATTACTTCTACAGATGATAATCCACTTAAGTAATTGTAAATTGAATTAAATATTTCTGAGAAAATTGTTGCTTCCATAATTTATTTTGTTGTCATCGCGAAAAAAATCCTTTTAGGTAATTGAAGTCGCAAATCTATGAAACCTTCGAGGTTTGGCTAAAACTTTAGCTAAGCTAATAGAAAAATTCTTATTTATCTCAGAAAACCTCGAAGGTTTTTATTAATGTTCGTAACAACAGTTATCATATTGCTTCGTTGGAAGACCTGTCTGTGACAGGCAAGCTCATTGGCAATAGCGTTAAAGGATTATTTAACTCTTCGTAATTTTTTAATCTGTCCAAGTTCACTATCATAAACTTTTTTGATACCATCGCCAAGAGCTGCTTCAATATCTCGAATGCTTGAAACTAATCTTTCCATTCCGCCAACTTCAACAGAAGCCGCCTGGTCAGTGCCCCACATTGCGCGATCTAAAGTTATGTGTCTCTCTACAAAACAAGCTCCAAGTGCTACTGCAGCCCAGGTTGGTGCAAGACCGACTTCGTGTCCACTGTAACCAATAGGAATTTCTGCATATTTATTTCTTAAGGTCTCAATCATTTTAAGGTTTAGTTCTTCATTCTTACAAGGATAAGCAGAAGTTGCGTGAGCGATCATCAAATTATTTTTATCCATAAACGAAACTGCTTTATCAATTTGCTCAACGGTTGACATTCCGGTCGACATCATAATCGGCTTATTTAAATTCTTATGTTTTTCTAAAAGCATAAAATCAGTTAAAGAGGCAGAGGCAGTTTTATATAAAGGAGGATTAAACTGTTCTATAAAATCAACTGAAGGTTCATCCCAACAGGAAGCAAACCATGTCATTCCAATCTCTTTACAATATTTATCAATCTGTGAGTATTCATATTCACCAAATTCAACTTTGTGTCTGTAATCTATATAAGTCATTCTTCCCCAGGGAGTATCCCGTTCAATATTCCATTGATCTTTCGGTGTACAAATCTCCGGAGTGCGCTTTTGAAATTTAACGGCATCACATCCGGCGTGCTTAGCACCAGCAATTATTTTTTTTGCAATTTCAACATCACCATTATGATTGATTCCAATCTCACCAATTACAAAAACAGGATGTCCATCTCCAATAAAGCGGTTACCGATTTTAATTTCTCTTTTATTCATATAGTTATTTCAAAATATTTAAGAGTTGTTTTTAAATGCTAAAATTAATTCTGCAAATTCTCTAAAAGCACCAAAACCGGCTTTAGTTTCACAAACATAATTTGCAATATCTTTTATAAAATTCATTCCATCTGCAGGCGTTGCAGTAAATCCGCAAAGCTGCATTATTTCATAATCATTCGAATCATCGCCAATGTATGCAATCTCTTCTTTATTAAATCCATTTTTCTTTTTAATGATTTCCAGAACCTCTTCTTTTTTCTTAACGCCAAGATAATATTCTGTCATCTTTAATTTTTCTGCTCTTGACTTAACTGCTGCAGAATTTTCTCCGGTAATAATTATTGTTTCAATACCTGCATACTTTCTTAATCTCTCAACGCCCATTCCATCGCGGACGGAATATCTTTTAAGCGCCTCGCCTTCAGGTCCATAATAAATTCCGGTATCGGTTAAAACACCATCAACATCAGTAAGAATAACTTTTATTTTTTCAGCTTTTTCTTTTAAATGAAGATTTTTTTCTTTCAATTTTTTATCAATTACCATGCAGTCCAACCTCCATCAACAATTAAATTTGCTCCTGTCATATAAGATGAAGCATCACTTGCTAAAAATATTATTGCACCTTTGTAATCTGTTGGATGCGCCATTCTGCCTAATTGTGTTTTTGCGGAATAGTTTTTTACGAAATATTCATCCTGATTATTTTCAACTCCACCTGGAGTTAATGTATTTACGCGAACACCTTTGTTGCCCCAATAAGCAGAGAGAAATCTTGTAAAATTTACGATTGCACCTTTTGTTGCAGGATAAGCAGGGGATTTATAAAAATTCTGAGTGTCATCCGGTTTTTTATAAATTGATTGATCTGGTCCGACCAAACCATAAGTTGATGCAACATTAATAATGCTGCCTTTTCCAACTTTTGCCATTTCAGATCCGATAACCTGTGAGCAAAGAAAAGTACCTGTTACATTTACATCTAAAGATTTTTGCCACATTTCTAATGGATAGTTTTCAAACATAGATTGTTCGGCAGCAGCCTGTGGGTTTTCAAACATATCATTGATTGCAGCATTGTTTACAAGTATATCGATTCTTCCAAATTCATTTAAAGTTTTGTCTCGTAAATTTTCTACAGAGGTTTTATTTGTAATATCAACTCTAACTCCAATTGATTTTGTTGGAAGAGTAGAAGCAAATTTTTTACACTGCTCTTCATCAAGATCACAGACTACAATATTTGCACCTGCATCAGCGAGAGCACTGCAATGATTTTTACCTATTAATCCAAGTGCACCGGTTACGATTGCAACTTTGTTTTTTAGTGAGAATAGTTCTAATGAGTTCATAAATATTCAATCAATTGGTCACACTGAGCGTGGTTGAAGTGTGAAAGTATAAAAATGAAAATGTCAGTCTTCGACTTCGCTCAGCCTAACGATTACAATTATTTTCTCTTTGGCTTCATATTAAAATTACCAACTTTTCTAAAAACAGGTTCAACTGGTTCACCGCGCAAATATGATTTTACATTTTTTTCATCTACTGCTTTTTTAAGAATCGGAAGAACATCTTCATAAGCTTTTAATGTGTAATAAATATCCTCATCAGTATGTGAGAAAGACATATTGTGAAATCCACCCCAAAGGATTCCTCTCTTTATCATTTCCTGTTGAACTAATGATTTCATCTCAAGTGGATTACAACCAGATTTTTCCGCATCAAAAGTAATGATTGTCCTGCAATCATAACCTGAACATTTAGTGTAATTCATTCCAAGTTTTTCAGCAATTTGATTGTAGCCGGTTTTTAATTTATTACCTTGTTTTGCTAAGTAAGCTTGAACATTTTTTTCAATCATTTCATTGATAGTAGCTTTAGCTGCAGCAAGAGATAAAGCTTCTCCACCAAAAGTATTAAAGAAAAATACATCTTTATCAAGTAAAGACATTACATCTTTTCTTCCGGTTAAAATTGAAAGAGGCATGCCATTAGCAACAGCTTTTGAGAAACAAGCTAAATCTGCTTTTACTCCAAAATATTCCTGTGCACCTCCAATTGCTATTCTAAAACCTGTCCACATTTCATCGAAGACCAAAAGAGTTCCGTTTTTTGTACAAACATCGCGGAGTTTTTGTAAAAAATTATCTTTAGGTTCTTCAAAAACAAATGGTTCAAGAACAACACAAGCTGTGTCGTCATCAATTGAATCAATAACTGATTGAATATCATTATAATTGAAAGTAAATGATAAATCCTGTATCTCTTGTGGAATTCCTTTATTACGATCAGTAACTGCTATATACCAATCGTGCCAGCCGTGATAGCCACAACATAGAACTTTTTTCCGACCTGTAAATGCTCTTGATAATCTTACCGCACCAGAGACAACATCTGCACCTCCGCGGCTGTAACGTATTGATTCAGCGTTTGGGACAACTTTATGAATTAGCTCAGCGACTTCAACTTCAAGCGGATGAGTTAAAGAAAACGTAATTCCATCTTTTAGTTGTTCTTTAATAGCGTCGTCAACTTTATCATAAGCATAACCAAGTGATAGTGGACCAACGCCCATTGTATAATCAATATATTCATTACCGTCAACATCCCAAACGTGAGAACCTTTGCCTCTTTGAAGATATTTTGGTGCTACGCCTTTTATATTTTGTCCAGTTCCTTTTGCCAGTGTTTGTGTTTGAGCAGGAATAAGTTCTAATGCTATTTTATAATACTCATCAGATTTTGTAATGGTTGGATAGTCTTTGTTAAATTCAACTTTGTTTGGCATAATATTTCTCTATTTATAATTATAGTTTGTATTTCGTAAAACAGTCCGCCGCGGCGGATTAGTCTGTTCTTCGTTTATATCCTATTTATTTTGAGTGAGTTAACAGACTAAAGTCTGTTCTACGAATTTGGTTTCTTAAATAATTTTTGTTTGATCCGGAGTAATTGTTTTCAATTCATCAAGATGATTTCTGTACCAATTTACTCCGCAATATTCTTCATTTATTTTTTTAATTTCAGGTTTCCGATCTAATAAATCCAAAATATCATTAAGTGTAAAAATAGGGTTAACAGAATAAAGTTCATCATAAACTTGCTTTATAAAATTGTAATCTTTTTCATAATCTATAGTAAAGCGATGAGACATTGAATAATCTAATCCGGTTTCCCAAATAACATTACCAATTCTAAACTTATCAGGATTTTCCCAGAAATAAGGAGTTGTATGTTCACGTTCAAGTTCACGACTTGCATTTTCCCAGGCATCACTTAAAGCTTTAAAACTCATAATCTCAACATCATTTCCATCGGGATAAGTTGGAGGATGCAGGTTACTTACATAATCAAAGTAATTTAAATTTTCCATATAATAATTTAAAACTTTGTCAATAACACTTTTGTCAATTAACGGACAATCAGATGGAATTTTAACTACTGCATCTGCGCTAAATAATTTAGCTGCCTGATAATGTCTATCCAGTAAATCAGTTGGATGTCCGCGAAAACAAATCATATTAAACTTATTACATAGATTTTCAACAACATCATCACTTTTATCAGTTGTAGTGGCAATTACGATTGTGCCGCACATTTTTGATGCGGCAACACGCTCAAACATTCGATATAGTAAAGGTTTATTAGCTAAAGGAAGCAAAATTTTATTTGGTGATCTGCTTGAGCCGGTTCTTGCCTGAATGACGGTAACTATTTTTAATTTATTATTCAAATAAGTTCAAAAATCTATTTGGCTCTTACAAGTTTCTGTTTAAACAGTAACTTAATTTCAAATTTCAAATCCTCAAAATATTTATCTTTTTCTTTTGCACGCATAACTGGCTCGGTAGAGGCGAGTAATTCTCTGGCAACCTCTGCGATAGCTTTTGCAGATGTTCCGCCATTTTGAATTGGAGTTAATCGCTTTATATCCTGTATATCAATATCACAATAAACTTCTTTGCCTAATGCTAACGCCGGAAAAATTGTGCTGGAAAATCTTGTAATTAATACATCACAATTTGCAATCATAGGGTCAATACTTACACCGTGATAGACTAAAGCTTCTGGAGCGTATTTTTTAATCTCAGCGGTTCTTTTCTTTACAATTTCATTGGGATGGAGTTTGAAAATTAATTTTCTTCCGTTAGCAATTTTCTGTGCTTTTCTTATAAACTTTTTTCGATTTTCGTACTTTGTTGTTTCTCTGATATCAGATGTTGCAACAAGAACAAAGTTTTTATGTTCAAATTTTAAATCTCTTAATTTTTCAAAGTCATCAAAGTTTGGAATACCTGTGACACGAATTTTATTTGGATTAACTCCTCTTTCAATAAACTGATCGCGAAAGCCCTCTGAAGCAACACAAAAATATTCATATTGATGTGACAGTCCTGTCATTGAAGTACTTGCACACCATCGCCCCAATCCAAGAAATCTTGTTACGTGATATCTCCAATCAGGTGGGTCAGTCATTCCTTCCTGAACCAGAATCGTTTTAAATTTTTTAATGTTTCTGGGAACAATCAAATCTTGAGAAGTAAAAACTAAATCATAGTCATCATTCTTACCTTCATAATCCAACTTAAGGTTATTATCTCTTATATACTCAAGTGTTTTTTGTTTAAAGGTGCCACCCATAATCGTGAACTCAAGCATTTTAAGTTTTGTCATTACCCATAAAGGACCACTTGCAAAATATGGGGTAAAATATGCATCACATTCCGGTAGCTCCTTAGATATTTTGTGCATTATTGTAGTTTGGTTCAGCGAACCACCTATGAATAAAACTTTTGGTTTTCTCATATTTTCAATTTTATTATTAAAGAATGTTTTCCTAAAAAAAATAAAGAAAATTAAATTATTGCTTATTATTATTTTAAATTTAATGCATTATAATTTCCTAAAAAAATCAAATAAATGCACTTGTTTTGAAGTGATTGTAGTCATAATCAATAAAATTTTACAAAATTGCGCTATTACTGCAATTTTCAACAAATTTGTTTAGGCATCGATGTTTTGTTAAATTTCTATTAAGAAATTCATCAAAAGAAAGGTAACTATGGCATTATTGAAACCAAAAAAGCTGAATAAGAAAGATGTTATTGGAATTATTTCACCTGCATCTGCTCCCGATGAATTTTCCAGGGTAGAAAAAGGAGTAAAATATTTAGAATCTCTTGGCTATAGGGTTAAGGTGGGTGATCACGTTGGTAAAAATCATGGTTATCTTGCCGGAAAAGATGAAGAAAGGTTGATGGATTTACATTCAATGTTTAAAGATAAAAATGTTAAAGCCATTTTTAATGTAAGAGGCGGTTATGGCGCTTTTAGATTACTTGATAAAATTGATTATCGTTTAATAAAAAATAATCCTAAAATTTTTGTTGGTTATAGTGAGATAACTGCTTTGCAAATGGCATTCTTTCAAAAAGCGGGTTTGATAACTTTTGCCGGACCTATGGTTGCAGTTGATTTTTTTGATGAAATAAGTCCTTATACTACAGAAAATTTTTGGGCAACAATCACATCAAATAAAAAATTAGGCAAAATAAAATATTCCGAAACTGATAAAATGCCTTTTCTTCAAAAGGGAAATGCTTCCGGCAGAATCGTTGGCGGAAACTTAGCTGTTTTTACCGCTTTACTCGGTACCGAATATTTTCCAAATCTTACTGGAAAAATTTTGATGATTGAAGATATTGGCGAGTTACCATATCGCGTTGATAGAATG
This sequence comes from Ignavibacteriaceae bacterium, assembly GCA_036796535.1. GTDB lineage: Bacteria > Bacteroidota > Ignavibacteria > Ignavibacteriales > Ignavibacteriaceae > IGN3. The sequence goes on from DAIRCT010000003.1 coordinate 8,088, forward strand.
TTAAATCAATTAAGATTATCTGGTGCCTTTAAAAAAGTTAAAGGAATTATTCTTGGCAGGTTTGTGGATTGCAACGAACATGATCCGGAGAAAAAAACTCTGACTTTAGGAGAAGTTATTCAGGATTATATTGGTTCACTTAAGGTTCCTTCAATCTATACTTTTCCACACGGACATATTAAAGATTTGGTAACGATTCCATTTGGGATAAAGGTTAATCTGAATGCCTCCAAAGGCAGCGTAGAGTTTGCTGAATCTGCGGTTAAATAGGAATCTGAATAAATGTAAAATAATTTTTGCATTTAAAATATAATTCTGTTTGATAAGCCGCTTCTTCATCTTCAAAAAATCCCCACACGGTTGAACCGGTGCCTGTCATCATAGAAAAACTTGCTCCAAACTGAAGCATTTTTTCTTTAATCTCTTTTATCTGACTATAATCATTAAACACAATTTCTTCAAAATCATTTGTTGCAATCTTTTTCAAATCATTAATATCAATTTCCGATTTATCAAAAATAGACTTTAAACTTACTTGCGGCACCTTTGGCTTGATAAATCCAAATGCCCATTTTGTTGAAATATGAATTCCGGGATTAACAACTAATAATGTTTCTTTGATTTTTATATTTATAGGAGTTAAAATTTCACCGCGGGATTCGGCAAAAGCTGTTACAGGATTAAGAAAATAGGGGACGTCAGAGCCAAGATTTAATGCAATTTTATTTAAATCATTAGTCTCAATTTTAAGATTAAAAAGTTTAATTAATGCCAGCAGTGTCGTTGCTGCATTTGAACTACCGCCGCCTAATCCAGCACCGATAGGAATATTTTTCTTTAGATAAATCTCAACCGGCAATTCCATCCGAAAATAATTTTCTAACTCTTCTTTTGCTTTGATAATAAGATTTGTTTTTTCTTTATTAAGATTATTGTCATTACTATGAAATGAAAATTTACTTGCTTTGTTAAATGTAAGTTCATCAAATAGATTAATCGGATAAAATATTGTTTCAAGATTATGAAAGCCATCACTTCTTTTGGAAGTTATATTAAGTCCAATATTTATTTTGGCTTTAGATTTCAGGATAATATTTCCCATCAACTAAAGCTCTTACTTTTTTAATATGTTCGGGTGATGAGCCGCAGCAAGCACCAATAAATGAAGGATTTAATTTTAAATATGGTTTCACTTGCTTAGCATAATCATTAGGTTGGATAGCACAATTTATTTCAGTATCAGTATAATTTCCGCTCCCGCAATTTAAATAAAATCCCCAGTTCATATCGGGTTTCAATCTTTCTACTGCTTTTGATAAAGCTTCAAAAGTAATGCAATTAAATCCAATTGCAAGTGGGTGATAGTTCAAAACAAAATCAATGGCATCGGTTAAGTTTTCACCGGATAGTAATTTGGGTTTATCCATAAAAAAGAAATTCATTACAAAAGGAATATTATTTTGTCCACAGTACTTTGCAATAAATTTAATCTCATCAAAATGACTTTGAGTTTCATTCATTATAAAATCACATCCGTTTTCCATTAAAGCATCAATATGCACGCGGTGATTCCATTCCAAATCTTTTTGTGAAATTGTTCTTTCAACCTGATAACAATCTTCTGCAGGTGGATTTGATCCAGCAATTAAAACCGGTGATTTACCACGAGCAATTTTAGCAAGCTCCACTGCCTTGGCAACTTTTTCGGTAAGATCTGTAACTCCTGAAGTTAAAAGAGTATAAGGATTAGTTCTAAAAGTATTTGTAGTAATAATATCAGCGCCAGCTCTTATGTAATCACGATGAAGTGCAATTACTTTTTGTGAAAATTCCTCATTAGCGCTAGCACTCCAGATTCTCTTTTTTGATGTTGCCTTTTGTTCCTGTAACTGGCTGCCCATTGCGCCATCAAGAACAAGTGGTTGTTTAATTGTCCTTGCTTTATCAAAAGGATTTTCACGTTTGGTTACAATTACCTTATCAAAATTTTCATAAAATTTTTCAACCTCAATAATCATTTTATAAAGATCAAGATTTTTTACACATTCAATATCATATGGGCATTCTTTTTTCCAGCAAGGTGAACAGAATAAATCCGGTTGATAAATTTTTACTCCACGATCATATAAATCAATTTCTGTCCAGCAGCTTACACCAAACCAGGCAATAACGTATTTTTTTAATGCAATCGCTAAATGCATTCCAAAGGAATCGCCTGTAATTACAACTTGTGGAATAGCTTCATAACAAGCTCCTCTTCTAACTCCTTCAGTAGTTGGCGTATTGATGATTCTTCCTTTAAAATAATTTGCTATCTCTTTATTACGCTCTGTATCTTCAGGTCCACCAAGGAGCATGATTTTATATTTTCTTTTTTGAAGCAATTTATTTATCAGATAAATATGCTGCCCGACGGACATTTTTTTGTTTGGATATAGATTTGAACAACCTGTGTTAAATCCAATTATCTTATTTGAATCGGAGAGTTTTTTTTCCTTTTTATAATTTTCTATAAACCTTAATTCCTCATCAGTAAAATTAAATGTGTATTCATCTCTTTGATATTCAAGTTCAAATGTTTCTGCTAAGTAATCCTGTCCGGTTCGCTGATTGACTTTAAACTTAAGATTATCATCCATACCAAGATTATAATTGTAATACGCACCTTCATTAACGGGAATAATTTTCCCGTTCTTATCCAACCCAAAACCGAGCTTCTTTTCTGCTTTTACAGAATTTAATAATGCACAGGATCTCTGAGATTTATCTACATTCATAACTATATCAAATTCAATTTGATTTAAGATTGAAATAGATTCAAAATCATAAATGAACACCTGATCTATATATTGATTTTGATAAAGCAGAGGAGCCGCAATTTTTAATGTAATCCAATAAATTGTGGACTCCGGATATTTTCTTTTGATTGCCGGCAGTTGTGCGGTAGTCATCAAAACATCACCCATTGCATCAAGATTTATAATCAGGATTTTTTTACCAATTGCAATCTTATCCTTGCATCCATCTTCCCAGCAATTATGATCCGGGAAACAAGGTTTATAACCGGTAAATCTTTTACAATCAGGAACTTCTTTTGGCATGAATATATTTCTCCAAAAAGGGATTTAATTTTTTTTCAACTTCTGTGAATGAAATATTTTTAAGTGTTGGCTCTGTTGTTTCAACATATTCAAAATCTGTTTGATATGGACTCCAGACCATATCAGTTGTATTATATTTTACATACAAACCAAACACAGGGATTTTTTTTATAGATGCTATATGAACAATTGATGTATCCGGTGTTATCAGAATATTTAAGTTTAAAATAGCTGCTGCAAAAATACCAAAACTTTCTGTTACAGGATAAATGTTCTCTTCCGATGTGATCTCTAATGCATAATGCAAATCTTTAGGTGGACAGAAAAGGATTACTCTTACATTAAATTTTGAAAGTGTTTGTAAAAGCTTTTGATAATTTTCTACTCCCCAGAATCTTGCTTCACTGCCTGCAGAAATATTTACACCCACTAAAAACTTATTATCTGCATTCATTTGCTTAATCTGCTCCGTTGCAATTTTATTTTCCACATCGGTTGGATAAAATCTAACCGAAACAGAATTATAATCAATCTTAAGATTAAACAACTCTGATAACTTTAAAATCCTATCAATTACGTGATTTGATTTTGAATCTAATCTTTCCGTTACATTCGTGTAAATAGTATAATTAGATTTTTTTAATCCGAGTTTATATTTTGTTTTTGCCAAGGCAATAAGATAGCTTACCGTTGTTGAAACATCATCATGCAAATCTACAACTGCATCAATAGCTCGATCCTTAATTATCTGATTAATAGAAAAAAATCCCTTTAATCCTTTGCTATAAATTATTACTTCATCAATTGAAGGATTATTTCTGAAAACGAAATGATTCTTTTTATCTGCTAAAACAAAAATATGGCAGCCAATTGCTTTTTTAATTTCGAAGAGCAGGGGAGTAGTGACTAGTGCATCTCCAATCCGATTTAACCTGATAAAAAGAATATTTGAATTTGAACTGAATACCGGATTCTGTAATTGCTTTTCAACCGGATTAAACAAAACCAATAATTTTAGGAGGAAATTTTTTAGATACAGCTCAATCCTTTTCATTAAGCAATGCCTTGATTTTATTTATCACAACAGATACATCTAATTGCGTCATACATTCGTGTTGATAAGGGCAAACGAGTTTATTGCAAATAATACAAAACAAATCATCTTTTATAACATAATCAGAATTTGATGAGTAAGGTCCGTGTGCTTTTGGATTTGTTGGACCAAAAATTCCAAGTGTGGGAACTTTTAAAGCTGCCGCAATATGCATAGGCCCGGAATCATTAGCAATGATGAGATCGCAATTTGAAATTAATGCAGACATTTGTGTTAAGCTTGATTTTGGCGCTAACAAACAGTCATTACCTAAATTTTGTTTAATAAACTCAGCATCACCTTCATCACCCGGTCCCCAAAGTACTAAAATTTTACAATTAAAATTTTCAATTGATGCTTTGCAGATTTCTACCCATTTATGTTTATCACATCGTTTGGAATCCCAGCCGCCGGCAGGAATAATTCCGAATACAGTTTTATTTAAAAGATTGTTTTCACTGAAATATTCATTAGCAAATAATTTTTCAACATCTCCCAAATAATAATGAATATTTTTAGAAATGATATCAACACCAAGCGGTTTCAGAAGTTCTAAATTATGTTCAGCGGAATGAACTTCGCCTTTGCTTGAAGTTCCTAAAATATTGTAAGCATATTTTCTGCCGCGATAAGCATAACCAACCCTTAGCTTTGCACCTGAAAAAAAAGTTATTTGTGCACTTCTCGGATTTGACCACAGATCAATAATTAAATCATATTTTCTTTTTCGTAATTGCCAGGCAACTTTTAGGGATAAATCAGATTTGTGCATTGTTAATATTTCATTAACAAGTGGATTGTTCTTTAATGCCGGCTTTGCAAAATATTCGGTTAGATAATCTATCTTTGCAAAAGGGAAATGATGTTTAAGATTATCAAGCACAATAGTTGATAAAACAATATCACCAATTCCACGCGGTTTAATTAAAAGGATTTTTTTAATTTCTAACGGATTTATTTTCATTTAAATTTAATTTGTTTTAACTCAAACCTGATCGTGAACTTGAACTTAAACTCTAATGTGCATCCAGCCAATTATCCCCAACACCGATATCAACAACAACGGGCACTTTTAATGGTAATGCGGATTCCATTAAATTTTTAATTATAGGTTTTAAGTTTTCCACTTCACTTTTGTGTGCATCAAAAACCAATTCATCATGCACCTGCAAAACCATTTTAGTTTTTGTATTTCTTTTATTTAATTCGTTGTAAATATTAATCATAGCAAGTTTAATCATATCAGCAGCAGTGCCTTGAATAGGCATATTTATCGCAACACGTTCTTCAAACTGTCTTACAACTCTGTTCTTGCTATTTATATTTTTAAGATATCTTCTGCGTTTCATCAAGGTTTCGGCGTAGCCATTAGTCTGCGCTAACTCAATGGAATTATCCATAAACTCTCTAACGCGTTTAAAAGTTTTAAAATATGTATCAATAATTTCTTTAGCGTGAGTTTGTGTAACACCCAATCTTGTTTTCAATCCAAATGCACCGATGCCATAAAGAATTCCGAAATTTACTTCCTTAGCTTTTCGTCTCATATCCGGAGTTACATCTTTAGGATCAACCTGAAAAACTAAAGCAGCAGTGCTTCTGTGAATATCTTCTCCCGAATTAAATGCTTTTATCAGTGCTTCATCACCACAAATAGAAGCCATAATTCGTAATTCTATCTGACTATAATCTGCACTAAGTATAACGTAATTTTTATCACGAGGAACAAATGCGCGTCTTATCTCTTTACCCATTTCAGTTCTTATTGGAATGTTTTGCAGATTGGGATCATTGCTTGACAATCTGCCGGTTGATGCAACAGTTTGATTGAAGCTTGTATGAACTCTGCCTGTTTTTTTATTAATGATGTTCGGTAAAGCATCGGCATAAGTTGATTTTAATTTTGATGCCTGGCGATAATTAAGAATTAAATCTATTATTTCGTGTTCGCCGCGTAAGTTTTCCAACGAACGTGCATCAGTAGAAAATCCTGTTTTTGTTTTTCTTCCCGTTGCAAGATTAAGTTTTGTAAATAAGATTTCCTGAAGCTGTTTTGGTGAGTTAATATTAAACTCAGTGCCTGCAACTTTAAAAATTTCAGCGGAGTAATTATCCAATAGAATCTGCAAATCTTTACTGAAAGATTTAAGCGCATCCATATCAATTTTTACACCTTCAAATTCCATTGATTCTAAAACCGGCACAAGAGGGAATTCAATATTATATGCAACTTTTTCTATCCCATTATTTTTTAATTCCGAATCTAACTTTTCATATAAACGATAAGTTATATCGGAATCCTCAGCAGAATAATTTGATAAATCTTTCAGATTAACTTCAAATATTTTTGATGGATCTTTTTTCTGCCCAATTAAATCGGAAAGGGGAATAGGTTTGTAGTTTAGATACTTCTCAGCTAAATCATCCATCCCGTGCTTCTGATCAGGATCAAGCACATAACTTGCAAGCATAGTATCGAAATAAAAATTATTTACTTTAATTGATATGCTGCGCAATACTGCAATATCGTATTTACCATTTTGGCAAACTTTTTTTATTTGGTCATTCTCAAAAATATTTTTAAATAATTTAATGAATGCATCCAGGGATAAACGATCTGAGAATTTATTATTAAATAATCCCTCATCTTCATTAAACGGATTGATCGCTATAAAATATGCTTCACCTGGTTTTATACAGAATGAAACCCCGGCAATTTTAACTTCAAATGTATTTAAGCTGTCTGTTTCTGTATCAAACACGAACAAATCAACTTTAGATAATTTTAATTGAAGATCCTTGGCATCTTTTTCATTTGTGATAAGATGATACTTAACATTTTCTTTATCAAAAGACGTAGTGCTCTCTTTACTAACCGGTTCTTCTTTTATCGGAACAGACTCAACGTTATTCTGATAATATTTCTGAAGCTTTGCATAGAGTGATTTAAACTCAAGCTCAAAAAATATTTCTTTAAGTTTTTCAAAATCCGGATCAGTAAACTTAGTCTTTTCAAAATCTATATCGAGCGGAACATCACAATGAATAGTTGCAAGTTTTTTGGATAAGAATGCTTTTTCTTTTCCTTCTTCCAGTTTCTTTTTCGTCCCTGATTTTTCAATTTCATCAATGTGTTTATAAATATTTTCTATCGTCCCATATTTTTGAATTAGAGGAACTGCAGTCTTTGGACCTATCCCTGCAACACCAGGAATATCGTCGCTTGCGTCGCCAATCAGTGCTAAATAATCAACCATATACTTTGGTTCAAAACCCAGTTCATCAATAACTTTTTGTTTATCATAAACAATTGCTTCATCAGTTGATTTGCCGGGTCTGATAATTTTTGTTCTATCTGAAATTAATTGAAAGTAATCTTTATCCGGAGTAATAGCGAAAGATAAAAGTCCTAATTTTTCTGCTCGTTTAACTGCAGTTCCAACAATATCATCAGCTTCATATCTGGGAAGGATATAAAAAGGGATATTAAGTGCATCAATTATATCTTTGATCCTCTGGATTTGAGGAATCATATCATCAGGCATTGCCTGACGGGAAGATTTATATGCTTCATATTGTTCATGTCTGAATGTTTTTTCTTTTGAATCGAATGCAACAGCAAGATAATCGGGTTTTTGTTCTTCTAAAACTTTTAGAAGTTGTGTTATAAATCCATACACGGCTGAAGTTGGTTCACCCTTGCTATTGCTTAGCGGTCTGTTGATAAAAGCAAAGTAAGCTTTATAAGCTAATGCAAGTGCATCAACTATAACAAATTTTTTATTATTCATTACTATTGTATTAAGTTGTTTTTTTATTGATTTGAAAATAATCATTAACTGTAAAAGTATGAATAGTTAAATGAATTAAAAGATAATTAATGTTAAACAATAAATTGTTTTCAATCCGCAACTGATTATATTTGAGCCACAATTTTTAGAAATAATTAAAAGAGACTTCTGAAAAAGTCAATGCGTCATTCCTGTGTAAACAGGAATCCTTTGATTATTAAGTAGATTCCCGCTTTTGCGAGAATGACAGTCAATTCGAAATCTATTTTTCAGAAGTCTCTAAAAGTAATTGATATAATTCTAATGATTTAGTTATATTTAATTTACTACTGATCATTTTAAATAATATTAAATGGAACAATCCAAAACCGAAAGCTTTAAAGGTATAGTTAAAGCAATGGGAATTGTATTCGGGGATATTGGTACAAGTCCAATTTATACTCTCCCAATTATTTTTACTTTAACTACTCCAACCAGAGAAAATATTTTAGGAGTCTTATCTCTTATATTCTGGACTTTAGTTGCACTTGTGACGATACAATATGCCTGGCTGGCTATGAGTATGAGCATAAGAGGTGAAGGCGGAATAATTGTTTTAAAAGAAATATTAGTTTCCATTTTGAAGAAAGGACGAAAGGTTGCTTTCGTTTCATTTCTTGGTTACATCGGTGTATCTTTATTATTAGGCGATGGAGTTATAACACCTGCAATCAGTATCCTTTCCGCGGTAGAAGGTTTAAGATTGATTCCCGGGATGCAATCGATATCTACAAATAATATAATATTAATAACAATTGTAATAACTATTCTATTGTTCGCAATTCAATTTAAAGGTACTTCAAAAGTCGCCACTTCTTTTGGTCCGATTATGTTATTATGGTTTATCAGTCTATTTCTATCAGGATTTTTTTATTTAATTCACGTACCTGAAATATTTTTAGCTTTTAATCCTTTACACGCAATTGAATTCTTCTTTCACAACGGTATTTCAGGATTTTTTATTTTAAGTGAAGTTATTTTGTGTGCAACAGGCGGTGAGGCACTTTATGCCGATATGGGACATCTGGGCGCAAAACCAATTCGCCAGGCCTGGTCATTCGTGTTTTTTGCATTAATCATTAATTATTTTGGGCAAGGTGCATATATAATTGAACATAATGATACAGGTCAGGTGTTATTTAAACTAGTAAGTACTTTCTCTCATTTATTTTATATACCGTTTTTAATTTTAACATTAATTGCCACAATCATTGCATCACAGGCAATGATAAGTGCTGTAATGTCTTTAATCTTTCAAGGGATTAACCTTGGAATATTTCCTTTGATGAAAATAAAATATACATCTACAGAATTAAGATCACAGATTTATATACCTTCTGTTAATTGGCTTTTATTGATTGCGGTAATATTTATGATTCTAATTTTTAGAGAATCATCTAACCTTGCAGCAGCATACGGATTGGCTGTTACTGCAACAATGTTCATCAGTTCATTATTTATTGTTGCGATTCTTAAGAACAGAAAACAATATGGCAAGATGTCGGTTGCAATTGTTGTGCTCTTTATTACATTAACATACTTGATTGCAGTTACTCATAAAATTCCTTATGGCGGCTATTGGTCAATTATTATTGCAACTATCACTTTAATGGTGATGGGTCTTTGGATTACAGGTATGACGAGAATGAGAAAATATTTACGTTCTGTTTCGCTTGATATCTTTACTGAAAGTTTTAAACAAATTTATGAAACAGGAAATTTTATAAAAGGTGAAGCATTATTTTTTACCAGGAATCTTCAATCAGTATCACCATATATTTTGCACTGTATGTTCAGAACTGGAATAATGTATGAAAAAAATATATTAGTCTCAGTGGAAAACACCGATCAACCTTATGGTGTTAAGTTAGAAAGATATGAAGAAATTGTGCCGGGTTTGTATGTAGCCGAAATTAAATATGGATATATGGAAGTGCCTGATTTGCCGAAATTATTTAAGGAATGGGGCTTTAATGAAAAAGCAATTTTCTATGGCTCAGAAGAAATAAAGACGACTAAACTATTGTTAAAAATATTTGTAGTCCTTAAAAAGATTGCTCCAAATTGGATTGGCTATTTTGATTTTCCGTATAATAAATTGCACGGCGTAGTAACAAGAATTGAAATATAAATTGTTTAACTAATTGATTGTTTGTGATGAATAAAATAAAAATCGTTTTTCTGATATTTATAACTATTTCTGCTTTATCGTGTGCCCAGGTTAAAAATGATACTTTATATATAGCTCATTGGAATCTAGAAAATCTTTTTGATACAATTGATGATCCTAAAACTATTGATGAAGAGTTTTTACCCTCAGCAGCCATTGAATGGACACAAGAACGGCTTGACAAAAAATTATACAATCTATCCAGAGTGATTCGTTCTATGAATAATAATGATGGACCGGATATTTTAGGAGTGTGCGAAGTAGAACATCAAGCTTTGCTGGATACGATGATAAATAAATATTTATCTGATAAATCACTTGCAATTGCATACCTGGAATCCCCTGATGCACGCGGAATAGATAACGGTTTACTTTATAATAAAAATAAGTTTTCCCTATTAAGTGTAAATGGTTTGCATATTAATCTAGACTCGGCAGGCGAAACAAGACTTATATTGTTTGTAAAACTTTTATTTGATAAAAGAGATACACTTAACGTTTTCGTAAATCACTGGCCTTCAAGAAGAGGCGGAGAAACCGAATCAGAATGGAGAAGAATCCGCGCTGCACAAACATTAAGAAAAACTGTAGATGAATTATTTTCATCAAATAAAAAAAGTAACATTATAATCGTAGGTGATTTTAACGATGAACCTACAAACATCTCTATAACAGAAAATTTAAAAGCCGCACCAATTCTTTGCGATTCTTTAAATCACATAAACTTTGCTGAAGACACTAAAACTGATTTGTTCAATCTAGCATATAAAAAATATTCGCAAGGTGAGGGTAGCTTTTTCTATAAAGATAATTTTAATATGCTTGATCAAATCATCATATCAAAAAATTTATTGGTGGGGAATGATATTGAATATCTCTGTAATTCATTTGAGATTTATAAACCAGATTTTATGGTAACGCACTCAGGAAAATTCAAAGGTGCTCCATTCCCGACTTATGGCAGCAGAAGATATCTCGGTGGTTACAGCGATCATTTTCCGGTTATTGCAAAATTTAGACTTTTAAAAAAATGATTATGGAAAAAAGAATTTTAATATTCGGAGCTAACGGCGCACTTGGTAAAGGTGTAACAAAAATTTTATCCTCAAAAAATTATGATGAGATATTTTTGTTTGATACAAAATTTGATGCAGATGCAAAGGATCCAAGAATCAAACAAATAATTGTTAAAGATCTTAGTATTGAAAAAAATGTTATTCAAGCTTTTTCAGGCATTATAGAAAATCCTAAGTCAAATTATTTTTTATTCTCTACGATCGGTGGATATTATGGTGGTATTGAAGTAAGAGAGACTGAAGAAGTTGATTTTGACAGGATGTTTAATATGAATCTTAAATCTAATTATTTAATTCTCAAAAGATTTTCTGATCTTGTTAAAAATTCTAACGGCGGCTCGGCTTGCTTTACATCTGCATATACAACAATCCAACCGGAAGCACTTAAATTTGCTTATGGAGCTTCTAAATCAGCATTAAATTATCTTGTAAAAGTTGCAGCTTTAGAGAGTGATAAAATAAATTTATCTGTAAACGCAATAGCTCCATTTATAATAGATACGCCTACTAATCGCGAGTGGATGAAGAATGCAAACTATGAAAGCTGGATGAAACCTGAAGAAATTGGTGAATTAATAAATTCATTATTTGAAAATTATAATTTTGTTTCCGGTAATATCATTGAACTTAGAACAAGGTTTTCCAAATAGTTTCAAATATCTTTATAGAAAAATACACCAAACTATTTTGTTGACTTTGTTTTTTGAAATACTTATTGTAGAAGCACGTTTTTAAGAAAATTATTTAACATTTACTTTATTAAGGTAATTATTTTAATATATCAGGAGGTTATCTTTTATGGACTTCATAACAACAATCGCATCATTATTTAATGTAATTGCTCAAGCTACGCAAAACAGCGGGGTAATGAACTGGCTTACTACAAAATATGTAGCAGGTGGAATTTTTATGCACCCAATCCTTTTCTCTTTAATCGTTGGTTTAGGTTTTTGTTTTGAAAGATTGTGGACATTAACAAGAGCAAGAACTAATACAAAGAAATTTATTGTTGATGTTAAAAAAGCTTTAAATACCGGTGGCGTTGAAGCTGCTAAAAAAGTTTGCGAAAATACTAGAGGACCAGTTGCTTCAGTATTTTATGCCGGCTTACTTAGATATGATGAAGGATTAGATGCTGCTGAAAAAGCTATCTCTGCGTACGGTGGAATTGAAATGGGATTTCTTGAAAGAGGACTCATTTGGATTTCTACATTTATTACTCTTGCACCTATGCTTGGATTTACCGGTACAGTACAGGGAATGATTGAAGCATTTGATTCTATTAAAGAAGCAGCTCAGATTTCACCTGCAATCGTTGCTGATGGTATTGCTATTGCACTTTTAACAACATTATTCGGACTTGTTGTTGCAATGATTCTTCAGGTATTTTACAACTATTTCGTTTCAAGAATTGATAGATTAGTTGGAGATATGGAACAAAGCTCCATAGAATTGATTGATGCTCTTTACGAAATTAAAGCTAAAAAATAAGTTTTAAATTAAATAAACCTTTGAGTTTTTTATCATGATTAAAAAGAAAAAAATACCAGATGCTGAAATTCCAACTGCTTCACAGGCAGATTTAGCATTCCTCCTTTTACTTTTCTTTCTGGTGTCAACAGTTATTGATGTAGATACTGGTTTAGGACTTACCTTGCCAGAATATATTCCACCAGAAGAGCAAGTTGAAGTAAAAGTTGATCCTAATAGAATGGCAGCAGTGCTTGTTAATGAGAATGGTGATGTTCTAATCGATGGGAATATAGTTCCGGTTTTTCAAATTAAAGATTTATTAAAAGCTAGAATCGCCTCCAAAAATGATCTTCCTGCTAACAAAAAGATGATTGTTTCTTTGAAGACGGATAGGAAAACTGTGTATAATGTCTATATACAAGCATTAGATCAAATTAAGCTTGCGTACTTTGAAGTGCGTGATGAATATTCTAATGCTAAATTTGGGCAAAAATTTAATGACCTTGATAAAGATAAACAAGCAGTAGTTAAAGAAGCAGTTCCTATTATTATTTCTTTGGCTGAACCAGAATCTGTGAAAAAATAGTAAGGATTAAAAAATGAAATTTGAAAAAAGACGCGCTAAAACAAAGCAAGAAATACCAACTACATCTATGCCTGATATTGTATTTATGCTTCTTATGTTTTTTATGACGGTTACAACAATGAGAGAAGTAGATGTTTTAGTTAGTTTCAAATTGCCAGAAGCAAAAGCAATCGAAAAAATAGAGAACAAAAGACTTATATCTTATATTTGGGTTGGTAAGGATAAGCGAATACAAATTAATGATTCTTTAGTAAAGCTTGATGAAATACAGAACATAATGTACGCTAAAAGACAATCTTTACCGGAAATAATAGTATCTCTTAGAGTTGATCAGAAAATTGATATGGGCTTTGTTACTGATATTCAACAAGCACTTAGAAAAGCTTATTGCTTAAGATTAAATTATTCAGCAATGATTAAAGTGTAAGTCGAAAATTTATTATTTCTATTTTAAGGCAGGTCTGAATATTATTCGCCTGCCTTTTTCAATTTATTGAGGGTATTATGAATCTAAAAGAAAGAATAAACCAGGATTTGAAAGACGCTATGAAGTCTGGCGATAAAACCAAACTTGCAGTCGTGCGTTCGATTCGTGCACTAATCTTAGAATTTGAAAAAAGTGGAGCTTCAAAAGAACTAACACCCGAAGATGAAATTAAAATGCTTAGTACCGCTGCAAAAAAAAGAAAGGATTCGATAGATCAATTCCGTAATGCAGGCAGAAACGATTTAGTTGAGGCAGAAGAAGCTGAGCTTAAAATTTTGATGGATTATTTACCCAAACAGCTTGATGAAAACGAAATTAAAATTGAAGTTCAAAAGTTAGCATTACAAATAGGCGCTAAAACAAAAGATGATTTTCCAAAGTTGATGCCTTTAGTTATGAAAGAATTAAAAGGCAAAGCCGATGGAAAGATTGTAAAATCAGTTGTTGAAAATTTTTTGGCAGCAAATTGAATTTTATAGATATAATAATTCTGGCTGCTGTTGTAGTTGGATTCATTCTTGGATTTAAGGATGGATTTGTTCGCAAATTAATTGGAATAATAGGTTTTATTATAGCTGTAGTTCTTGCTGTTCTACTAAGTAAATCAACAGGAAAATTTATTGAATCAGTTTTTGGCATTGAATATTATCTTGCCGAGATAGTTGGTGGTTTATTAGTGTTTATTGGAATTATGATAGTTACCACAATTTTAAAAAGAGTCATTCATCCATTCGATAAAGTAAACAATCTTATAAATCAGTTGGTTGGCGGATTTGTGGGAGTTATTCAACTTTTATTTTTTATCAGCGCAATATTTCTACTGCTGAATATTTTTGATTTTCCCGATAAGAAAACACAAAGCAAATCTTTGTTTTATAAATATGCTTATGATGTAATTCCCACTACGATAAACTTATTTAAAAATTACACTCCGGATACCAGGGACATAATTAAAGACTATATCAACCAAAAAGATTCTATTTAATGATAGATCAAACAGTTATTGAAAAATTAGAATTCAATAAGGTTTTAAATTACTTATCAAACTACGCTGCAACGGAACGCGGAAAATTATTTTTAACTTCTCTTATTCCTTCCTCAGATAAAGAATATATTATTCGTGAAGGGACACTTGTTAATGAAGCAAAAGAAATAATTATCAGATCTGGCAATCCTCCAATTGATTATCTAAGCGATCTCGAGAAATATTTATCTGAAAGTAAAGTTGAAGGTGCAATCCTTTCCAGCACTAAAATTGTTGAAGTTCTAAAACTTGCAAAAATATCAAGACTACTATTTCAATTTATAAAAAAGGAATGCAATCCTGATTCTTACTTTAATCATGTTATCCAAAATTTATTTATAGATAAAGTATTTGAACATCAAATTGAAAAAATAGTTAACGAGCAAGGTGAAGTTAAGGAAAATGCAAGCTCAACTCTTGCAGAAATACGCAGAGAAATAATTTCTAAGCGAAATGAATTAGTAAAATCTATAAATCGCATAATCAAAAATCTTAAAGACGATGATATTGTTCGTGAAGATTATCTAACGCTGCGGGATGGTCGGATGGTAATTCCAATTAAGTCCGAACATAAAAGACATATTCGCGGATTTATTCATTCTGAATCATCAACCGGACAAACAGTTTACATTGAGCCGGAAGAAACACTCGATTTAAATAACGATATCATCTCACTTTCATTTGCTGAAAACCGTGAAGTTGAAAGACTATTAAAAGAAGTAACAAGATTGATAGGTGAGGTTAGCGAAAAACTTAAAGCTTCATTAATTGCAATAACATATATTGATTCAGTTTTTGCCCGTGCAAAACACTCAATCGAAATTATTGGTGCATTTCCACAAATTGATGATGACAAACCGTTATTGTTTTCTGATGCGAGACATCCGATACTTATAAAAAAATTAGGACGACAAAATACTGTACCGCTTAATTTTGAACTTACAAATGATAAAGTGGTTGTGATAACCGGACCAAATGCCGGTGGCAAAACTGTTGTGCTTAAAACGATTGGAATACTTAATTTAATGGTTCAGTCCGGATTACACGTTCCGGTAAATCCTGATTCTAATTTTCATATCTTCAAAAATATTTTATTAGATATTGGTGATCAGCAGTCTATCGAAGATGATTTATCAACTTTTAGTTCGCATCTAAAAAATCTTAATAATATAATTGAACAGGCAGATGAAAATAGTTTAGTATTACTTGATGAGATTGGAACCGGAACTGATCCTACCGAAGGATCAGCATTGGCAGCCGCAATTCTAAAAAAACTTTTAAGTAAGCGAGCAACCGTTTTTGCTTCAACACATCACGGAAGCTTAAAAATATTTGCATATAATCTTGATGGGATGCAAAATGCAGCAATGCAATTTGATCACACTAACTTATCTCCAACTTATGTTTTTAAACTTGGAATTCCCGGTTCAAGCTACGCATTTGAGATTGCAAGAAGAACCGGATTGAGTGAAGAGATTCTTAATGAAGCGGCAAACTATATAGACACTGATAAACATAATGTGGAAAAATTTCTATCAGAACTTGAAGAAAAATCTCATAAACTTTCTATAAAACTGAAAGAAATGGAAATTGAAAATACACGGTTGCAAGGTTTATCTAATGTTTATAAAAATAGTCTTGATAAATTAGAAAGTGAAAAGAAAGCGATACTTAAAAAAGTAAAATCAGATGCTGAAGATTACCTTGGCGGAATAAACAAAAAAATTGAAAAAGTGATTAAAGATTTGCGTGAATCAAATGCGAGTAAAGATGTAATAAAATCTGCAAGGAATATCATACAGGAAATTAAAACTGAGAATAAGGAATTTATTACGGATGAAATTGAAAAGATTGATGACAATTCTGATTTTGTAGTTGGAGATTTTGTCGGTATAAATAAATCCCAGACTGTTGGAAAAATTATTGATATCAATAAGAGTAAAAACAAAGCAACAATCTTAGCCGGTGCAATTAAAATGCAGGTTAAGCTCGATGAAATTTTTCACAGCAAAGAGAAAAAAGATGAGACATCAAAAAAAGATTATTCATCTTTTAAAATACCTAATGCAAACTACAGAATTGATTTAAGGGGTGAAAAACCTGAAGAAGCCGAGTTTGAGATAATAAAATTTCTTGATGAAGCACATCAGGCAGGATTGGAACGCGTTGAAATTTTACACGGCAAAGGAACTGGCGCTTTGAAGAAAACTGTCTGGGATATTTTAAAAGCGGATGATAGAATAAAATTGTTTAACTTTGCCCCAATTGAATATGGCGGTGAAGGTATAACTATTGTAGAATTTAAATAGGATTTAATTTGTTTAAGAAAATATTAATCGCTAATCGTGGTGAAATTGCTGTGCGAATAATAAGAGCTTGCAAAGAGCTTGGCATTAAAACAGCTGCAATTTATTCCGATGCAGATATCTCCGCCTTACATCCAAGAATGGCTGATGAAGCATATCATATAGGACCATCCAACGCAAGTGAATCATATCTTGATAAAGAAAAAATTATTAAACTCGCAAAAGAAATTAATGTCGATGCAATTCATCCCGGTTATGGATTCTTTTCTGAAAATTCTGATTTTATAAATGCCGTTGAAAATTCGGGTATTACATTTATTGGCCCTTCATCAAAATCTGTAAAAATGATGGGAAGTAAAACTGCAGCAAGAACTTTAATGAGTAAACATAATGTTCCTGTTGTCCCGGGTTCACTGGATGCAATATCTTCTGTGGAAGAGGGAATAAGATATGCCGAAAAGATAGGATTCCCGGTTTTGCTAAAAGCATCCGCTGGCGGTGGTGGAAAAGGGATGAGAAAAGTATCAGCAAAGGATGAGTTTAAATCCGCATTTGAATCAACAAAACGTGAAGCTTTAAAATCTTTTGCCAATGATGAAGTTTATATTGAAAAATTTATTGAAAACCCAAAACATATTGAAGTTCAGATAATAGCTGATAAGCACGGTAATTACAGACATCTGTTTGAGAGAGAATGTTCGATTCAGCGAAGACATCAAAAAATTATTGAAGAATCACCATCATTTTTTGTTGATGACGAGTTAAGAAAAGAAATTACAACCGCAGCTATTAATGCGGCAAAAGCTTGTAATTATTTTAATGCAGGCACAATCGAATTTTTAGTGGATAAGAATAAACAATTTTATTTTCTTGAAATGAATACCAGAATTCAGGTTGAACATCCTGTAACGGAATTGATTTCCGGAATTGATTTAGTTCGAGAACAGATTTCAGTTGCCGCTGGTAATAAGATTTCATTTGATCAGGAAGATCTAAAAATTAATGGATATGCACTTGAATGCAGAATTTACACAGAAGATCCATCAAACAATTTTATGCCATCAACCGGGAAAATACTTGATTACAAAGAGCCCTCGGGTCCAGGCGTAAGAGTTGATTCAGGTTTTACAGCGGGTTCGGATATTTCAATTTTTTATGATCCAATGATTGCCAAATTAATTTGCTGGGATAAAGATCGGAATAAAACAATAAACAGAATGAAACGCGCTTTGAATGAGTACCAGATTTCCGGTGTTATTTCAAATATTTCATTTCTTAATTACATCCTAAATAATGAGGACTTTATAAAAGGTAATTATGATATTCATTTTATTGATAATCTGTTTAGAGATAATTCAAGTATGATGTTGGACAATACTGGCGAAGATTCAGAGACTCCTGCAATAATTTTTGCAACATTAATGAAATCAAAAAAATCAGAGTCGATTAAAAAAAACAACACTTTTACTTCGAATAACTGGAGAGACCAATTATATGATTGACTATATCGCATCGATAGATGATAAATCAACAGAAGTAAAAATTATTGATCACGAGTTCATTTTAGTTAATGGAATCAAAAAAAAATATTTTATAACTGAACTGAATGAGAAAAAATATTTATTAAAAGTTGATAATAAAATTTTTGAAGCTTCTTTGCTCTCCAACTCAAATGGAACGGTTGATGTCTTTATCAATAAAAAATTATTTAAAGTTAATGTACTAACATCTTTACAGGATAAAGCTTTAAAATTAATTCAGCAATCAGAAGTAAATAAATCACATCAGACAAAAATTAAATCGCCAATGCCGGGACTCGTTTTAAAGATAAATAAAAATATTGGCGATATAGTTTACAAGGGGGAAACAGTTTTAGTATTAGAAGCGATGAAAATGGAAAATGAAATTAAAGCCCCCGTTGATGGAAAAATAGAAGAAATGTATGCAGAACCGGGATTAGCAATAGAAAAAAATTTTTTACTCTTTTCAATAAAATAATTTGTTATTTACTAAAAATTGCTAATTTTAGACAAATAATTATCCATTAACTTCATCAGGAGGAGAAAATTGAAGTCAAAACTACTTCTTTTAATCGTTTCATCACTGTTGTTATCTGCCAATATTTATGGAGGCGGATTTCAATTAAATGAGCACGGAGCCAGAGCTCTGGCCCTCGGAGGAGCATTTACAGCAGTTGCAAATGATCCATCAGCAATTTATTGGAACGGTGCGGGTTTATCACAACTATCCGGAACCAACATAATGATAGGTACATCCTTAATTGCACCTCAAAGTACTTTTCGTGGTGTTTACCCTGATATAACCAAATACAGAGCAAAAAATCTTGTTTTCTTTCCATCTCACATTTTTGCTTCTCATGCATTTAATGAAAAATTTTCTGTTGGTTTGGGTTTTACTGTACCATTTGGTTTGGGAACCGAATGGGATAATGATTGGGTCGGAAAATATCTTGCAACAAAAACTTCACTGACAACATATATCGTTACACCTGTTGTTACATATTCTCCTATTAAACAGTTATCAATAAGTGCTGGATTTATCTATAGCTTTGCTGATGTAAATATTGAAAGAAAGATTCAGCCAAGCACAATTCTATCTAATGATGCATATATTAAATTGGAAGGTAATGACAAATCAGCTTTTGGATTTAATGCCGGTTTGATGATTAAACCATTAGATTTCTTAACTATCGGAGCATCATATCACAGTGAAGTTAAATATAACTTCAAAGGTACAGCAACAACTACAGGACCTGCACAGCTTGCAGCTAGTTTACCTAATGGAGATATTACAGCTGACTTAACAACTCCACAAAACATTGCAGTTGGCGTTGCAGTTGATGTAAATGATAGAATAAAAGTAAGTGCCGATTATCAATATGTCGGCTGGTCCAGTTACGATAAATTGGAAGTTACATTCACTGAGTCGGGAGTTGTCAGCTCCAGTCCGAGATTGTATGATAATTCATATATAGTAAGATTGGGTTCAGGATATAAATTTAATGATCAGGTAACGTTTATGGGCGGCGTTTATTTTGATAAAAATCCTGTATCAACAGCGTACTTAAATCCTTCTTTACCTGAGGCAGATAGATTAGGACTTAGCTTTGGAGTTGAGGGAAGATTATTTGATAATCTAACAATAACAGGTTCATATCTTTTTATCCGTGCAAAAGAGTTAACTGTTAGTGATTCTAAAGAAATCTACTCAGGACCAAGCAGCACATTTAATGGCACTTATAATTCCAGTGCTAATATCTTTTCACTTGGTTTTGTATTTAGTTTATAAGGAGGAAATTTTAAAATGAAAATTAAATTAATAGCTTCTATATTTTTAAGTGCACTTATTTTTATAAGCTGCGATGATTATAATGATTTAACACCGCCGGTAAAAGATAAAATAAGCGGCAGCGCAAACTTTGCTCGTTATGTTGCCTTGGGTAACAGTATAACCGCAGGATATCAAAATGGCACATTATATCAGAGTGCACAAGTGTATTCTTATGCAAATCTTATTGCTAAACAAGTAGGTACTACTTTTGAGATGCCATTAATTTCTGATCCCGGATTAGGAGGAAGAATGGAAGTCAAATCTTTAGATCCATTTGCGGTTTACACTAATCCAGCATCAGGTGTACCGCTAAATCTAAATTATCCTGGACCATATAACAATTTAGGCGTACCGGGTGCTTTATTATATGATGTTCTTTTCGCTAAGAGTTCAACTACTTGCGCTTCTTATGTTCTTTCAAGTAAACCAACTCCAAATCCTTATTTTGATGTTATTTTAAGAAACAGTGTTTTAAACCTGGGTACACCTTTAGAACAAGCTTTAGCGCAAGCACCAACATTCATTACACTTTGGATTGGTAATAATGATGTACTTGGATATGCTACAAGCGGTGGAACATCACCATCTACTCCAACTCCAACTTCAAATTTTCAACAATTATACGGTGGTGTTGCCCAAGGTTTAGCACAATATGCAACCCAGACAGGTGCAAAGGTTGTTGTTGCAAATATTCCTAATGTTGCGGCAATACCATTTTTTACAACCGTTGGTTTACAGATGGCGACTAATACAAGTATACCCTGGAGTGCTCTTCCATTAGGTTTTGTTTATCAAAAGGCTGGTGAAACCGGAATGGGAAGTGGCTCTGCAACTCAACAAGATTTAAAAACTGGTAAGGTATTAGTAACTCTTTTAGGAAGTACTTATGCTACTTTACTTGGCCAACCAACAGGTAAGTTTTATCGTGATAATCATTTCCCGGCATTACCGGCAGGAATTGATACAACTAAACCATTTGGTTTCCACCCTCAAAATCCATTTCCAAATGCTTATGTTTTAGATGATGGCGAAATTACAATAGCCAATAATGCTGTTTCGGCTTTCAACTCGATTATTGCTGGATTGGCGCAAAATTTTGGATTTGGGTTGGTAGATATAAATACAAAATTTAATCAATTTAGAGCAGCAGATTTTGCTGGTGGAACTACCATTAATGGAATTAATTTTAAAACACTTTATGTCTCTGGTGGTTTATTTGGTTTGGATGGCGTTCATCCTACTAGCCAGGCGCATGGGATTATTGCAAATGAATTTATCAAAGTTATAAATAGCAAATTCGGTGCAAATATTCCTTTGGTTGATGTATCATCAATTCCCGGTAGTTTGGTTCTGCATAAAAGTGTACAGTATAAAGACGGATATCCGATTATACCTGCAGAAGCATTTGATCATTTATTGTTCTAAGAAATAATAAATATTTATTTCGAAGGGATGGTTTGCCATCCCTTTTTTTTATACATTTTGGTTTAATAAAATAAAGGACTGAAGATGAAAGTAATTTTTTTATCCGTGATATTATTATTATCATTTTTTATTGGCTGTACAACTTCACAACAATCTAGTGAGGAAGATAAGATTTATGTGTTTGATGAAATACCCAAAGAGAATACTATTGATGCACCCAAAACAGGGGAGTATCCAAACTTAAATCAAACTTATTACGTTGTACAAATTGGAGCGTTTACTACAAAAGAAAGAGCTGACGAATTTGCGGAACTGAGTAAGAAGAAAATAAAGAATGAGATAAATATTACTTACAGTGATGCTGTAAAATTATATGTAGTTCAGATTACTCCTTTTTATAAATCCAAAAAGGAAGCTGAACTTGTTAGAGACGAAATAAGACAAAATCCTGATTTTAGTGATGCCTGGATTGTAACGATAAATAAATAAAATAACTAAAGTTTACTGCTAATTATTTATTGAACAAAAAACCGTTTTAACGTTTTACGTTAACAAGCGGCAACTTGAATAAAATAAAAAAGCTGTTTCAAATTAGATTTTTGAAACAGCTTTTGAATTATAATTTATTTTTTATTTTCTATTCGTACCAGCTAACTACGCGATAACTTTTAGTACCAGGGAAAAATGGTGGTCTAACCTTCGTAAATCGGGTATCGAACTTATGAACATAGCTGTATCCATTTGTTGGAACCCATTTACCATTTTTTAAAGCATAGGTTGCAGTTGGCTGCACTTTTTGTCCAATAACCCCACCAACTAAATTCATTTTATAAGCTTTCGAATAACTGCTATAATTATCTATAACAAGTCCATCTTTTTGTGAGAATATGGAACCATGAATATTAATATCGCCCCTGGAATTATCATAAAGTACTCTTACTAAATTTTCTGCAACCATTCCAAGCATGTCAGTGCTGCTTGGATCAGTTAATGGATTTTTAGAATACTGAATACTATTTGCAATTTGAATCTGACCAAGTGATGCATCTGTTCCTTTTTGTGAAGCTACGATTGTAGCTCTTCCATTTAATGTTCCTTGAACAGTTATATTTCCTTTTTCAACATAAATAACTCCGTTTGGTGCTAACGAGGTTAAAGGGACAGTTTTTGTTGCTGTCCAGCTTCCGGAACCAATTTTCTGTTTATATTGAACGTTACCATCTGCTTGGAAATTAAGATCTAAGTAAGTTGCTTTGCCCTTATTTGTCGTGTCTCTAAAAACTTTTCCACCGGTATAAGCGGCTATTCTTATAACAGAAGTATCAAATTGTAATGGAATTGGGTCAACGACTTTTGTTCCGCCTAAAAATTCAGGATGTGAATATTTATCATATAATTTTACACCTTTGGATGTTGTTGCAGGTCCCATAAAGACTGGATCGCCATAACAATTAATCCAATCATTAGCATGAAATCTACCTTGAAAAGTATCACCGGTTGCAGCCCATACATTATTAAAAACATTATAAAAATTACCGAATATTGAGAAGTTAACTGGTTCTAAAACTATCTCAACTGTTTTGGTCTTATTATAGAATTGACCAACTGATGTAATCTTTCTACTATCATAGCCAATTGTATCTATTTTTACTTTAAATGTTCCTGATGAAAAATTTGTTGTTGGAAATCCAGCCATCCAGTTTTTATCAAGGAACAATTTATTAATTGCTAAATTTGCGCCACTAATTGCAATGGCACGTGCGCGGGCATTGCTGTAATAGTCAGAATAATTCTCCGTAACCATTACACTGCTGTTTAAAATATTCCTGCCAAAAAGTGCAAATAGAACACTGAATGACATTACTAATATTAGCGATACTTTACCGCCCATAATTAACCTCTTTTAATTTCTCTTTAAATTTTTGGATGTTACTGTTAATCTACGCCAGAAAGCTTCCACATAATTTTGATCATACGCAAACGGGTCTTCAACTCTGAAAGATATTTTAATATAATTTGCTGCTCCCGGTGTTGCTAATGGAGTTGGAAGCACATTCCAGAATGCATCCATATATTGAAGTTTAAATTCTGTAATATTATTACTTAAAATAAATGGATAACCACCATTAACAACTCTGTACAAAATTCTATCTCTAGGATTTGGTGTTTCCGGCAGAGCATCGGTGCCACTTACGTAATAGTATATTTCATCATAATCACCATCTTTATCTACATCATATTGAAATTTTATAGATGATGAATCAGCGAAAGTTACTTTGGGGTCATCTGTTATATTTGCCGGATTAGCACAATAACCAATTTTATTAAAATCATTTTCAATAACGTCTGCAACGTTTACAACTTCAACCTGAAGATTTACATCATGACCGGTTGCATTATCTACCTGGTAAACATTTTGATTTAATCTTAACAGATTAAGTAACAATAATCCGCCTATTATTGCAGCTCCAAGTATATCTATAATTGTTGACCAACCCATATCAATTCCTTAATTAATTTAATAAATGCCAGTAGCTAAAGATTGTTGATAATTCTACTTTGTCAATCATTGCTGAACTGGTAACAGTGACTGTCATTTTTTTATGATAAGTTGGAATATTTGATTTGACATCTGGAGAAGTTTCAGTAACATATTCAACTTTTGCTGTAATTGTAAATTTTGTGGGTGCACCTGTTTGGGGATTTTTTAAAGACAATGAATCGACATGTAATAAATTGTTATAATCGTCAAAGTCATCAAAATTTGGATAAGCTTCTGTTCCTTCGGGTCCTAGTGTCGCCGATAGTTCTGAAGCACTTGATATGACTTTATTTGTATCTAAAACAACTTCATCAAAAACTTTATCCTTTGCTTCTTCAAGCATTGATGTTGCAAGGGAAGTTGCAACTATACCAAATTTTGCATTATAAGATGCTTGCGCAGATGTAAGTTGTATGCTGTTAAAACGCAATACTAAAAAGGATAGCAACATCATTGCACCCATAGAGAGCATCATTTGTCCTGTATTCATAAATAAACCGTATTGTTTAAAGTTTAACTGCACTACTTATACAAGTATTAAGCCAGTTTTTGTAAGTTTAATATGAGATTAATTTCTACTAATTCATTAAAAAATTGTTTTGAAATGAGATTTTTGTACTACAATAAACCCAAATATTTCATCTGAGTTAAATTTTTTAAATTTTTGGTAAAATGTTGAAAATACTGATGTTAAAATTAGCATCGGTAAAAATTACAATCTGTTTGGCAGTAATGGTTTAGAAGGATTAATTATTTCTTCCAATTAGTGGAAATTCTAAAAAACAAAGCTTAATTTGAATAATAAAATTAGACCTTAAATAATCTATATCAATTAATTAATTTGGAGGCCCCAATGGCTTTTTCATTAAATAAAATTATGCTCATCGGCAATTTAGGTCGAGATGTTGAAACACGATTTACTACTAACAATGTTTCAGTATCAAATTTTTCTCTTGCAACTACTAATAGTTATAAGGGGAAAGATGGAAACTGGGTAAATGAAACTACCTGGCATAACGTTACAGTTTTCAATCTTTCTGATTATATGAAGGAACAGTTAAAAAAAGGTAAGAAAGTTTATGTTGAAGGTAGATTGACCAAGAGGGAATACACAGATAAAGAAGGAATAAAAAGATATTCAACTGATGTTGTTTCTGAAAGAATAATACCATTAGAAAGCTCTGCTGCTGAAGGTGGTGAGTCAGAATCAGCCGGGGCAATAGATAATGGAACAATAAACGAGATTCCTCAAGTAGATTCAAATGATGATTTACCATTTTAATTATTTTCTAAAAAGGAATTGGTAATTTTTGGAAGTTGAGTGGTTCGTTAAGCTTTTTATAATTTTAATTTTACTTTTAGGTTCAGCTTTTTTCTCTGGATCTGAGGTAGCATTATTTTCTTTAGATAAAAAAAAGCTTGATTCAAATTTTAATCGTTCAGGAATAATTTATCGTTATCTAATAAATTTAATTAGCTATCCAAGGCGGCTGCTTGTTACAATTCTTATCGGAAATACAATTGTTAACGTAGCCGCCTCAATTGTTGCCGTTTCTATTGCAATAGATTTATCAAATCTTTTTAACATTTCTCTTGATTTACTTCTTACTTTCCAAATTTTGATAATCACTATTCTTATACTCCTTTTCGGAGAATTATTTCCCAAAATGATTGCATCAAAAAATCCGGTTAAGTTTGCAAAATATATCGCAGTTCCATTAAATATTTGCACTATCATTATTTATCCTGTCGCTGAAATTATTGCAGAAATATTAAGACTATCTTCATCAAGTTTAAAATTTGATAAATCAAAATCCGCAATTTCTAATGAGGAATTAGTAGAGCTTACAAACATTGGCAAAGAAAAAGGAGCAATTGAAGAAGGTGAGCATTCCTTAATAAGCAGCATTGTAATGTTTGCTGGTATTACTGTTGATGAAGTGATGACTCCAAGAGTTGATATAGTTGCTGTACCTGCAGAAGAAAATTATGATGGCATTATTAAAACAATTACCAATTCAGGGCATAGCCGCATTCCGGTTTATAAAAATAATTTAGACGAAATTATTGGGATTATCTTTGCAAAAGATTTATTAAAATTTATTAGAGTTAACAATTCTTTAGAAAAATTTTCATTAGAAAGTTTAATGAAGAAACCACTCTTCGTGCCTGAAACCAAACCAATCAATGAACTGCTCAAAGAATTTCAGGAAAAGAAAGTGCATCTTGCAATTGTAGTTGATGAATATGGCGGTACATCCGGTTTGATAACTCTGGAAGATATAATCGAAGAAGTTTTGGGTGATATCTGGGATGAGTTTGATAAAGAAGAGGATGAAATCATTTCAATTGATGATAAAAGATTTATTGCACTCGGTAAAACTAAACTGGATGATCTGAATGAACAATTGCATACTAATATTATAGTGGAAGATAATGATTACGATACGCTCGGTGGATTTATTTTTAATAAAGCAGGCAATATCCCTAAAGAAGGATTCTCTTTTGTAAGTGGAAATTTTAGATACACAGTAAAAGAGATACAAAAAAGAAGAATAAAAAAAGTTATGATTGAAAAGATTTAATCTTACCATTTTATTTTTTGTATTTTTCACCTGCAAGAATAATTTATTTTTCTGAAGAATTTATATCGGAACGAATTTATGAAAAATGAAAAGAAAACTGAGATAAGAGTCGGATTAACCGTCCTTATCGGAGTATTATTTTTTATATGGATACTTGGATGGGCAAAAAATTTTTCACTCAAATCAAATGAGCAAAATATTTCTGTAAGATTTGAGAATGTTGCCGGACTTGAAATTGGTGATGCGGTTACTGTTAATGGAATGAAAAAAGGTTACGTGCGGGAGATGTTTGTTAAACCGAACTATGTGCTTGTTGAGCTCTCGGTTGATAATGATATTCAGTTAAAAAAGGATGCTTCTTTTGCAATTTCCATGCTTGATTTAATGGGCGGTAAAAAAGTCGAGATATTTCCCGGGGAATCTTCAGAACACTTTGATAATAACAAGGTTGCTGATGGAAAATTTTATGCTGACATTCCTTCAGTAATGTCACTATTTGGTTCCGTACAGGATGATCTTGTAACTGTTTTAAAAGATGTGAAGGTATCTCTTTACTCAATGAATAAATATTTAACGGATGAAAAATTAAGTTCAAATGTTCGTGCATCCATAAATAATCTTAACGAGCTCACTCAAAAGTTAAATGTTATTTTATCTGAGAATAGAAACGATATTAAAGCACTTACAACTAATGCAGTTGAATTAACCCAAAAGAGTAATGAGTTACTTAAAAATAATAAAGAAAATATTCAGGAATTGTTTGTTAATCTAAAATCTGTATTTCTTAAAAGTGATACGTTAATAACAAAGCTTAATTCGTTAACAAAAGAAACGATGGATCAGCAAAATAATGTTGGCAAAATTTTATATGATGAATCTATAATTAAAGATCTGAAACAAACTTTAAAACAGGTAAACGAACTAACTTCAATTTTGATTGACCAATTAAAGAATGATGGTGTTAATGTTGATGCGCACATTTTTTAAATCAATAAAATACTTAGTATTTGTTTCTTTACTCTTCTCTTCGATATTATTTCCTCAGTCGCAAGATCCGGTTCGTGGCAAAAATGGGATTGTAGTTTCCGCAAACAAATTAGCTTCACAGGTTGGAATTGATATATTAAAAAAAGGTGGTAACGCCGTTGATGCAGCAGTAGCCGTTGGCTTTGCATTAGCTGTTACTTATCCTGCTGCCGGAAATTTGGGTGGCGGTGGATTTATGGTTATTCATTTGAATACTGGAAAGAATACCACTATCGATTTTAGAGAAAAAGCCCCAATAATTGCAAAGGAAAATTTATACTGGGATTCATCTGGCAAATATGATCCAAATCTTAGCCAGTTTGGCGTTACCTCTGTTGCGGTTCCGGGAAGTGTGGCAGGACTATTTTACGCTTTAGAAAAATATGGCACACTTTCGCTTAAAGAAGTTATCCAGCCGGCAATTGATTTAGCTGAAAATGGATTTGAACTTGAGTATCGTTTGGCTAAATCACTCGAGTATGAAAATGATTTTTTTATTAAGTACCCATCATCAAAAAAAATATTTACAAAAAATGGTTCGCCATTTCAGGAAGGTGATTTACTAATCCAAAAAGATTTAGCTTACACACTAATGCAGATTAGGGATAAAGGTTATGATGGATTTTATGATGGGAAAATTGCAGAATTAATTGTTAATCAAATTAAATCAGGCGGGGGATTTATTACTTTAAAGGATTTAAAATCTTATCAACCAATTGAAAGAAAACCTATCCAATCAAATTATAGAGGATTTGATGTAATAACGATGGGTCCTCCTAGTGCGGGTGGAATTACTCTGCTTCAAATGCTAAACATTTTAGAAAATCATAAATTTAATATTAATGAATGGGGAAGTAGTAAGTACATCCATTTGCTTGTTGAGTCTATGAAATATGTTTTTGCAGATCGATCAAAACATATTGGTGATTCTGATTTTTATGATGTCCCTATTGATTGGTTACTATCAAAAAAATATGCAAAAGAAATTTTTAATCGCATCGGAGAATCAGCAACTCCTTCTGAAAAAATATTTCCGGGTAAAATTCCATCAACAAAAGAGAGTGAAGAAACAACACATTATTCAATTATTGATAAGTATGGTAATGCAGTTAGTACAACAACTACAATCAACTCAAGTTACGGGTCTAAAATTGTTGTTGAAGGAGCCGGGTTTCTTTTAAATAATGAGATGGATGATTTTAGTTGTAAGCCGGGAGTTCCAAATCAATTTGGTTTGATTGGAAGTGAAGCAAATAAAATTGAACCCGGTAAAAGAATGTTAAGTTCGATGACTCCAACAATAATATTAAAAGATGAAAATCCTTTTATGATTGTCGGTTCCCCTGGTGGCTCAACAATTTCAACTGTTGTTTTGCAGGTTATATTAAATGTTATAGATTTTGGCATGAACATTCAGGAAGCTATTGATAAACCAAGAATACACCATCAATGGCTGCCGGATAAAATTGATTATGAAAAATTTGGGTTAACTCTTGATATTATAAATTCCCTCAAAAAAAGAGGACACATAATTGGTGATGAAAAAATTTTAGGCAGAGTTGAGGGAATAATTTCGGATCATAAAAATAAAATATTTTACGGTGCCACAGATCCAAGAGGATTTGGGGCTGCTGTTGCTTATTAGACAGAGAATAAATTATGATAATTGGAATCGGGATAGATATTATTGAGATAGATAGAATCAAACATAGTGTTGATACTTTCGGTGATTCCTTTCTTAATAAAATATATACAAAAAACGAGTTGGACTACTGTCTGGCAAAACATAATAAGTATCAGCATCTTGCTGCAAGATTTGCTGCCAAAGAAGCAATCTATAAAGCTCTTGCAAGCGGATGGGAAAAAGAAGCAACATGGAAGAGTATGGAAATAACTAATGAAGCGAACGGCTTACCTGTGGTAAAATTTTTGGGGAAGCTAAATGAATTTATTAGTGATGATAAGGAAATCAAAGTATCTTTAAGTCATTCAGATAATTATGTTGCTGCAGTAGCTATCATATATAAAAAGCATTGATGTTATAAGCTTTATCCTAAAATCTGAATTGTAAAACAATATTCTAATTATTAGATTTTCCAACAAAGAAAAGAAAATTTTATGAATAATAACTGGTACAAATATTTTAATTACGGATCAATCATTTTTGTAGGCATATTGCTGGTACTAATTTTATTAAATAAGGTACCATTAAATTTTTATATGCCTATACTTATTATAACAATTGTAATATTTATACTTCGAATCATTGCGAGAATTTATTATACAAAGCAATTAAAAAATAAGAATCAGGAGAGTTAGTCTTCGAACGATCTATTCCAACAAATGGTAAACTCAATTCTAAAGTTTTGGTATTAAATCAAAGCTACGAACCCCTTTCAATTTGCAATTTGCGTAAAGCAATTGTATTGATTTATCTTGGCAAAGCAGAATCTGTAATAAATGATGATAGAAAGAAATTACATTCTGTTGATTCCACTTATCCCTGGCCCAGCATAATAAGAATATCAAAATTTATTAAAGTGCCTTATAAAAAAGTTGTACTGACAAGAAAAAACATTCTGCGAAGAGATGGCTATAAATGTGCTTATTGCGGCAGATCAGATTTACCTTTAACTGTTGACCATGTAATTCCTAAAGCACGCGGTGGAGATGAAACCTGGGAAAATCTTATAACTGCTTGCACAGTTTGTAATAATAAAAAAGGTGATCGTACGCCTGAAGAAGCACGAATGAAATTATTTTATAAGCCATTTAAACCAAGTCATATTATGTTTATAAAAAATGTAGTAGGCAGGCTTGATGAACGCTGGAAACCATATCTTTATCTATCCTGATTATTACGCTCATTATTATTATCTTTCGCTGTAATATTTCATTATTTTAAGTAACAGATGACTAAAAAACGTATACTTAGCGGAATGCGCCCGACCGGCAAATTACATATCGGTCATTATGTTGGAGCGCTCGAAAATTGGGTCAAACTTCAGGATGAATATGAGAGCTTTCATTTAATTGCTGATTATCATGTTCTTACAACCAGTTTGGATACTAAAGATATTTATCAGAATTCGATTGAGATGTTGATTGATTGGCTGGCTTCAGGTTTGGATCCTGTTAAAAGTCCGATGTTCAGACAATCAAAAATTAAACAGCACGCTGAGCTTAATTTAATTTTTGGAATGCTGATTACAGTAAATCGTTTAGAGAGAAATCCAACTTTAAAAGATCAGGTGCGTGATTTGAATATTGAGAATGTTATTTATGGACATTTAGGTTATCCTGTTCTTCAAACTGCAGATATTTTGTTGTATAAAGGTAACGCTGTTCCCGTTGGAGACGATCAGGTGCCGCATATAGAAATATCTCGAGAGATCGCAAGAAGATTTAATAATCAATATGGAAATGTTTTTCCTGAACCGGAAGCTTTGCTTACTAAATTTTCCCGTTTATCCGGACTTGATGGAAATGCAAAAATGAGTAAATCGCTTGGCAACACTATTCTTCTTTCAGATGATGCTGAAACTGTAAAAGCTAAATTAAAAAAAGCGGTAACAGATCCTAATAAAGTTAGAAAAGGTGATCCCGGCAATCCGGATATCTGTTTGGTTTTTTCTTATCACAAAAAATTTAATCCTGAAGAGATTAAAGAAATTGAAGCTGGTTGCAGGAGCGGTGAGTTGGGTTGCTTTGATTGTAAAATGAAATGCGCTGCAAAGATATCTAACTTTCTTGAACCAATTATTGAAAAACGAAAGTATTATGAAAATAGATTGGATGAAGTGATAAATATTTTAGATGATGGAGAAAAACGTGCAAGAAAAGTTGCCGAAGCAACAATGGATGAAGTCCATAATCATATGAAGATTGGCTAATGTACAAAATAAAATTAGAACAATTTGAAGGACCGCTTGATCTTCTTTTATTTTTTATTAAAAGAGATGAACTGAATATTTATGATATTCCTATATCAAGAATAACCAAAGAATTTCTTGATTATGTTAATCTAATAAAATTATTAGATCTGGAAATTGCCGGTGATTTTATTTTGATGGCTTCTACATTAATGCATATTAAAGTGCGGATGTTATTACCAAGAGAAGTTGATGAGCGTGGTGAAGAAATTGATCCAAGAGCTGATTTAATAAAAGCATTGTTGGAATATAAAAAGTATAAAGAAGTTGCAGAAGATTTAACTTATTTGGAATCTCATCAAAGAAAAATTAGTTATCGTGGTAACTTTAGTAAAGATGAAGTGGAAGCGCCGCCTGAGTACGATGTTTTGCTGAAAAATATTTCAATATATGATCTTGCGAAAGCATTTAAAAAAGCAATTGAGGGAATCAAATCTGTTCCCATTCATGAAATTAAAAAAATAAATATCAGCATTGACGAAATGATTGAATTTATTTTAGAACGACTTAAGCAAATGGGCGAAATTCATTTTTTAAGTTTAGTTCATGGAATGAAAGAAAAAATAAGAATTGTAGTAACTTTTGTTGCAATACTGGAATTAGCTAAAATGCAACTGATAAATATTAAAGAATCAACTGAGTTTAATGATTTTGTAATCTATGGTGTAAACAATGGATAATATATATAATTCAATAATTGAAGCTCTTATATTTGCTTCAGACGAACCCATATCGGAATCAGAAATAATCCGGGTTATTAAAGGTATTGATGGCGAAGATACCGAAATTGATGTTGATGGAATCCAGAATTCTATTAACGAATTAAATGAAAAATATAAATCCAACAATAACTCTTTTAAAATAATTAAAATTGCAAATGGTTATTTATTTGCAACCACTGAAGAGAATGCCAAATATGTCGGATATCTATCCTCCGAAAAATCAAAACGGAGATTAAGCCAGGCAGCTCTTGAAACGCTGGCAATCATTGCATACAAACAGCCAATTACAAAACCCGAGCTTGAACAAATTCGCGGTGTTAATTCTGATTACATCCTAAATACTTTATTAGAAAAAAATCTTATCACAATTACTGGAAGAGCGGAAACTATCGGCAGACCATTGCTTTATGGTACTACAACTGAGTTTCTGAAATATTTTGGTTTGTACAATTTAAGTGATTTACCAAAACCAAGAGAGATTGAAGAGATTATGAAGGATGAAGATTTTATTGAACAAAAAAATAAGATAATGATGAATCTTGTTGAAGAAAATCTTGAACAAGAATTAGAAAGCGGAAACGAAAATAATAATGAGATTGAATAAATTTATAGCTGAATGTGGAATAAGTTCCAGACGCAAAGCCGAAGAATTAATATTGCAGGGCAGAATTACAATTAATAATAAAACTGTCACTCAATTATCGTATGATGTTAATCCTGATGTTGATGAAGTATTTTATGATGGCGAAAGACTAAAAATTGAAAATCATGTATATTATCTGTTAAACAAACCAAAAGGTGTTGTAACTACAACAGATGATGAAAAAAAACGATTGGCAGTTACAGATCTTATCAAAACAAATCTTAAAATATTTCCAGTCGGTAGATTAGATTTTAATACCACAGGCGTACTTATTTTAACTAATGATGGTGAATTTGCAAATAAACTTATTCACCCAAGAAATAATATCATTCGTGAGTATGAAGTTAGATTAGACAGGGAATTAGAATATAAAGATGAACAACTTTTATTAACCGGAGTTTTTATCGATAATAAAAGAGGAAAGTTCACTTCCATAGAATTTAAAAAGAAGAAGGATCGAAAAACATTAACAGTAAAATGCACTGAAGGCAGAAATCATTTTGTAAAAAAAATGTTTGGAATGCTTAGTTATACTGTAGAAAGATTACACAGAAAAAGTTTTGCAGGCATTACCGATGATATACCTGTAGGTTCATACAGAAAGCTGACTAAAGATGAAATACAAAAATTATCTTAATTTAAAATATCTAACGACCTTACTTTTTGTTGCTCTATCCTATCAGATTTATGCACAGGATTCAACAAAAATTGTTGCAGATTCTTTAACTAAATCTGTTAAAACAAATTTATCAGAATTTCAAAAAGAAATAGATGATATTTTTAATGATCAAAGTTTTAGAAATGCAAATTGGGGTGTTGTAATTCAATCATTAAAAAGCGGCGAGTATTTTTATAAAAGAAATGAAGATAAATTTTTCGTACCTGCATCGAACTTAAAATTATTTACAACTGCTGCCGGTCTGTTATTACTTGGTCCAAATTATCGATTCTCTACAAAAATCTGGACAAATGGTTATTACTCCGGTTCAACACTTTACGGCGATTTAATTATACAAGGTCGGGGCGATCCAACAATCTCAGGAAGATTTTATAATAATGATATAAACTTTGTCTTCGATACGTGGATTGATTCGCTGGTTGAATTAGGAATAGATAAAATTAAGGGAAATATAATTGGTGATGATAATTTGTTTGATGATCTTGGGTTAGGCGAAGGTTGGGCGTGGGATTATGAAACTGATTGGTACGCCGCACAATCAAGCGCTTTATCTTTTAATGATAATTGTATTGATATTTTAATTTATTATGATTCTAAGAGAGACTCAATTTTCATCTCAACAAGACCCGAACTAAAAAATTTCGTTATACTTAATAATGTTTTACCAGCATCTAAAAATGAACAAACCAGAATAAATGTTTATCGGGAAAGAGGCACAAACGTTATTAATGTTTTTGGCAAAATGAAAAAAGAAACTGATACTTTAGTTACTTATTCAACTGTTCGCAATCCAACTCAATTTGCAATTTTGGCATTTAAAAACCGTTTGGAAAGCAGAGGGATTAGAGTAAATGGTTATGCAATCGATATAGATGATTATGAAAGGAAATTAGATTATGCTAAAATGCAGTTACTGTTTACAGGATATTCAAATGAATTAAGTCAAATAATAAAAGTTATCAATAAGAACAGCCAGAATTTTTTTGCTGAGCAATTACTTAAAACTATTGGCTTGGAAGTAGGAGGATATGGATCAGCGGAAAAAGGGATTTTAGCAATCCGTGATTTGTTTAGTGAAATAGGACTGAACCCGGATAATATAGTTATGGTTGATGGAAGTGGTTTGTCATCACTTAATATGGTTACACCAAGACAAATTGTTGAGCTTCTTAAGTATATCTATTCAAACAAAGAGATATTCCCGTATTTTTTCAATTCGTTGCCAATTGCGGGAGTTGATGGCTCGTTAGGACGCAGGATGAAAGGAACAACTGCAGAGGGAGTTGTTAGAGCTAAGACAGGATTTATCGGTCACGTACGCAGTCTTTCTGGTTATGCAGTTACTGGCGATAATGAGCCGGTTGCATTTTCAATGATTGCAAATAATTTTAATGTTCCTGTAAAACTTGCAGAAAATTTACAGGATCTTGTATGTTTAAGAATAACAAATTTCAGGAGAAAATAATTTTGGAAAACAATGTCCAACCTTCCGTTAATGATTTAATTAAAAGACGATACGAAGAACTTGATGAACTAAATAAAAAAGGCGTTGAAACCTTTGCTTACTCATTTGATGTAAATTCAAATTCTGAATCAATAAAAAATTCTTTTGTTGAAGGAAATGAATTTAATGTAAGAATAGCAGGCAGAATTATGGCGATCCGAAGAATGGGAAAAGCATCATTTGCGCACATTCAGGATGAGAAAGGCAGAATACAGATTTATCTTAAAAAAGATGAGATAGGTAATGCTTACGATGCTTTTAAGTTAATGGATATTGGTGATATTATAGGTGTAGAAGGTTTTGTTTTTAAAACCAAGACCGGAGAAATTTCTGTTCACACGCGAGAGTTAAAATTATTATCCAAATCATTACAACCCCTGCCGATTGCCAAAGAAGTTAGTGATGAACAAGGCAACAAAGTTATATATGATCAATTTTCCGATAAAGAATTGCGTTACAGAAGACGATACGTTGATTTAATTGTCAATCCGGAAATTAGAGATGTATTTATTAAAAGAAGTAAAATAATATCATCACTGAGAAGTTTTCTGGATTCTAATGGATATTTAGAAGTTGAAACCCCGATCCTTCAGCCGCTTTACGGAGGTGCAGCAGCAAGACCATTTATTACTCATCATAATACACTGGATGTTGATTTGTATTTAAGGATTGCCGATGAACTTTATCTTAAAAGATTAATCGTTGGTGGATTTAATGGAGTGTATGAAATCTCAAAAGATTTTAGAAATGAAGGGATGGACAGATCACACAATCCGGAATTTACAATGCTGGAGTTATACGTTCCTTATAAAGATTATAACTGGATGATGGAATTTGTAGAAAAGATGTTTGAATATGTTTGTCAGAATGTTTTTAACACTTTAACATTTACCGTTGATGAAAAAGAAATAAACTTTAAAGCACCCTGGAAACGTTTATCAATGATTGAAGCAATACAAGAAAAAACAGGTGTAAATGTTTTAAATTGTTCATTAGATGAATTAAAGACATCTGCAAAAAAATACGGAATAGAAATCGGATCAATCCATACAAGAGCAAAACTGATTGATGAATTATTTGGCGCCGCGGTTGAACCTGAATTAGTTCAGCCAACATTTATAATTGATTATCCGCTTGAATTATCTCCTCTCGCAAAAAAACATCGCAGTAAAGAAGGAGTTGTAGAAAGATTTGAAGGATATGTTTTCGGCCGCGAAATCTGCAACGCATTTTCAGAATTAAATGATCCGATAGATCAAAGAAAAAGATTTGAAGAACAGGTAAAGATGAAAGAAGAAGGCGATGATGAAGCTCACCAGATTGATGAAGATTTTATTAGAGCATTGGAATATGGAATGCCGCCTACAGCGGGGCTCGGTGTTGGAATTGATAGATTGGTAATGCTTTTAACTAATCAGCCATCAATTCGTGATGTAATCTTTTTTCCGCAGATGAAACCTGAAGTGAATAGTTAAAATGTAATTATTTATTGACTTATCTTTAAAAATGAAAATGCTATATTGAATAACCAAAGTTTAAATCGGAGAGATAGTATAATGTTTAAATCCTTAAGATTTTCTTACTTATTTATGGCTGTCGTACTTGGCATCGTCCTTGGGATGTCAATTGATAAAATATTTTCGGTTGATAATTTACGCGACAGTATAAGAAAATTTAACGATGTTCTCACCTTTACTGAAAAATATTACGTGGAAGAAGTCGATACACAAAAATTAGTTGAAGCTGCAATCAACGGAATGTTAAATCAATTAGATCCACATTCTGTTTATATACCTGCAGATCAATTTAAACAAGTTGAAGAATCATTTCGTGGTGATTTTGACGGGATAGGAATTGAGTTTCAAGTTGTTAATGATACACTAACTGTAGTATCAGCTATATCCGGAGGACCAAGCGAAGCGTTAGGAATTTTACCCGGTGATCGAATAATAAAGATTGATGATTTATCCGTGATCGGAATTTCCAATGATGATGTTAGAAAAAAATTACGCGGCAAAGCCGGAACTGAAGTTAAAGTTACAATCATTCGCAGCGGACTTAAAAAACCCATTGAATACAACATTACCCGTGATAAAATTCCTCTTTATTCCGTTGATACACATTTTATGATTGACGACAAAACCGGTTACGTTAGTGTGTCCAGATTTGCAGAAACTACTTATGACGAACTGCTTAACGCTTTGAATGATTTAGATAAACAAGGGATGAAACAACTCGTTCTGGATTTGAGAGGTAACCCGGGTGGTTATTTAAATCAAGCAGTAAAAATCAGTGATCTTTTTATAAATGATAAGAAAAAAATAGTGTACACCGAAGGAAGAAGAAAAGAATTTGATGAAGAATATTTTGCTTCTAACCCATCCAAGTTTGAAAATATACCACTGATAGTTTTGATAAATCGCGGAAGTGCATCTGCAAGTGAAATAGTTTCTGGCGCAATACAGGATTGGGACAGAGGTTTAATAGTTGGGGAGACTTCTTTTGGTAAAGGTTTAGTGCAAAGACAATTTGAGCTGCCGGACAATTCCGCATTACGTTTAACAATCTCTAAATATTATACACCTTCAGGCAGATTAATTCAGCGTGATTATAAAAAGCTTAAAGATAAAAGTGAATATTATTCTGAAGTTGATAGTACAAGAGAGAATGAAGGTGATAATTTAACTCACACTGCTGAACATGATTCATCACGTCCTGAATTTAAGACTTCAAAAGGAAGAATTGTTTATGGCGGCGGTGGAATTACACCTGATTACATTGTTAAATCAGAATTTATGACAGATTATACCAGAAATCTTTTACGAAAAAATTTATTCTATACATTTATACTTTCTTATCTCGATAGAAATGGAGAAGCTATAAAGAATAAATTCAATAATGATCTAAGATTATTTAAAAAGGATTTTATTATTACTGATGAACTGTTAAACAATTTTATTGCTTATGCAAAATCAAAAGATGTTGAATTGAGCCAGGATGATTTGGCAAAGGATAAAGATTATATTAAGGCACGACTAAAAGCTCAGATTGCCAGAAACTTTTGGAAAAATGAAGGATGGTATTCTGTTTTACTTTCTACAGATAACCAATATATAAAGGCATTAACTCTATTTGATGAAGCTAAAAATTTAGAAAATTTAAAGTGAAAAAATTATCTGTTATAACGATTTTAGTTTTTGTTTCACTAACTGTTATCGGACTTACATATAATTTTCAGAATATTAACAAATCTACTTCTCCCAAAAAGATAGATGTTGGTGAAGATATAACTTATGTTGTAAAATATTTGATGTTTGAAATTGGAGAGGTTCGATTAAAAGTTACTAAACAGGAAGTTTCGGGTACTGACACAATTTATACTGCCGTTGCTTACATAGACTCATACTCAGGAATTCCATTCGTTGACCTCCATCAGATATATGAAACTAAATTTGATACTAAACAAATATCACATTTCTTTAAGGGTACAATCCTTTCTTCAGATACAACATTTACAAAATATGATTTTAATCGTCAAACAAAAAAAATTCATATTTTAAAAGGAAGAGAAAGAACACATACAATCTGGACTGATACTTTGGTAAACTATGATCACAATTACCAGGATGGTCTATCTTTATTTTACTTTGCAAGAATGCGCACCGGACAAAAAAAGACAGTTCAGGTTCCTTGCTTTATAAATGAAAAATATGAAAAAACTTACATCAATTTTTATAATGAAGTTGAGGATAAAGATATTGATGCAGTCGATTATGATATCTCCTGTGTAAGATTAGACGGTGAAACAGAATTCAGAGGGATATTTGGTTTAACGGGATATTTTGAAGGTTGGTTCTCGAATGATAATCAAGCCGTTCCAATTGTTGCTAAAATGCAGGTGATAATTGGTAGTATAACACTTGAACTAAAAGAATGGAAGAAAAAAGGATGGATGCCTCCAAAGTACAAAGATTAGAAAATGAGGTAAAACTTTTTCCTTATGAAAATCTTTTTCCTAAAATTCATCCATCTGTTTTTTTAGCATCGGGAGTTAAGATAATTGGTGATGTTGAGATTGGTGCTGATTCCAGTATCTGGTACAATGTTGTTATTCGTGGTGACGTTCATTATGTAAAGATTGGTGAGATGACAAATATTCAGGATCTTTCAATGCTTCATGTAACAAACGGAAGATACCCTTTAAACATAGGCAATAAAGTTACGGTCGGTCATTCTGTAAAATTACACGGTTGTACATTAAAGGATATTTGTTTAATTGGTATAGGTGCCATTGTTTTAGATGGAGCTGTTGTTGAAGAAAATTCAATGGTTGCAGCAGGCGCAGTCGTTAAACCAAATTTTATTGTACCTTCAGGTAAACTTGTTGCGGGCATTCCTGCAAGAGTAGTTAGAGATTTGACTTCAGAAGAAATTGAGGATTTAACTAAATCAGCGTTACGATATAAAAAATATTCAGAAATAACTGTAAGTTCCTTTAAAAATATTGATTAACAAATCTGGTTCATATTTTGAAAACGGTTAGAGTTAACAGCAATTATAAATTTATCC
Source organism: Ignavibacteriaceae bacterium (assembly GCA_036796535.1). Taxonomy (GTDB): domain Bacteria; phylum Bacteroidota; class Ignavibacteria; order Ignavibacteriales; family Ignavibacteriaceae; genus IGN3. The sequence continues at coordinate 48,212 of DAIRCT010000003.1, forward strand.
ACAAAAAAAAAGTACACCAGCTGATTAAAAATCTTTCTGTAGATCTCAGATTTTCAATTAGTTCTTTGGATATAAATTTTATTTCTGCCGAAAAAATTGAAAAGATAAATTCTGAATATTTGGCTCATCATTACTCAACTGATATTATCACATTTAATTATTCAGAGTTATCAAACTCATTGGATGGTGAGATATTTATTTCTGTTGATGACGCCATCGAAAATGCTAGAAAATATAAAGTTACCGTGCCGGAGGAGATTGCCAGACTTGTAATTCACGGTATTTTACATCTTTTAGGTTATGATGACCAGAAGAGAGCTGAAAAAATAAAAATGAAACGACAAGAAAATAAATTGCTTAATACGTTAAAATTTATTTTATTGTAGTTAGAATTAAACAATTTTATATAAAAATCCTTCTTGATCCCTTTTATTAAAAATATGTTTGCGGATCATCTAAATCTTTTAAAGAAAAGAATACCAGAATTTGCATATCATTTATATCTAATGAGCTTTTAATTTTATGATTATAAAAGATGTAATCGAAAATTATCTTACTGAACTTGGAAGTATCACCAGGTATTCCAACAATACAATTCGAGCTTATAGGAACGATCTTGAAGAATTCCTTAAGTACTGCGACGATTATAATAAATTTAAAATAAGTGAAATTTCGGAGAGGTTTATAAAATCATATCTAATGATACTTAACGAAAAAAATCTTGATAAGAAAAGCATCTCCAGAAAATTAGCAGCGATAAGAAGTCTCTTTAAATATGCTTATCAAAAAGACATGGTTGAAATAAATCCAACTGCTTTTATATCTAATCCCAAAACAAGCAGAAAATTACCGGAGATTGTTGCTACAGATTTAATCTTAAAAATTTATGATGAAGCTGAAAAGATTGATGCAAAACCCGAATTAGTAAAAGTAATTTTTGAAATGCTGTATGGTTGTGCACTGCGCGTAAGCGAATTATGTGATCTTAAATATTCTGATGTTGATATAAGTAAATCGCAGGTTAAAGTATTTGGTAAAGGGAGCAAAACTCGTATTGTTCCCATTGGTGAAAAATCCATAAAAATATTAAATGAATATTTAAAACTAAATCCGATTAAAAATTATTCTGATCCTTTGATTAGAGATAAAAACAATGAGAAACTATATCCAAGATTTGTGCATCGAATAGTGAATAAATACTTAAATCTGGTAACGGACATAAAAAAGAAAAGTCCTCATATTTTGCGTCATAGTGCTGCAACACATATGCTGGATAATGGTGCAGATTTGAGGGCGGTTAAGGATATATTAGGACATGAAAATTTATCAACGACTCAAATCTATACTCATGTAAGTATAGAACGGCTTAAATCAACTTATAAAAAATCACATCCAAAATCATAGTAACGGAGGATAAAATGAACATTCAGATAACTGCAAGAAAGTTCAAAGCACACCCAACATTAAAGGACTTTATTGAAGGCGAAATATCCTCGCTCAAAAAGTTTAACGACGATATTTTAGGAGCTGATGTAAAACTCAGTTTTCAGAATAATCAGAACAGTATAAAGAAAGCAGAAATAGTTCTTAATATTCCGGGACAGGTATTGACAGCTGCAGATCAGACAGAAGATTTTAAAACCGCTGTTACATCTGCAACTGAAAAACTTAGGAAGCAATTAATAACTTTAAAATCAAAAAGAGTATCTAAAAAAAGATGATTAAGATTGATCAAAATTCAGTTAAGCGTAAAGAAAATATTAATGTGGGATTTCTTTATGAAAATGCAAAGAATATCTGTAAATTAAAATTGTTAACAGAATATAATGACTTTGATAAGAAAATCTTTGATCAGAATTTACATCGGCCGGGGTTAGCTCTGGCCGGTTTTGTTGATCTTTTTTCTTACAATCGTGTGCAGGTTTTTGGTAATACTGAAATGCGATATCTTGAGCAGCTTTCGGATGAGAAAAAAGAAGAATCATTGGATAGGATATTTAAATTTAATATTCCCTGTATAGTTTTAACTGATAATAATATTCCTTTTCCTGTTCTGCTAAAAAAAGCTAATCAAAACAAAGTGCCGGTATTTAATACTGGATATTCTACCACAAAATTAGTTTATCTGCTAAGCGATTTTCTTGATGATCAATTTGCCCCGCGCCTTACTGTGCATGGTTCTCTTGTTGATGTTTATGGAGTAGGAATTCTATTCGTTGGTAAATCCGGAATAGGTAAAAGTGAAGTTGCGTTAGATTTGATCGAAAGAGGTCATCGATTAGTCGGTGATGATGTCATCATCTTTACAAAAAAAGGCGAAGGCATTTTAATGGGTGCTGGAACAAAACTGGGTAAACATTTTATGGAAATCCGCGGTCTTGGTATTATTGATATTCAAAGTATGTTTGGTATTCGTGCAATCAGATATCAAAAAAGATTAGAGATAATTGTAGAGTTGGAATCGTGGGATGAAAATTCTGAATATACAAGAACAGGTTTAGATGAAAGAACAATTTCAATTATGGATATTGATATTCCACATATAAAACTTCCGATAATTCCAGGTAAAAATATAACAGTAATATCCGAAGTAATTAGTCTTAATTATTTGCTTAAACATTATGGCCATAATGCAGCTAAAATTTTTAATGAGCGCTTAAATGAACGCCTTAGAAGTAAAACAAATTTTGAGAACAGGGGAGTAGAGTATTTTGAGCACGATTTTGAGTAATTTTTTGATGAATTTGATATTGACAAAAGGCACCTTAATCTTTATGTTGCGGCAGCAAATATGAAAAAGTTTTATTATTTCTCAGAAAAAACCCTTAACTTCCTTGAAATAAAGCACTTCAGGGCAAAACTAATAACCTATTTTATAGGTTCTTTGGCTATCTCCACTTCAATTATTCTGGGATTATTTTATCTTATATCAAGCTTATCAGGTAAAGGTGATGAAATTAGTTCTCTTGAAGCAGAGAATAAATTATTGAAAGAAAAACTTATCACAATCACTGATAATTATTCATATCTGGAAAAACAATTAAAAGATCTAACTTCAGCTAGTAATGATTTACGCCTGGCTGCCAATCTTGAACCAATTAGTCCTGAAGAAAGATTAGTCGGTATAGGTGGAAGTAAATCGATAGATAACTTATTTACCGGTAATAAACCTGATATTGATGATGCTTTAAAGATTGTAGATAATGTTACGCGAAAGTTTCAATTTGAAAAATCACAGTTTGATGAAATCTCTTCAAAGCTAAAACAAAACCAGAATCTTTTTGAATCTATTCCCGCAATCTTACCTGCACTCGGACATTATAGCAGCGAAAGTTTTGGGATGAGACTGCATCCAATACTTAAAGTATATAAAATGCATAATGGAGTAGATATTATTGCTGATGTTGGAACTCCAGTGAAAGCAACTGGTAAAGGAACTGTTGTTTTTGTTGGTAATAATCCTGGGTTTGGTTTGGATGTTGAGATTGATCATGGTTTTGGGTACAGAACAGTGTACGCACATCTTTCAAGTGCTAAAGTAAAAGAGGGACAAAAAGTTAACAGAGGAGATATAATTGCCAGAACAGGCAATTCCGGTCTGTCTTCTGGTCCACACCTTCACTACGAAGTTCTTCACAATGGACAAAACTTAAACCCTGCTGATTTTTTCTTTGATGAATATAATTATTTTGAATCTACCACAAGTAAATAAATTTTCCGGAGGGATTTAATTATATGATTTGGACAGTTGAACTAGCATCATTTCTTGACGATGCTCCCTGGCCCGCAACTAAAGACGAACTTATTGAATATGCCGAGCGTATCGGCGCACCATATGAAGTTATAGAAAATTTAAAAGAACTTGAGGATTCGGATGAGCCATATGAATCCATTGAAGATATTTGGCCGGATTATCCTTCCGATGAGGACTTTTTTTATAACGATGAAGATGAATAAGGATTGGCGCCTTGAGCGCCTTTTTTTATGAGTAAATATTTAGATGAAATAATCGGCAATCAGAAAGTAAGATTGATATTTGAAAGTATGATGAAACAATCAAATATTCCTCATGCTTTGCTCTTTACTGGTTCCGAAGGTGTGGGGAAAGAAAATGCCGCTATTAGTTTGGCAAAAGCCCTCAATACATTTAGTAGCAATTCTGATGATGAAAAAAAAATAGTTACTTCCATTCAAAAATTTTCAGAACCATATATAAAATATATCCTTCCTTTGCCGCGCGGAAAAAATGAAACAGATCAAAATGATCCATATGAAAAATTCACGCAGGATGAAATGGATTTAATTAAAACTGAATTTGAAAAAAAATCTGAAAATCCTTTTTACCGAATTGAAATTCCAAAAGCAAACATTATTAAAATTAATAGCATTCGAGATGTAAAAAAATTTTTATCGCTTAACTATGATGATGTAAAATACAGAATTGTCATTATATCCAGAGCCCATTTGATGAATGAGGAAGCGCAGAATGCCTTACTCAAAAATCTTGAAGAACCGCCGGCAGGAGTTATTTTTATTTTGTGCACAGCTTATCCCGAAAAGTTAAGGGAAACAATAAGATCACGCTGCTGGAAAATCCATTTCCAACCATTAGATAATAATGATTTAGTTTATGTATTAACAAAATATTTTAAGGTTGATGAAAATCTTGCAAGGGAAGTTACACCATTTTCCGAAGGTTCTACTCAGGGAGCTATGTTATTATTAGAAAATGATTTTGAAGAGCTTCGGGAAAAAACAATTAGAATTTTAAGAAATTCATTTGCTAAAAGATACCATTCTGCATTAACTGAATTTGAAGATGCCTTATCTGTTTCTGATCAATTAAAAATAAAACTTTTAATAAAAATGTTATTGATCTGGTTGAATGATTTTCAAAAATTCAGATTGAAAAAATTAGATAATATATTTTATACAAAGCATCTGGAAACACTGGAAAAGTTTAATTCAAAATTTCCGGATATTGAAATAAGTAGTGTAACAAATAATCTTGATAAAATATCTTCATATCTAAAAAATAATATTAATCTTAATCTTGCCGTTAGTAATATTATTTTTCAACTCTCTTCTTTAGTCACAAAGTAAATTATACTTTTTCTCTGATTCTTAAATCATTTTTCTTTATTTTTAATAAAACATAAAATAATATTTTCAAGAGGGAATTATGAAAAAAGTTGTGATCGTCTCAGCAAAAAGAACAGCCATCGGATCATTAGGTGGTTCACTATCTTCATTCTCGTCAGGTCAGCTAGGAAGTTTTGCAATTAAGTCTGTTGTTGAAGACTCAAAAATAGATCCTCAATTGATAGATGAAGTAATAATGGGTAATGTTTTGATGGGTGGTCAAGGACAGGCCCCTGCCAGACAGTCGGCTATATTTGCAGGTTTACCAAACAAAACTGAATGTATGACCATCAACAAAATGTGCGGCAGCGGGTTAAAAGCCGTAATGCTTGCTCAGCAAGCGATTGCATTGGGTGATGCAGAAATTATAATAGCTGGCGGACAGGAAAGTATGAGTAATGCACCTTATATGTTATTAAGTGCCCGGAATGGTTATCGCTTAGGACATGGCGAAATAAAGGACTCAATTGTTTTAGATGGATTGTGGGATGTTTATAATAATATTCATATGGGAAGCTGTGCTGAATCCTGTGCTAAAGATTTTTCATTTACGCGCGAAGAACTTGATGCTTTTGCAATTGAATCTTACAGGCGAGCTATAGAAGCAACTAATTCTGGTAGATTTAAAAATGAAATTTGTCCGATAAAGATATCTTCCAAATCAGGAGAAATTATTGTTGATAAAGATGAGGAGCCCACAAAAGTTAAGTTCGATAAAATACCAACACTAAAACCTGTATTTGAAAAAAATGGAGTAGTAACTGCAGCTAATGCATCCAGTATAAACGATGGCGCCGCTGCTTTAATAGTTATGAGCGAAGAAAAAGCAAAAGAATTAGGACTAAAACCATTAGTTGAAATTGTTGCACAAAGTTCTGCTGCCAAAGCACCCATTGATTTTACAACAGCTCCTGCTGACGCAATTAATAAAGTACTTAAAAAAGCCGGAATGACGACAAAAGATATTGATTTATATGAAATCAATGAAGCGTTTGCTGTAGTTTCACTGGCAGTAAACAAACTACTTGGATTAACAAATGCTAATGTAAACGTTAACGGAGGCGCTGTTGCATTAGGGCATCCAATTGGGGCAAGCGGTGCCAGGATATTAGTTACACTAATTTATGAAATGAAAAAGAGAAATTTAGAATTTGGATTAGCTTCTTTGTGTATCGGTGGTGGAGAAGCTTCAGCATTGATAGTGAAAAACTATAAGTAATCAAAGGAGACAATAAAAATGGAAATTAAAAAAGTTGCTGTAATTGGCGGCGGTACTATGGGCAATGGAATCGCTCACGTTTTTGCTATGAAGGGATTTGACGTTTACCTGACTGAGATGAATGAAGTTTTATTCAATAAAGCTTTAAGCACTATTTCAGGTAATCTCGATCGACAAATAAAAAAGCAATTAATAACTGAGGCGGATAAAAGTAAAATACTTAATAACATAACAAAAGTTATTGGTGTTGAAAATATTCCATTTGATGTTAATCTTATTATCGAAGCAATATATGAGAATAAATCTGCTAAACTTGATATATTTAATAAGTTAGAGAAACAAATTAATCCGGATTGTATATTTGCTTCTAATACTTCATCCATATCAATAACTGAACTATCAGCAGTATGTAGAGCAGAAAAATTTATCGGGATGCATTTTATGAATCCCGTACCGGTTATGAAATTGGTTGAAATAATCAGAGGGTACTCAACCTCAGATCAAACATATGAGACCATAAAAAATCTAACATTAAAACTGGACAAAGAACCTGTTGAAGTATTTGATTATCCTGGCTTTATATCAAATAGAATTCTTATGCCTATGATTAATGAAGCCATCTTTGCATTGATGGAAGGGGTTGCATCCAAGGAAGCAATTGATTCGGTAATGAAGCTTGGTATGGCTCATCCAATGGGTCCGTTAACTTTAGCAGATTTTATTGGATTAGATGTCTGCCTTGCAATTATGGATGTTTTGTACAATGGTTACAACGATCCAAAATATAGGCCATGTCCGCTTTTAAAAAAGATGGTTGCTGCAAATAAACTCGGTAGAAAAACTGGTGAAGGTTTTTATAAATATTAAATAATGACTGAATATTTTATTGAAAGTAAGTGATAAAAATATTTTACCATTCATTGATAGATTTAAAGCATATTTCAAGCAAATAGCTTTTCCTGAATATACACTTTTTAGTTTATACGCAATAATAATTGGTGTTGCCGCAGGATTAGCATCAGTATTCTTTCACTATTCGATTGATTTTTTTAATAGACTATTTTTCGAACGAACTGCTGGTGGGTTATATTTTCTTGGTGCAGCTTTCGTAATCGTAATACCTGCAATCGGTATGCTTATCCAAAGCATAATGATTTTGGTAGCACCAGAAATTTCTAAGAAAAGGGGAGTATTAGAAGTTATTAAAGCTGTTGCTATAAAGGGTGGTTATATCCCTTTTAGAACAACAATTTTTCATTTTTTCGCTCCGGTAATTTGTATTGGTTCAGGAGGAACAGTAGGACCCGAAGGACCTGCAGCGCAATTAGGCGGGGGAGTTGCAAGTAAAATAGCTACGCTGCTTCATCTTTCTGATCAAAGGAGAAGAGCTTTTACAGCAGCCGGAGCTGGTGCCGCAATTGCTGCAATATTTAATACTCCACTTGGCGGAGTGTTTTTTGCGTTGGAAATTATTTTACTCAATGATTTTCAAACCACAACATTTTCTGCGTTAATTTTGGCTTCGGTTACTGCAAGTGCTATTTCAAGAATATTTATTGGCAATGCAAGTATTTTCTCTTTTCCAGCGCCACACATTGGTGAATATCATTATTTCTATTTATTTATTTTACTCGGATTGCTATGTGGAATTATAGCAGTTTTGTTTTTAAAGTATGATGCTTTCTTATCCAATCTATTCAGAAAAAAACTTTTAAAATTATTTCCAAGATGGTTCTTAATGATTTTAGTTGGTCTTTTGGTTGGGATAAGTGGATATTATTATAAAGATATTTTTGGAATTGGTTACAGAGGTATTAATGATGTTCTTAGTAATTCATTTAGCTGGCAAGTTGTGCTAATATTATTTTTATTAAAATTTCTTCTTGTTCCATTGGTTCTTAATTCCGGTGGCTTTGGAGGAACTTTTGCTCCATCATTATTTATGGGAGCCACGGCAGGATATTTATTTTCTTATGGAGTTACAACTTTAACAGGAGTACCCACCGATCCAACCACATTTATTCTTGTAGGTATGGGAGCAACACTTGGTGGTATTAACTCGATACCAATTACAGCGATATTAATGATATTTGAAATGACACGTGAATACTCATTTATGCTTCCGCTTATGTTATCGGTAATCATTAGTTCGAGTATTGTGCAAATTATAAATAAAGGATCATATCACGTTAAATTGCTTGAGCGTCAAGGATTTCGTTTTTCTGAAGGAAGAGAATCACGAATCCTAAAATCAATTTTAGTCGAAAAAATAATAAGAGATGATCCCATTATAGTAAATGTAAATGCTCCATTAACAGAATTTGTTCCAAAACTTATTGATTCTCCGCACCGGATTATTTATACAAAAGATAGTTCTGGAAAATTAGTGGGCGCTATATCTGATAGCCAAATCAGGCCTTTAATAACTGAATATGATTCAATTAAGGATTCCATTATTGCTCAGGATATTGCGGACACGCGATTAGTTAAAGTTAAAAAATCTGATGATCTGGATTTAGTTCTGAAGCTATTAACCAAAGCAGATATTGAAGAATTACCAGTTATTAGTGATGATGATGAGAATAAGATCATCGGCATAGTTACAAAACAAGATGTGCTGGATACTTATAATCGTGAAAGTATCAGACACGATTTAGCAGATGGTTTGTCCAGAGAAATTCAGACTTTGAAACAATTAAAAATTTCTAAAATAGCTGATGGTTATGCCATAGTTGAAAGAAAACCAAGTCAGGATTTTATAGGAAAAACTTTAGCCGAACTTAAGCTGCGTAATAAATTTGGTTTGGAAGTTCTAATGATTAAAAAGCAAAAAGAGTTGTTTGATGAAACCGACGTAAAATCAAAAATAGTAATGCCAAAGCACGATTACAGAATTGAGAATGATGATATTTTGGTTTTATTCGGTACTGAAGAGCAAATTATAAAAAGTGCAGAATGGTAAGAAAATGATTTGTCCGATAATGTATATTATGTAAACTAATATTTATACTTATTAACCCCTTCCAGATAATCTTACTATGATAATTATAACAATGATTATGAACACAATCCAGATTATCGGATTCCTTTGTCTCTTGTTGTACTTCCGCATTTGAGAAAATCCAAGACGACGTTTTCTTCGTTCTTGTTCATCTTCTTCAGGTTTATAAAACCTTGGAGGATAATCAAAAACACGATGTTGTGGTCTTTTCATCAACATAATAATAAAACCGTTAATTAATTAAAAATAGCATTTACAAATGCCTCGGCGTCAAATTCCTGCAAGTCATCTATGCCTTCGCCAACTCCAATATACTTTATAGGAATATTTTGCTTTGACACGATCTGAAAAACAACTCCGCCTTTTGCAGTTCCATCTAATTTAGTAATAACTAATCCATTTACATTCGTAACTTTAGAAAATTCTTCAGCTTGTTTCAAGGCATTCTGTCCGGTATTTCCATCAACAATTAATAAAGTTTCATGCTGAGCATCTGGTAATAATTTTTTCATAACTCGATTAATTTTATCTAACTCATGCATTAAATTAACTTTGTTATGTAATCGACCGGCAGTATCAATTAAGACAACATCATAATTTTCATCAATGGCTTTCTTTAAAGTATCAAATACCACAGAAGAGGGATCAATTCCTTTGGAACCTTGAATTATATCAACTCCGGCTCTTGCTGCCCAAATTTCAAGCTGTTCATTGGCGGCGGCTCTAAAAGTATCTGCTGCTCCCACGATTACTTTCAGTCCAATCTTTTTATAATTGTTAGCAAGTTTTCCGATGGTAGTTGTCTTCCCAACTCCATTTACACCAACAATTAATATCACATACGGTTTTTTTATAAGACCATTTTCAGATTTGTTAAATACTTCCAAAGTTTTTATAAGTTCTTTTTTAACAATCTCTAAAATATTTTCAGCAGTACGATCTTTTTCAGACTTCAAATTTTTTCGCACATCTGAAATAATTCGTTCCGCAGTATCATAGCCAATATCTGATGTAATCAGTATCTCTTCAATTCTATCAATTGTCAGATCATCAATTACTGCTTTTCCCGTTACTGTTTCAGTAATTGAATTGAAAAGCTTTTCTCGTGTTTTGGTTAGCCCTTCTTTTAACTTATTTAAATTAAAATTTTTAAACAGACTCATGATTCTTTCGATCTATAAATTCTTTGGCTCTGATTAAGTAAGCAATAAATGAAACAAAAATTAATATGATGCTTGAGTAATAAAAGATTTGAAATATTAGATTGTCTTTGATACCAATTATTGTAAATAAAATTACTATGCCGATATTTAACACAGTAATTTTTCCGATCCTGTTTGATGGAAGCACTTTATCAATTCTGCTGGTTACGTAAATACCACCGACAAAAATTAGTAAGTCACGCAGAATTATAGAATAGAAATAAAAACCTGAAATCTCACCAATCAAATAAAGTTTAATAACAATAAGAGCCATTGCCGCTTTATCTGCAAGTGGATCAATTATTTTTCCAACCTCAGTAACCTGATTTAATTTTCTTGCCAGATAACCATCAAGCATGTCTGTTGATGCTGCAAATAAACATAATACAAATGTAACGTATCTTACACTTTGTGAATCAAAATGATTTAATAAAAACCAAAATGGTATTACAAGCAGCAATCTTAAAAGACTTATTGCGTTGGAAATTGTGAATATATCTTTGTGTGAAAATTTCATTTTATCACTGCAAATTTACCTAATTTTTCTTCACCTTCATTATTTTGTTCATCAAGTTGTACCGCTCTATAAAAATAAATTCCGCTAGACAGCTGATTTCCATCTTTATCTTTTAATAGAAAATCAGTTCCGCCATTTCCATCAGTTTCTTCCAGTTCATTAACAAATCTTCCATCAATTGACCAAATACTGATTTTAACTCGCCTGGGTAAATTTGCAAAAGTAATCTTTGAAGAGTTATCTAAGTTTCTAACGGGATTCGGATATACATAAACATCTGCTAAATTTTTTGCAAAAGATGAAAGCACCAGATAACTTCCTGCGCCTTCATTTATTGGAGTGTTACCGCTTGCTAAATCAGAGATAAGATTACGAATTGATAAAACATACTCCTTCCCTACTGAACCAACGGGTTTTTGATTACTTAAATCCAGATAAATGGTTTTTGGATCTTTTGAATCAATAGTTACAGAAGAAACTTTATTTTCAGGTTGGAAAATATAGTTGGAAGTATTTTTTGCTGAGGATTCATCAACATTAAAATTAAATGTGATTTTAATTTTATAGGCATTAACTATTTCGAACGATTGAATATAAAATGACTGCGCAAATTGAGTTGGCGAAATACTAAAATGTAATGTATCTGTGTTTACAGTAGAATTATAAAAATCCCGTATATCTTTTATGATAAGAGATAAATCCCCAACCGGTAAATCTTTATCAAATGATAATAAATATGAAAATTGATTGTTTGGAGAAATTGATTGTGGAAATCCAAATCCAATAATCTCAAATGCTTGCATATTTTCAATTGTGTTTTTCATCTTTTCAGAGAATGTAACTATAACACTCCTGCTGCTGTTACTTGTTGCTTTCGTGGGAATTGCAGGTGTATGCGAATAAACTTCAAGAATGCTGCTTAGTGATGAAAACGGTTCCGGTTTGGCTGAATCAAATGCTTTGACTGCATAGTAATAAAATTTATTAGTCTCTGTAACAACGTCCTGATAGAAATTATTATTTGTTGAGTCTAGTAATTGCAATTCATTTTTATTTAAACCTCTGTAAACAAAATATTTTTCACCGGCTCCTAACCAATTCAGTTGTATATTATAACTGCTTGAACTGTATCCGGATAAATTGTATGGTGTGCTGGCAAATTTTGAAATTGCAAATTCTGAAAAAGTAATTTTATCTGAATATGGAAAAGCAATTTCAGGTAAACCATTTTTATTCAGATCACCTACAAAGATTGAGTTTGAATTTATATTTTCTTTAAAGCTTATTATTTGATTTTTTGATTGATCACTTTTAAAGATATATGAGTAAGGGAAAAGAAAAAGTATTAACTCATCTTTACCATCACTATCAAGATCAGAAAATCTGATGCTGTTTTCTGCTTTTCTAAAGTTATTATTAAATTCAGTAGCGGCATCGATAAATGCATTATCAAAAATTATGTTTGGTACAGAACCAACCATGTTAAAAACAATAACCCGATAAAAAGGTGCAATATCAAAATTATCAATCGAATGAAGTATTACCGCAATATCATCTTTACCATCGCCATCATAATCCCCTTTTGTTATATATGCAGATGAGCCCGTAAATTCAGTCTGAATCGTAAACTGCTGCGTAAAATTATTCACTCCATTAATTTCATAACTAAAAATATCTCCGTCAGCATCAACCATCCAAAATTCTTTTTTACCATCCTGATCAACGTCAGCAATTACAGCATTTGGAGAATTTAGAACATTATCTCCAAATCCTTTTGGTGTAAAATTTCTTAGAGTTGTTGTCTTTATCAAATCAAGGTTTGATTGAACCTTCCATACATCAACAGTTGTATCAGAAGCGACAGAAAATATTTCAACTATTCCATCTGAGTCAATATCATTTGCTAATATCGGCCAAAACTTTCCGCCAACATTTGAATATTTTTGGAGAAAGGATGGTGAGTTTACAGATATCTGTTCATCAATAAATCCATCTCTTACTAAATAAGTTAGAAGATCAAGTTTACCGTTATTATTAAAATCTCCAAAGTCTTTAACTATTTTATCATTAAGGGAATCTATCTGAGTAAATGACTGATTATTAAAATTAAATATTTTAGAAACTTTGGGATTTGAATTTGCTCGCAAAATAATATTTGTATAATCGCTTGATGAAATATTTAACGGCTTTTCAAAAATGTTTCCCGGTGGTAAAGTATAAGGCATTAAATATTCTTTTGAGTAAGAAGCATTAAAGTTTGTAGTGATAAAAAAATTATTTCCGTTATCCTTAATTAAAGATTTTAGTCCCACAAGATTTTCGGCTTCAAAATAAATTTCATAAGTAGTATTCTGTTTTACAAGCTCTCTTGGAATAAATCCGTAATGAAGTGATTTTACAAATTGGTTGTTTGTTGTGAATCCATCAAGAGTAACATATTTAAATTCTGATTCGTCTGCAGCACGATAATACATTCGCACGATCGATGGCTCATTTGTGTAAACAGCGGCAAGCGGGGTAGCTTTATCACCATAAAAAGATGGAATAATATTTATAAGATCCGCAACCGGCGGAGTTCTATCGACATAAAAATTAACACGTTCTTCTAAATTCTTTCCGGTGGATTGAGCGATTACCAAGCGCAAAGTATAAACGGTATCTGTATAACCGGAAATATTCAGGTTATAAATCTCTTCGTTAGAAATTTGATAAAGTCCGTTTTCAATCAAAGTATTCCAGCTCGTTGGATTATATCCCTTCCCGACTGATAGGCTGTAACTAATAAAATATGGAGAAAGAATTGAAGCTTTTATTGGTAATGAGTTTTGTGATGTTGCAAAATCCTGTGTTGGATTAATAAATTTAATTGCTGATGGCGCAGTTACCGTAAGAGCTTTAAAAATATTTAAACGCCCTGCACCACTTCTTAAATCCCAACCTGTCTGTTCGATATCATCCGCAGTTGATTTTAAAATTTGTTTGACTTCTTCATTAGTAAAATTTTTAATTGATAAAATCAATGCTGCAGCAGCAGATACGAACGGCGCGGAAGCAGATGTCCCACTTATTGATGCATAGCTGTTATTTTTTGCCGTTGTAATTATTGATGAACCGGGTGCTACAAGATCAATAGTGGAGCCGAAGTTTGAACTTCCGGCAACGTAATCCTGCTCCGTTGAATTACCGACACAAATTACTTCTGAATAACCAGATGGATAATGTGGTTTATCAGAGCCGGAATTACCCGCACTTGCAACTAAAACCACATTTTGTGAATAAGCATATTGAATTACATCTCTTAATACAAAGGAAAAAGCATCATCACCAAAACTCATATTTATAACTTTACATCCCTCCTGAACGGCATAAAGTATTGCTGCGGCTACATCATCTTCCTCACCATAACCGCCCGGATCAAATGCACGAAGATTAAGCACTTTGATTTTTGGTGCGGTACCTGCAATTCCAATTCTATTATTAGTTTCAGCAACTGCTATGCCTGCAATATAAGTTCCGTGTCCCTGATCATCAAAAGGATTATTATCCCAACCAAGATAATCTCCACCGGTTGAATCAAAAGGAAAACCTACACGATCAGTAAAATCCCAGCCGCGGTAATCATCTATAAATCCATTTCCATCATCATCAATTCCATTGGTGCGCTTATCTCTTCCAAGATTATCTAATCCTGTTTCACCTTTGTTAATAAATATTTTATTTATTAAATCAGGATGATTATAATCAATTCCTGTATCGATAATTCCAAGCAGCACCGTATCCGATCCTTGAGTTACGTCCCAGGCATCAAACGCTCTGATTTTATTTAATGCCCACTGCTCGGCAATAAGACTATCATCAGGAACAAAATCCAACTTATAAACATTAGCTTTTTGTACATATTCGATTTCAGGATCGGAAGAAAGAGCTGATAATAAAGTAGTTTCATCAACATTCTGTTCAAAATTTATTTTAACAATTCGCTCAAGTGATTTATTATTTTTATTTAATCCTTTAGCAAAATGATCCATCTTAAATTTTGGTAATGCAACAGATTTTTTTAGAACAGACTCACTGATCTTCTGCTCTTTAATTTTTTGATCGATGAGAATTTTTGAAACCTGGCTTTTATACTTAATAAAATAAGTAGTTTGCGCCAATGAAGGGATAGAATGTAATAATAGAAAAGTAATAAGTACGTAAGAACTAAACTTCATACATTTCCTTCTTGAAGTTAACATCGGTTTCAGTTGGATATTTTCCCGAAAAACAAGCTGTGCAAAAATTTTCTTCGCCTGCTTCAGAAACTGCTTCCAACATCTCATCAATAGTTAAATACTCCAAGCTATCAACTTCAAGATAATTTTTAATCTCTTCAATATTCCCATGCATTTGATGGGCAACCAATTCTTCTTTGCTCGGAAAATCCATTCCGTAAAAACAAGGATACATAATCGGAGGTGATGAAATTCTTAAATGAACTGATTTCGGATTTGCTTCTTTGATAAGATGAACAAGTTGTTTGGAAGTTGTTCCTCTTACAATTGAATCATCAACAACAACAATTGTTCGTCCTTCAAGTACACCTTTTACAATATTAAATTTTATACGAACACCCATCTGTCTGTTACCTTGTCCCGGTTGAATAAACGTTCTACCGATATAATGGCTTCGTATCAAACCGATTTCCATCCTGGCATCTATTCCTTCCTTTTCAAGCTCACGTGCATAGCCGAGTGCAGTTGTATTTGAACTATCCGGAACACTTATAACATAAACGCGCTCGCCATCAGGATCAGTTACAGGATGTTTGCGGGCTAGAACTTTGCCAAGCCGTCTTCTCATCTTATCTACATTATGTCCAAAGATAAAACTATCAGGACGCGAGAAATAAATGTACTCAAACACACAATGTTTTTTTGGTTCCGGATTACCATTAATTCTAAACGATTTTATGTCACCCGTCTTAATCGTCTCATCATCTATAACAACTAATTCACCTGGATTCACTTCTCTTAAAAATGAAGCTGATTGAATATCAAAAGCACAGGTTTCTGAAGCAACGAGAAAAGAGTTATCTAACTTACCTAATGCTAATGGACGAAAACCAAGCGGATCACGTGCAGCAATTAGTTTATCATCAGTAAGTATAACAACACAATAAGCGCCTTCAATTTTTCTTAATGCTTCAAGTATTTGATCAATCTGATTTTCAAGTTTACTACGTGCAATCAAGTGAAGTATTACTTCGGTATCACTGGTCGTTTGAAATATTGCACCTTCATTAACTAATTCATCTCTTAATTCTTTAGCATTAGTAAGATTACCATTATGCCCGATAGCCAGATTGCCCATTCTATAATTAACCATAAACGGTTGAATATTTTTTCTGGATTTTGTAGCTCCGGTTGTTGAATATCTATTATGACCAATTGCTGAATTACCAAGCAATGTTTCTTTAAGAATACTATGATCTGCAAAAACCTCAGAGACTAATCCCTCACCTTTAACGATATTAAAATGTGCCTTACCATCGCCATTAAAAGTTCGGGTAACAATTCCGCTTGCCTCCTGTCCCCTATGCTGCAAAGCATGCAATCCATAATAAGTATTAACTGCTGCGTTATTAGATCCGTAAATGCCAAATATTCCGCAATAAGAATTCGGTTTATCGTCTTCGTAATTCATTTGTCTTATTATTTTGTAAAGTAAAATTTTGATACAAAGTTAACTAAATGAACATATTTTATGAAATGTATTAAAAATTCATTGGATAAGTATTAATTTTGTAAATAAATATTTGAAGGATAATACCTTATGAAAAGTGAATCAATAAAAACTTTCCTTAGTCTTAAAAACATTGCTGTTATCGGCGTATCTTCTGAAGGAAAAGGATTTGGAGTTTCAGTTTACAGACATCTTAAGCAGCGCAATTATGATGTTATTCCCATTAATCCCAAAGGTGGATTTATTGATGGTGAAAAATTAGAGACATCATTAAAATCAGTTAACAGTAAAGTTGATGGAATTGTTACTGTTGTTCCGCCAATTGAGACTGAAAAAGTTGTTAAGGACGCAAAAGAACTTGGCATAAAAAATATCTGGATGCAGCAGGGATCAGAATCAAATGCTGCGATAGATTTTTGTAAAGATAATCAAATTGATTTTGTAAATGGTGAATGTATAATGATGTTTAGCGAACCAGTTAATTCAATTCATAAATTTCACAGAACGATTTGGAAATGGATTGGGAAATATCCGTCTTAAATAAAAGAGACATCTGAAAAAGAGCTCTAACTTTCTGTTTCATTCTCGCGAAGGCCCGCGAGACGCAAAGGCAGGTTTGCGAAGGAATTACGTATTGAATTTTTGAGAAGTCTTTAAAAGATATTCATTTTGATTAATTCAACTGATCCAACAAAAAATCATTCCTTAAAAAAATCTGAGATCTCTTTGCTGCATCTTTCAAGTTCGCAGCTAACTGCAAGATGCCCGCAATTATTATCTAATATAAGTGTTCTCGATTTGGTCAATTCGGCTAACTTTAGTGCTTCGGATGGTTGCAGCATCATATCTGTTTTACTTGCAATTATAAATAACTTCGCTTTTATTGCCTTAGCTGCTTCTTCCACTGAATCATTAAAATCCAAATAAATATTATGCTTCAACATTGCTTTAATTTGAATTACATAATCATCGAGCGTAAATGTTTTTGATGGTTCCTTATCAAACGATGAAAGATATTCTGAAAATTTTTCCCTCTTAACATTTTGTACAATATAATCCGGAGTGCGTCCCATCGCCGCAGTTATCATATCTAATATTTTTTTTATTTCCTTTTCATTCATTCCACACTTTTGGCAGGATTCAATCATATTAAGCTGCGTATTCATCCACAACAGATCATAAGTTGTCATTCTTGGCGAGGCAACATAAGCAACAATCTTATCCATAAAATCAGGGTGAGCAACTGCCCATTCTAAAACCTGCATACTGCCTAGTGAACCGCCAACTGCAGCAAAGATATGATCGATGTTTAGTTTTTCAGTTAGCAGTTTATATTCCGCATTAACCATATCTCTTATTGTGATTTGAGGAAATTCATCCGGATAATTTGAAGGAGAACTTGAGATTCCATTCCCAAGGGCATCAAGAGCGATAATGTAGTATTTTGTAGTATCAATAAAATGATGTTTGCCAACCAATGATCCAATCTCAAGACTCGTTCCGCCGAACCAGGTTGGATAAATTATAATGTTTGTTTTATTTTCATTTAATTTGCCAAAAGTTCTAAATCCCATTACACAGTTTTCTATTACTTCACCGGAGGTTAGTTTCAGATTCCCGATATCAATCCGCTGTAAATTTGTTTGACTGAATAATAGTGAATTAAAAATGAATAATATTTGCGCATAAAATAAAAATCGTTTCATAACAAACTTTCCTAAGATTATTGATATGAAATTTATAAATTTATCATCACATAATAAATTTGTTTGTCATTAAAAAGTATCGAACAAACTCCTCCCCTTTTATTCGCCTTCTCTTACGAAGAGAAGGGGTTGCGTTTATGGATACAATAAAAATATCGATAACATTAAAGCGAATCGGAGTAAAAATGCTCGCAAAAACAAAGTTACTTATAATCGGATTCCTAATTATTGGCTTTTCTATTTTGAATTATTCTCAAATAATTGAGCCATCACAAAAATGGGTAAAAGTAATTGACAATTTAAATTTTCCTGAAGGACCTGCATATGATGGTGTGTCATCAATTTACTTTTCCAATTGTTATGGTGGTTGGATTACAAAATATAATAATGGTGCGGTGGATACTTTTTTAATTAAAAATGATGAGAGAATAAATATCAACAAAACAAACGGCTTAGCTTATGGTAGTGATGGTTATTTGTATATCTGTGAATACGGTTATGGTCAAATATTAAGAGTTGATAAAGACAAAAATATTGAGGTTTATGCTAACGGTTATAATGGTGAAAAATTTAATCGTCCAAATGATATTGTGATTGATGCGAATGGTAATATCTTTTTTACTGATCCCAAAAGCTATGATAAAAATATTTTGGATGGCAGAATATTTTTTATTGATGCTAAAACAAAACAAATAAAATTGATCGCAGATAGTCTTGCATTTCCGAACGGAATAAAAATTTCCCCTGCTGATGGAAAACTTTATGTATGTGAATCCGCAAAACAAAAAATAGTTAGTTTTAATATTTCAGATGATGGTGCACTTACAGGTAAATCGGATTTTGTTTTTCTTCCAGGAGGTGATCCTGATGGGATTGAATTTGACAAAGAAGGAAATTTGTACGTTGCTCATTATGGTGGCGGTGCAGTTTATATCTTTTCTAAAGAAGGAAAACTCATTCAGAAAATTCCCACTCCTGGTTTAAAGCCAACTAATTTAGAATTTGGCGGGCCCGACCTAAAAACTCTATTTCTCACCGAAGTACAAACGAACTCTTTATACAAAATTGAGGTAAAGAATTCAGGAAGTAAGTTGATAAAGAATAATTAGTAATAATCAGTCTTTAATTGCAAGTAAAAAAACAATTCAGCTTAACATAGGGCTCAGCTAAGAAATTTTTACTTAATTTAAAAATATTTTTTAAGTAATATGCCGATTAATATCTCCATAAAACAAAATAATATTAAGACTGATAAAATGGGAGTGTGTATTATTATTAAATTAAACAACATTATCCGTTTTCCGCAAGAGGTTGAAACCAATGCGTTGTATAAAATAGATTGTATTAAAAAAATAGATTGAATTATAAAATATTAGACAAATTAAAATAAGAAAATACTCGGGAGGATTTAATAAAATTAAAATTTAGTCGGAACGGCGGGATTTGAACCCGCGACCCCTTGAACCCCATTCAAGTACGCTACCGGGCTGCGCCACGTTCCGAGGTTTACAATTTCGATACTAAAAATTCTAAAATGCTTTTAACTTCTTCAAGGTCTTTATGTAGCGATGATTTATCTTTTTTACCGGAAGGCGGTTCAAAACTTACATCAACAATCTTTTCTGGTTCAGAAGATTGTAGAATTCTTTCTGGTGCATAATTCTCCATTATCTTCTTGGCACCTTCAATAGTATATTTTCTTTCTCTGAGCAGAGTTTTAATGTGAAGGATAAGTTGGATATCCTTGTTAGTATAGATTCTGTTCCCAGCCCGATTTTTCTGTGGTTTAAGCTGTTCAAATTCGGTTTCCCAATATCTTAAAACATACTGCTCAATCCCTGTAATTTTACTTACTTCGCTAATTGAGTAGTATAATTTTTTAATAGATAAATCCTTCATAAGCTTCTTAAAATGTTTAATCGAAAATAACTAATCTCCTTTATAATATCAACTTTATAGGATTAATTAAATAAATATTTAGATTAAATCTCTAACCTTAAAGTTCTAAGAGATAAAAAGATTTATCTATAAAATAAAGTTATGATAAAAATGGAAAGTCAGTTAACCCTTAATAATTTTTTGGATTAGATAAACTGCTGCAAGATATCCATTTTCGCTGAAGCCAGAGATATAACCATTAGTTTTTTTTGCAGTTAAAAGCTTTTGCCTAAAATCCTCCCGATTAGCTAAATGAGAAAGGTGAACTTCAATTTTAGGAATTGTACATAGTTCCAAAGCATCATGTATTGCTACTGAGGTATGAGAATATCCACCAGGATTAATGATTAAAGCATCAAATTTTTTATCAGCATCCTGAATTTTATTTACTAATTCTCCTTCAATATTGGATTGAAAAAAAGTAAAATAAATACCAGGAAATTCTTTTTTTATAAGAACCTCAATTTGGGCTAAATTTTTATTCCCGTAATTTTTCTTATTCCTTTTTGAAAGTAAATTAAGATTAGGACCATTAAGTACTAATATTCTCAATTGTTATCCCCCATTTCTTCAATTATCTCACGTAGTTTTGGATTAAGATAGATTTCATCTACACCCAATTCTTTCAACGCAGCGGAAAGGATCATTGCCTTGCGTTGTAAGTTTGCATTTTTGTTAATCACGATTACCTTACTTTCTTTAATCAGGCAATATCCACCTTTAAAATCTCCTTTTTCAAATCTTACAGTAGCACCCAATTGGCTGGCAACTGATCTGAGATCCTGAATTATATCTTCAAATTCTTTTTCTTTTATTTTCATACATTATGTTTAATGGATTTTGTAAGTGGCTTAAATACAATAAAATAAAAAAATGATAAGTAAGTAAATAAAACTAATATTGGGAAGCTGCTAAGTGCAGTAATCCTTTTTCTTAATAGAATAATTATTTGGCTTGCATCAAAGGTTGAACTATTTAACATTAAAATAATTTTATAATCAATTGTCATTAAATAAATTTCAAAAGGAAGAGTAATTAATACGGCTATAAATATTATAAACAGCCAGCCATTTTCTCTTAAGCTAATTTTAGAAGTTATAACAAACAATAGAAAAGCTACAATCATTAGAATAAAGGAAACAAACGGAGTGAGAATAACAGGTAAAAAAGAAAACAAAACTCCATTAATGTTTTGCTCAGTAATATAATTTTTTAATGTCAGATCAGGACTTTCAAATAATTGATAGATTGAAAATAATCTGACTAAATAAGAACCTATCCAGATTGCACAGGTTGATAAAGAAATAAATGCAAATATTTTTGAAGTTGTAGTTATAGTTTTCATAATTCACTCAAAAAGTTGAACGAAAATAACAAAAAAAGTTGAATTATTCTTCTTTATTGAAAATGTAATAATATAAATATCTTGATCAGGATAGGTAGCGTCGGAGCAAGAAAATAATTGAACTAGTAAAGAGAAAATATCAGATGAGATAAAACGATATATGAAAGAATACTTATCGAAAGAAATAACACAGTGAATAAAATTGGTGTTAAAGTTTTACCAGAAATAATTCTCATACTTTTGTTCAGCAATACAAAAGACCATAAAAATGTAAGCAATTCAAATCCTGCTAGTAAATAAGATACAGTAGGTTTTATTTGAAATGGAGTCGGATTGTTCGAAAAAACATCGCCTCCCAGCACAACAAGTTCTATTGGAAAAATGAAGAAAATACCAAGAACAAATGGCACAAAAGCATATACATCAGATGCATAAATATCTTTAACTCTTAAAATTGTTTTTAATTTATTAAAATAAATTTTCTGTAATAAGGTAAATCCGATAAATAGTAAAAGTGTAAAACCAAGGATGATAAAGTAGCTGATAATAAAGGGTGTACTTACTCCCTCTTTACCAAGGAAAGGGACTGATAAAAATCTGGTAATTAGTAAATTCTTTAATGCAATAAAAAGTGTAATAAAAATTATAAAGTTTTTATTCTCTGCAAATATTATTTGACGAAAGGCACTTGACGGATCTTCGATTAGTAGTCCTATCGTTTTCCATAAATCAATATTTACAACTCTTTCTCTCAGATATGACTTACAATTTATGCAAATAGAGGTATAAAGCGGATTTACTGTTGAACATTTATTGCAAGTTATTTGCTCAATTTTATTCATTTCTGTTTGTTAAAAATTTATTCGGAGGTTATACATTTTTTGACCTGTAAAATAATTTTCATCTACATTAAAATCGAAAAGATGAGCATCCACATAAGCATCAACCAAATTAAGGAAATACGTTAAAACAATATAAATAGCAAACTGGTCTCGTTGATCTCTATAAAAATCTCTAAATCTTTTATATCTATCATCGCCTGTTTGCAGAAACAAAGTTCTATTATCCTTATAAAGATTATTGTTATCTACCCAAACGTAAACTAACCATCCGGTTATTCCCCAAACTATTGGCACCTTCCAATAGGATTCATTATAGATTTGTCCCCAGCCAGGAATGATGGCGCTTCGTAAAACTGCGCCCCAGGGAGATTTTTGCATTACAAAATTATTTGTTGAATTATTAATCGTATCAGCCGCGGCAGTAGTATCCTGTTGTGCAATTAAAGGGATGTTTATTAAAACTACAGTAACTAAAATTTTAGTTATATTTTTTATCAATGATTTCAAAGAGTTCAAATAATCTTTCTAATTCATCATGAGAAAAAAACTCTATTATTATCTCTCCCCCGCCATCTTTCTTCTGTTTGCATTGAACTTTTGTCCCAAATATTTTTCTAAGCTTATCTTCAACATCTGCAAGATTTGAATTTAAAGGTTTGACAGATTTGAAAGAAAATGATTTTTTTTGTGGGATGCCATCAGTAATTAATTTCTTAACTAAGTTTTCCACTTTTCTTACAGAAAGGCCATCTTTAAGAATTTTATCTAATACATAAAGTTGCAAATCCTCTCCGGGTAAATTTATAAGCGCACGTGCATGACCTGAAGATATTTTTTCTTCAATTAAGCTTTCCTGAATTTGTGCAGGTAGTTTTAATAGTCTTATTGAATTTGCTATTGTTGTTCGATCTTTACCAACTTTATCAGCGATTTGTTCCTGTGTGAGATGACATTCATCCATCAATCTTTTATAAGCTTTACCAACCTCAATAGGATTTAACTTTTCACGCTGTATGTTTTCTATCAGAGCCAGAGCAAGCATTATCTCATCTGAATCAACTTTAATTATGTAGGCAGGAATTTCTTTATAGCCAATTTCTTTATAAGCTCTAAGTCTTCTTTCTCCAGATACAAGTTGATATTGGTTACCTGTAGTTCTTCTAACAGTAATTGGCTGAATTAATCCGTTAGCTATAATTGATTTCTTAAGCTCCTCAAGTGCTAGCGGCTCAAAGTTTGATCTTGGTTGATAAGGATTTGATGAAATAAAATCAACGGATATTTTAACAAGAATATCTACCTGCTTGCCGTCATCAAATTTTACATTTGTATAATCGGGAGACTTTTGATCTTCTGTTTCCACAAATTTATTTGTATTTATTAGGGCTTCTAAACCTCTGCCTAAACTTGATTTCATTTTGCTCATTTTTTATTTGTTAGTTCAAATTACTTGAATTTTTTCCTAAAATTTCAGAAGCTAATGACATATAATTTTGTGCGCCGGATGAGATTGCATCATATAGAATTATAGGTTTACCATAACTCGGGGCTTCCGAAATCCTGACGTTGCGATGAATAACTGTTTTATAAACTTTCTCACCAAAATATTTTCTAACTTCTTCAGCTACCTGATGAGATAATCTTAAACGAGTATCAAACATCGTTAATAAAACTCCTTCAATTGAAAGATCTTTATTAAAATGTTTTTTTACAATATTTATAGTATTTAATAATTGTCCTAATCCTTCTAATGCAAAGTATTCGCATTGAACAGGAATCAAAACAGAATTTGATGCGGTCAATGCATTCAAAGTTAGCAATCCTAAGGATGGCGGGCAATCAATTAAAATGTAGTCATAATCATTTACAATATTACTTAAAGCTGATTTTAGTAGTACTTCCCTATTTTCGATATCAACCATTTCTATTTCAGCGCCAACAAGATTTATATTTGATGGAAGCATATCCAGGTGAGGCATAAATGTACTGATAATTACTTCCCGAATGTCTTTTGTTCCAACCAAAACTTCATATACAGATGGCGTATGATTTGTAACGCTTAATCCTGATGAAGAATTTGATTGCGGATCTATATCAATAAGTAATGTCCTTTTTTCAGCCGCTGCAAATAATGAAGACAGATTTATTGTAGTAGTTGTTTTTCCTACTCCACCTTTTTGATTTGCTATAGAAATTATTTTTGCCATTTAACAGAATTATCAAAAAATTGAGTGTAAAGATAGTTTAATATACCGTTTATATGAAGAGCTAATTTATAATTCGATCTCTTCTCCAAAATCCATAATCTTGCATTTAAATCCTTTTGATTCCACTAATTTTTTAAAATTAATAGGAGCAGAATGAATCACAGGAAAAGTATTAAAGTGCATTGGGATTGCTACTTTAGGATTCGCTAATTCAACTGCTTTTACTGCATCTGTAATTCCCATTGTATAATTGTCACCGATTGGTAAAAGCATATAATCAATTGGATTCATCTCACCAATTAATTTCATATCATAAAATAATCCGGTATCGCCAGTATGATAAATTGTTTTACCTTCAATTGTTATTAAAACACCCGATGGTTCACCGGCATATTGATTATCTGGCGTCATTGAGCCGTGATGAGCAATTGTAAATTTAATTCTGCCGAAATCAAAATTGTGTGCACCACCAATATGCATATTATGAGCATTAAATCCCTTGCTTTTTACCCACTCTGCTAACTCATTTACGCAAATAAAAAGTGAGTTTGATTTTTTTGCGATCTTAAATGAATCCCCAACGTGATCTCCATGCCCGTGTGTAACAATAATATAATCAGCTTTAACATCTTTTGATTTAACGGGACTAACGGGATTATCATCCAAAAAAGGATCAATTAAAATTATTTGCCCACCTTTGGTGGTTATCTGAAAAGCTGAGTGTCCGAAATATTTAAGTTTCATAACGGTCTCCTTTGCTAAAAATTTTGTTTATAAAATCCCTTAAAAATTTTTCCGTAAATAAAATTAGTTAATTCATTATTAAATAATTCCTCAAGCGCGGCTTTTTTCTCTGCAATTTTATTGAAGTAAATTTCATCAATAACCAGAGCATTTTCAGTTGAGATGGATTTTGAATATTCAATTGTTATATCCATATCTCTTACCGAGCCAGATAGATCTTGCAGCTTTTGAATTTTATTATAAAATCTCATAAAATCTTTTTTGTTGTAGCAAATTAAAAACAATTCCATTGAATATCTTACCCGCCTTAAAGCAATTCTTACATCGTGCAAATTCTCAACTGTTTTGTCTTTAGAATATTTTTCAACAGTTGAAATAAGACTATCAATTCTAAATTTCAAAATTTTATTGGCTGTTTTTTTCAACTGCTTTGAATAGCGTAAACTTTCTATTTGCCACTTTATTTTCTTTGCCATTTTATATAAATAACATTTTTATAAATCCTAGAATAGTTTTAACGGGGCTCATTTTGCTAATTTCATTTTCATATATGGTTGGAATATCAACAAAACCTATTTTAAATCCATTCCTGGCTGCCAAAATTAAAATCTCACTTTCCGCTTCGTAACCATCTGACAGAGTTTTTATTTTTTCTATAACTTCTTTTTTATAAGCTCTAAACCCGCATTGGCTATCAATAATTTTCTGTTTTGTTTTTATGGAAAGCAACGCGGATGTTATTTTGTTGCTTAGTATTCTCATTAAAGGCATAGACTTGATATCGCCAAGACGATTGCCGATTATAATGTCATATCTATCAACTGCTTTTACAAATATCGGAATCATATTCGGATCGTGTTGATTATCTGCATCAAGTGTTATTATAATATCAAAATTTCTTTTTAGACTTTCTTCAAATCCGGACCTTAATGCGCGACCCTTTCCAAAATTTATTTTATGTTTTAGTATTACAACATTTGAAAAATCTTTTATTAAAGCTTCTGAGTCATCATCAGATCCATCATTTACAGCAATAACTAAATCAACAAATTTTAATGTATTGGAAATTACATTACCAATAAATCTTTCTTCATTATAAAAAGGAACAATAACACAAATTTTAGTTTTGCTTTTTAAGCTGTTCAATCAATCCTTTCCATCCTTTTTTTATTGGTGATTTAAATGCTTTGTTCAATCTGTTTTTCAATGCATCTTTAGAAAGTCCTATCGTAAGTTCACCGTTTTCAGCAATAGAAATACTGCCAGTTTCTTCGGAAACGATAACACAAATAACATCTGCCTGTTCTGAGATTCCTAAACCTGCACGATGCCGCATACCAAGACTTTCACCATTGACCATTGTAACTTGAGAAAGAGGTAAAGTACATCTTGCAGCTTCAATCAAATCTTTATTGACAATTACTGCTCCATCGTGCAATGGAGATCTTGGATAGAAAATTGAAGTTAACAATGGTGCGCTGATTCTTGCATTTAATATCTCTCCTGTCTCTGCATATCCACGTATTCCGGATGATTTTATTATTACTATTAATGCACCGTGTTGATGTTGAGACATTTCAAAAGCAGCATCAACGATTGCATCAATAGATTCATAAGATTCTGATTTAGTAAAAACTTTAAATATAGGATTGCGTGCTATTATAACCAGGAGACGCCTGATTTCTGGCTGAAATAAAATTACAAATACAATTACCCAGATATCTGTAATTAATTTAAGCAACCAGCTTACGGCTCTAAGATTTAAAGATTGTGAGATAAACGAAAACAATAAAATTATAAGTAGTCCGATAAATATTTGTGCAGCAATTGTACCTTTTAGTATTGTATAAAGCTTGTAAAAGATAAATGATACAATCGCAATATCAACTAAATCGGAAAGAGTAATTGTTAAAAAACCTATTTTGAATAAATCTATCATCAGTCCTGGATAATCTTATTAACTAATTTAACCATTTGGTGGCAATATTTTACATTATGTGTTCTAATTATTCTTGCTGATTTTATTACAGAAATGGCTTCAAGTATAACCGTGGCAATGTCCCTGTCATTTATTTCAAGTTCAAGTGTTTGTCCGATAAACGATTTTCTTGAAAGTCCAATCATAATTGGATATCCTATAGATTGGAATGTCTCCAAATTTTTTATCAATGTAAAATTATCCTCAACTCTTTTTCCGAAACCAATTCCGGGATCAATAATAATTTTTTCAACTCCGTTTTGAAAAACTTTTTTACTTTGACTATCTAAAAAATCATAAACTTCTTTAACAACATTTTCATAATATGGATTTTGCTGCATAGTCTTTGGATTCCCTTTAATATGCATAATGATTACACCTGCATTAAATTGTTTTGCAACGATGATCATTTTGTCATCAAAAGTAAGCCCGCTAATATCGTTTATTATAGATGCTCCATTATTCAAAGCTTGTTCAGCGACCTTACTTTTTGTAGTATCAATAGAAATTACAATATCATTCCTTAATGATTTCAATTTCTTTATTACAGGAATTGTTCTTTCTAATTCTTCATCCAAAGAAACAGGATCAGAACCAGGACGAGTAGATTCACCGCCTATATCAATTATATCTGCTCCTTCATCTATCATCTTTAATGCATGATCTACAGCTAAATCTTTAGAAAAATATTTTCCACCATCAGAAAATGAATCCGGAGTTACATTAAGAATACCCATGATCAATGGTTTATCAAAATTTAACTCGATGTTGTTAAATTTATAAGATGAATATTTCATTAAAAAAATCTACTTAATTGATAATTGCAATTTACAATGAAAAGCATAATAATTTTCAAATAAAAAAAGCGGTTCAGCACCGCTTACAAATAATAAATTAGCCGCAATACATTATGAAGATATAATATTTTTTAATTCAGCCGTTGCCGCGGAAATATTATCTGAATGAAATATAGAAGAACCGGCGACAAAAACATCACAGCCAGCTTGTAAGACTTTTAAAATTGTTTTATTGTTAATGCCTCCATCAACCTCGATTAAAAATTTTGCTTTAGAAGTTTTTCTTAATTCAACAGCTTCCTTAATTCTTCTTTCAGAATTAGAAATAAAACTCTGTCCTCCAAATCCTGGATTAACAGTCATAATTAAAAGCAGATCAAGATACTCTGCGATATCTTTAAGAAAAGATACAGGCGTAGCAGGATTTATAACCACTCCTGCTTTAGCGCCTAATTCTTTAATTTTATTTATTGTTCGGTTAAGATGTTTAACTTCTTCGAAATGAACTGAAATAATATCAGCGCCGGCTTTTCTAAAATCTTTAAGATAATTATCCGGATTCTCAATCATAAGATGAACATCAAGTGGCAGTTTTGTAGATCTTCGTGCGGCTTCAACCAAAACAGGACCAAATGTAATATTAGGAACAAAGTGGCCGTCCATTATATCACAATGAATCCAGTCAGCACCACTCATCTCAACTAATCTAATTTGTTGAGATAGATTTGAAAGATCTGCAGATAATATTGATGGTGCTAATAATTTCATATAAGTCTATTCCGGCGATTCATTTTTTTCTTCAACGGTTCCCTCTTTAGTAATAAACAAATCAACTTTATCCCCGGAATTTAATTTATTACCTGGAGCAGGATATTGATCTAATATAGTATTTGGTAATAAAGTTCGTGATAATTGATAATTTACTTTTCCAACAATTAAAGAACTATCCGCAAGTATTTTTGTAGCTTCGCCTAACGATTTACCAATTAAATCGGGAACTTCAATATTACCAAAACCTTTGCCAATACTAACTGAAACACCAACTGCCTGTCCTTTTTTAAGTTGTGTGCCTTCAGCAAACTGTTGATCAAAAATCATATCTTTTGGCTGACTGGATGATGCCTCTTCAATTGCTCCTAATTTTAATCCTACTCTTTCAAGAGCAAATCTTGCATCAAGAACATTTTTGCCTATTAACAAAGGAACTGAGACGGTTTGTTCACCGCCACTTAGAAATAAAAATATTGTTCTTCCTTTTTTTACAACTTTACCGAACTCAGGTTTTTGCATAAAAATTTTACCCGGTGGAAGTGATACACCAAATGTTGTATCCGCAATTTTGGCTTCAAATCCTTCATCGTTTAATGTTCTTAATGCCTGATCTGCATCTAATCCTACAACATTGGGTACAACTGTTTCGGCAGAACTGACGTATAATGGCATAAGTATATTATCCATAATCAGAATGAATGCTATGAGTATGCCTGCGGCAATAAGGGTCTTTTTTACTATAGGGTTTTCGAAAAGTTTTTTCATTTGTTCAAATATATCAATTGGGCTAATTTTTAACAAACAATCTTTTAATCTATTAATTTGGTTTCCAAAGTAATAAAGCAAATGATAAATTGTAGTCGGAAATAAAATTATGTATAAAAGTTATTACTTTCTAAATAGATATATTATTGAGTTACGACAAAAACTCATAAATCATAAAGTAAAG
The DNA here is from genome assembly GCA_036796535.1 of Ignavibacteriaceae bacterium. Lineage (GTDB taxonomy): Bacteria > Bacteroidota > Ignavibacteria > Ignavibacteriales > Ignavibacteriaceae > IGN3. Next base: position 78,294 of record DAIRCT010000003.1, read on the forward strand.
GAAATATTTTCTCAGGAAAAAGATAAACTAATTTTTCATTTATACGGTGATAAGGAAATTTATCTTGAGATCTCTGTAAATCCGGGAGACCCTTTTATAAACGTTAAGGATAAATTTAATCGTGCACGAAAAAATACTGTGAATTTTTTTTCACAGCTAATTGGTTCGGTGATAAAAAATGTTCTTATTGCATCAGATGACAGAATTGTTTTGATATCTACAAATCAGGGTGAGATTTATTTTGCTATCCGCGGGCAGTTTACAAATATTTTTTTTATATCAGATAAAATAATCGAACCATTTAAAAAAGAAGAAGCCGAGCAATTAAATAAATTTTTAGAGGAGTTTAGTGAAAAGAAATATTTATGCTCATTTAATTCAATTAAAGAAAAGGAATTAAGAGGTAAAACTCTTGAGGAAATCAGAAAAGAATTCCCTTTTATTGGTAAAGATATTGTAAACGAAGTTAAACTACGATTAGATAATAATGAAGAAACAGATAAATCACTTTATGAAGTTTTAAATGTGATTGAGCATGAAAAACCAGTACTGTATACTGATTTAACTTCCGGGAATATTCAAATAGGTTTTGATAAGCTGAAAATATTTGCAGGAATGGAAAAAGAATATTTTAATGATTTGATAACGGCGTTTAACAGTTATCTTTCAAAAAAATATTATGTTAATAGTCAATTGTCTAAACAAAAAATTATTCAATCATTCCTGGATAAAGAACTAAAAAAAGTAATAAATAAATTGAACAATTTGCAGTCTGTTATCATAAAAGGATCAAATGAAACGGATCTTAATAAATTTGCAAACCTTCTTTTGATTAATATAAATGAAATAAAAGTTGGTGCTGATTCAATTGAATTGAACGATATTTATGAGAAGAAAAATAAAATTACAATTCCATTGGATCCTAGACTCAGCCCAAATCAAAATGTTAAAAAATATTTTGATAAAGCAAGGGATAGTAGAATTAATTACGAGAAAGCAATTAAATTAAAATCGGAAGCACAAAAATATTTTGATAAGCTTAAGCTGGTTGAAAAAAAATTACTTAATGCACAATCATTAAATGATCTGGAAACAATAATGGATGAACTAAAATTAAAGACTGAGAAAACAGAAAAAACTAAAGATGATTTTACTTCCAAATTCAAACATTATATAATTGAAAAAAAATATAACGTTTATGTTGGTAAAGACAGCGCAAATAATGATTTACTTACAACTAAATTTGCTAAGCAAAATGATTTTTGGTTTCACGCGCGTTCTGTATCCGGTTCACACGTTGTACTACGAGTTGAAAATGTTAAAGAAGCTGTACCGAAAAGCATTTTAAAGAAGACAGCATCTTTAGCCGCTTATCACAGCAAAGCAAAGACAGCTGGAGTAGTACCTGTTTCATATACACTAAAAAAATATGTGATTAAAAGAAAAGGTATGCCAATTGGACAGGTTTCCTTAACAAAAGAAGATGTTTTGTTGGTTAAACCCGAAATTCCCTCGGGTTGTGAGTACCAAAGCACAGATCAAATTAATTGAAAATAATGTAATAACCTTAAGAAATCTATTTTGTGAATAAATTGTATATGTTTATTTTTATTTAATACATTTACAGTGATTATGTTTATTATTTGTCATTTATTGTATAATTGATAAAAATAAAATTCAACGGTATTCTTCAACAATATAAAGGGATCCTACTATGAAAAAAATTACTTATTTCTTAATTCTTATGGCAGTTGTTTTAACAACTGTACCATCAGAAGCTCAGTTTAAAGACTGGGGTACCAAATTCGGTGTTAGAGCAAATTTACTATTTCCGGAAAATGAATTTGCCAATTTAGGATTTGGTGGTAATGATAATTTTTCATTCGATTGGTTCAAATTTTCATATCTGGGAGAAGCATTCTTCTCATTCGAATTGACTAAAGCGTTAGAAATGCAATTAACCGGTGGTTACGGAAGTTATGCCGGTAAAGCAATGTTTGAGTCCGGTACTGATTTTGGCGAATATAAGACTACAATTATCCCAATCAATTTAAGATTCAGAGTAAGCCCCTGGGATCTAAAAGGATGGAATCCTTACTTCTACGTTGGCGGTGGAGTAATGAATTTTAGTGTTGATACCAAACCAACAGGTGTTACTTCTGGTAAACCAACAGAAGATAATGGCTGGGTTGCTGTTATTCCTGCTGGAATCGGTGCTGAGTTTGCACTTTCAGAAAGAGTTTTATTAGATTTTTCACTCGGTGGTGCAATGACATCATCTTACGATCTTGATAGTTATAGAAGCGGTAAAGATGAGATCTGGGACTCCTATCTAAATGTTGGACTTGGTTTAACTGTTACTGGTGAAAATTGTAAAGCCGATAAAGATAATGATGGACTTGGCAAATGTTTAGAAAAAGAAATCGGTACCGATCCTAATAATCCCGATACAGATGGTGATGGATTAAATGACGGCGAAGAATATCTAACCTATAAAACTGATCCATTAAAAGTTGATACAGATGGAGATGGATTAAATGATTATGATGAAGTAAAAGTATATAAAACAAATCCTTTAGTTGTTGATACAGATGGTGACGGATTATCTGACGGTGACGAAGTAATGAAATACAAGACAGATCCATTAAAAGCAGATACAGATGGTGATGGATTGAGTGATGGTGATGAAGTAATGAAATACAAAACTGATCCATTAAAAGCAGATACAGACGGTGATGGATTGACAGACGGCGAAGAAGTTCTAAAATACAAAACCAATCCTCTATTAAAAGATACAGATGGTGATGGTTTAACTGATTCTGAAGAAGTTATCAAATACAAAACCAATCCATTGGTAAAAGATACAGATGGCGGATCGGTTGATGACGGAACCGAAGTTAAACGTGGTACAGATCCACTTGATCCAAATGATGATGTAGTTAAGATTGGTGTTCCAATTATTCTTGAAGGTATTACATTTGATGTAAACAAGACAACAATTAAACCAGAATCAGAAGCTACATTAATGAAAGCACTGAAAACTTTACAGACCTATCCCGAAATTTCGGTAGAAATAGCTGGTTATACTGATAGTGATGGTAGTGCAAAGAGTAACCTAAAACTTTCTCAAGGTAGAGCCGATGCAGTTAAAGCATGGTTAGTTGAAAAAGGTATCGATGCCAATAGAATATCTACAGTAGGTTATGGCGAAGATAAACCAATTGCAGATAATAAAACTAAAGAAGGCAAAGCAAAGAACAGAAGAATTGAATTCACAAGAACCAAGTAATTCTGTTTTTATTAATTAAATTAAGGGTGTCTTCGGACACCCTTTTTTTATCTATTATAAAATTATGATATCAAAAGAACAAGCATATAACATAGCCAGGCAAATTATTCCGGATTTAGAAATCAAAGGAGCTAAAATTTCTGATATCCTAACAAGCAGTAAATTAATAAATATGTTGCCTCCTGATTGCTGGTATATAAGTTATTCCTCAATACCTTTAATAAATTTAAGTTGCAGTAACGGGAAAAAGGTTTTCTTTTGTATTGATAAAATTGATGGTAAAATATTATTTCATAACACACTTGAATAAAGTTCTTTGAAGATATCTTTGTAAAAGCAGTCTGTAAATATTATTTTTGTATAAAATTTATTTAAAAAATATTTTTTGCATTCATAGCTTAATCCGACTTTTTCTTTTCATAAAAAGCCGAGACAAGTTGGATAGAAATTCTTAGATCATTGTCAATTGTTCATTCTAAATTGTTAATTATAATGCACCCGTAGCTTAATTGGATAGAGCATCTGACTACGGATCAGAAGGTTCGGGGTTCGAATCCCTGCGGGTGTACAAATTTATT
>DAIRCT010000004.1:0-57879 GCA_036796535.1 Ignavibacteriaceae bacterium
CAACAATATACCATTTTCTCTATTTTTACACGCCAATTTTTGAAGAAATATAAATCGGGTTTTCAGATAATTTAGAAAGAAGATTATCTGAACATAATTTGGGTAAAAATAAAACGACGCGACCATATAAACCTTTTAAGTTGATTTATAAGGAATATTTCTCTACAAGAATTGAATCACGAGCTAGAGAGAAGTATTTAAAAAGTGGTGTTGGTAAAGAATTCTTAAAAAGTTTATTACTATAATAATTTGCCGGGGTGGCGGAATTGGTAGACGCACAGGACTTAAAATCCTGTGGGAACTTGTTCCCGTGCCGGTTCGAGTCCGGCCCTCGGTACAATATCTTAATTAACAATTGAAAATGTACAATTAAAAGTTTCTTAATTGTACATTTTTAATTATCACTTGTTAATTAAATTGGGCTCTTAGCTCAGTTGGTTAGAGCGTCTGCTTGACGTGCAGAAGGTCAAAGGTTCGACTCCTTTAGAGCCCACGAGATAGAGGAAGTTTTGATGTGAATTTTTAAAGGTCAAAGGTTCTCCCAAAGGGATTCCTTCGGAAGACTCCTTTAGAGCCCACGAGATAGAGGAAGTTTTGATGTGAATTTTTAAAGGTCAAAGGTTCTCCCAAAGGGATTCCTTCTAAAGATTTTTTTTGACCCAGCGGGTTAAATCATTTTTCGGAGTTTGCTCCGATTTTTTTTATGAAAATATATTATGAATAAAATTAAAATTACATTTCCCGATAATACTGTTAAAGAATTTGAAAGCGGAATTACCGGTTATCAAATTGCTCAATCAATATCCAATAAATTAGCTGATGAAGTTTTAGCTGTAAAATTGAATGGTGAAATAAAAGATCTTTATAGGCCAATTAAAGAAGATGGTTCTGTAAAGTTTTTAACTTTTGATGATCCAGAGGGGAAAGAAGTTTATTGGCATTCTTCATCACATTTAATGGCGCACGCTGTACAGCAAATTTTTCCTGAAGCAAAATTTGGAGTTGGACCTGCTATAGATGCTGGTTTTTATTATGATATTGATATTAACACTCCGTTAACTGAAGATCATCTAAAGCTTATTGAAGATAAAATGATTGAACTTTCAAAAACTGATTCCAGATTTGAAAGAGAAGAATTATCTAAACAGGATGCTATTGAATTCTTCAGAAAAAAAGGCGATCAATACAAAGTTGAACTTCTTTCTGAAATGGATGAATCCAAAGAAAAGATTAGTATTTATAAAGAAGGTTCGTTCACGGATCTTTGTAGAGGTCCGCATTTACCAAATACCGGAAAAATTAAATATGTAAAACTTTTAAATATATCTGGTTCTTATTGGCGCGGTGATGAAAAGAATAAGCAGCTACAAAGAATTTACGGTATAACTTTCCCAAAAAAGAAAATGCTGGATGATTACCTAACTTTACTTGAAGAAGCAAAAAAGAGAGATCATCGTAAACTTGGTAAAGCGCTGGATCTTTTTAGTGTTCACGAAGAAGCTGGCGCAGGGCTTATTTACTGGCATCCTAAAGGATCAAGAATAAGATTAGAAGTCGAAGACTTTTGGAGAAAAGCACATCTTGAAAACGGTTATGAGTTGCTTTATACTCCTCATATGGGTAAAAGCTGGTTGTGGGAAACAAGCGGTCACTTAGATTTCTACAAAGAAAGTATGTACACAGGGATGAAAGTTGATGAGCAAGATTATTATATCAAACCAATGAATTGCCCATTTCATATAATGATATATCAAACTCATCTTCGCAGTTATCGTGATCTTCCATTAAGATGGGCAGAGCTTGGAACGGTCTATAGATACGAGAAAAGCGGTGTACTTCACGGATTATTACGTGTAAGGGGATTTACGCAGGATGATGCACATATTTTTTGTACTCATGATCAAATGGAATCTGAAATTATTGAAGTTATCAGATTTGCTAAGTATGTTCTTGGTGCCTTTGGTTTTACTGAGATGAATTATTATCTCTCCACAAAACCAGAAAAAGCAGTTGGCGAGGATGATTTATGGCATAAAGCGGAAGATTCATTAAGGAAAGCTTTGGATAGTCAAGGACTTTCGTATGAAGTTGATGAAGGTGGCGGAGCTTTTTATGGACCGAAGATCGATATCAAAATTAAAGATGCACTTGGAAGAGAATGGCAATTAAGTACAATTCAATTTGATTTTAATTTGCCCGAAAGATTTCAAATGACATATATCGGTGAAGACGGAAAAGAACATAGACCATTTATGGTTCATCGTGCTTTACTTGGATCGATTGAAAGATTTTTTGGAATACTGATTGAACATTATGCCGGAGTTTTTCCACTTTGGTTAGCTCCAACTCAGGTTGCTATAATTCCCGTATCTCAACACTTTATTGAGTATGCTCATTCTATTTCCGAGCAACTGAAAAAAGCGGGAATTAGAATTGAAGTTGATGAGCGCAACGAAAAAATTGGGTATAAAATCCGTGACTGGGAAATGAAAAAAGTTCCTTATATGCTGATAGTAGGAGAAAAAGAAAAAGAATCCAACTCTGTTTCGGTTAGAAAACATAAGGAAGGGGATAAAGGTTCTTTGGCTTTATCAGAATTTATTGATAAAATTGCATCTGAAATTTCAAAAAAATTATAAAACAATATAAGAGGTTTAGTATCGCTCAGAAACAAACTGTTCGTATTAATGAAGAAATCAGAGCTTCAAAAGTTAGAGTAATTGATGTTGATGGTACACAATTAGGTGTTTACACTGTTAGAGATGCCATCCGGCTTTCTGAAGAAAGGGGACAGGATTTAGTAGAAATAGCCCCTCAAGCTGATCCACCTGTTTGTAAAATAATTGATTTTGGTAAGTTTAAATATGAACAGCAAAAGCGTGAAAAAATTCAGAAAAAAAATCAGGTAATTTCAATACTTAAAGAAATTAGAATGCATCCAAATACGGATGTTCACGATTTTGAGTTTAAAGTTAAGCATGCAATAAATTTTTTGGAAGAAGGTAATAAAGTTAAAGTTAGCGTTATGTTTAAGGGGCGTGAGATGGCTTATACAGAACAAGGTGAAGAATTATTGAAACGATTTATTGATAAATTGGAAGATGTTGCTAAAGTTGAGTCTCCAATAAAACTTGAGGGAAGAAATATGGCAACCATATTAGTTCCTCAATCTAAAAAAGCAAAGAAAACAAAACAGTAGGAATAAACAAATGCCAAAAATGAAAAGTAATCGTGGTGCAGCAAAAACATTTAAGAAAACTGCATCAGGAAAATTTAAAAGGAAGAAAGCTTATAAAAGCCACATTCTTACATCCAAAACAACTAAAAGAAAAAGAAGCTTACGGAAGAAGACATTAGTTTCTGCTTCTGAACAAAAACGTGTTTCAATTATGGTTCAATAGACAAAAGGATAAAAAATGCCAAGATCTAAAAATAAAGTCGCATCGCATAGAAGAAGAAAAAAAGTACTAAAACTTGCCAAAGGATACTGGGGTAACCAGGGTAATGTTTTAACTGCTGCTAAAAATGCTGTTGATAAAGGATTAGGACATGCGTATAGAGATCGCAGACTTAAAAAAAGAAGTTTCAGATCTTTATGGATCACCAGAATTAATGCTGCCGCAAGAATAAATGGAACAACTTATTCCAAATTAATGGATTCACTTAATAAAAAAGGTGTTGATATTAATAGAAAAGTTTTAGCCAGTCTTGCTGTCGAAAATCCATCAGCATTTTCTGAAGTTGTCAAATTTTCTAACAACTAATTTTTATACCCTCTTAGGATTTACTTAATTTTTTTATCCTGTGAGGGTATATTCTGTTTAAAGAATTTTTATGTATGATATAAACATTTCTCAGATTAAAAATAGTTTTAATACTGATATTAATTCTATTTCATCATTAAACGATGTTGAAGAATTAAGAATAAAATATTTCAGTAGAAACGGACTGATCGCTCAGCTTTTTGAAAAATTAAAAGACGCACCTAAAGAAGATAAACCCGAACTAGGGAAAAAACTTAATCTCTTAAGAAATGAGTTAACATCACAATTTGATGAAATAAAAAATAAATTATCTTCACTACAAAAAAGTAAAGCTAACTTACTCGAACTAACCCTGCCGGGTAAGGAAATTATTATCGGCAGCAAACATATCTTAACTCAAACATTAGATGAAATTAAATCAATCTTTAAAGGATTGGGATTTTCTGTTGCTGGCGGACCTGAGCTTGAATCTGACTATTATAATTTTGAAGCACTAAATTTTCCTGCTGACCATCCAGCCCGTGATATGCAGGATACATTTTTTATTAGTAAAGATTTTTTACTTAGAACCCACACAACTCCAGTTCAAATCCGTATTATGGAAAAACAAGCTCCGCCGGTTCGTGCCATAATGCCGGGAAGAGTTTACAGAAATGAAGCTGTTAGCGCCAGAAGCTACTGTATGTTTCACCAGGTTGATGGAATTTATGTGGATACCGATGTAACCTTTGCAGAGTTAAAAGGCACATTGGTTTCTTTTGCAAAACAATTTTATGGATCAAATCTTAGATACAGATTCCGTCCAAGTTTTTTCCCATTTACAGAACCCAGCGCTGAAATGGACATTACTTGTTATTTATGTCATGGAAAGGGCTGTAAGATTTGTAAAAACTCCGGCTGGTTAGAAATTTTAGGTTGCGGAATGGTTGATCCCAATGTTTTTAAATTTGTTAATTATGATTCAGAAAAATATACAGGTTACGCATTTGGAATGGGAATAGAAAGAATAGCTTTGTTGAAATATGGTATTACCGATATCCGAATTTTCTTCGATAATGATTTGAGATTCTTAAAACAGTTTTAATGCGGAATGATTAAATGAAAATCTCTCTAAATTGGTTAAAAGATTATGTTGATTTAACTGGTATCTCTACAGAAGATATTGTTTCCCATCTTACTATGTCTGGTTTAGAAGTTGAAGATGTTATTGATCAGAATAAAATTTATCAGAATTTTGTTGTTGGATTAGTTCAGGAAAAACAAAAACATCCGAATGCGGATAAGCTTTCTATCTGCAAAGTTTTTGATGGCAAAACACAACTACAAGTTATTTGCGGTGCATCTAATGTTGATGCCGGGCAGAAAGTGGTTTTTGCCCCTATCGGGACTTTGATTCCAAATGGTGAATTTGAAATTAAAAAAGCAAAAATTCGTGGCGTTGAATCTTATGGGATGATCTGTGCTGAAGATGAATTACTTTTAAGCGATGATCATTCGGGAATAATGGTACTCGATGATAAACTTGAAGCCGGTGAAAAAATAACTGACGCTTTAAATTTAAACGATGTACTTTTTGAAATAGCAATTACACCAAATCGTCCTGATGCTTTATCTCATATCGGCGTAGCAAGAGATCTTGCAGCAATATTTAATCGTGATTTAAAAATGCCGGAGATTAAATTGCTTGAGATAGGAGATAATATAGATTCATTGGCTTCAGTAACTATTGAAGATAAAATAAATTGTCCTCGTTACGTAGCTAAAGTTGTAAATAATGTAAATATAAAAGAATCTCCAGAGTGGTTAAAAAATAAACTTAAATCTATAGGTCTTAGACCGATTAACAATATCGTAGATATTACAAATTTTATTTTACACGAAATTGGGCAGCCATTACACGCATTTGATCTTGATAGACTTAACGATAAAAAAATTGTTGTTAAAAGCACAAAAACTGACACATCATTTAAAACTTTAGATTCTAAAGAAAGAAAATTACCTGCAAATACTTTAATGATCTGCGATGGAAAAAAAGAAGTTGCAGTTGCGGGAGTTATGGGCGGCGAAAATTCTGAGATAACATCTTCAACAAAAAATATTTTGATTGAGAGCGCTTATTTCAATCCATCAAGTATCAGAAAAACTTCTAAAGCTCTGGGATTAAGTACAGACTCTTCCTATCGATTTGAAAGAGGAACTGATCCTAATATTACCAAATTTGCAGCGGAAAGAGCCGCACAGTTAGTTTCAGAACTTGCAGATGGTAAAGTAGCTAAAGGATTGATTGATGTTTATCCAAAAGTAATTCTTCCAAAAGAAATTGAGTTGAGGTTTTCACGGACTTCAAGAATTTTAGGTTATAATATACCTTCAGAAAAAATTAAAAATATTCTAAGCCGATTAGGTTTGGCATTAAAAGTTATTGATGATGATAAGCTTTTAGTATCAGTGCCAACTTTCCGTCCGGACATCGAACGTGAGATTGATTTAATAGAAGAGATAGCTCGTATTAATGGTTATGACAATATCCCAACTGTAACAAAAATTAATATTACACTTGAGAAGAAAAGTGATGATACGGAATTTGATGAAAAGATCAGACAATTAGCTACTTCTCTGGGATTTTTTGAAATGATCAATAATCCTTTACAATCGGAACAAGATGCTCAACTTACCGGAAAGCCCATCCGCATTTCAAATCCGCTTAGTGCCGATATGGAATATCTTCGAACATCACTTTTACCGGGAGCTTTAATTACCGTTGCAAAGAATATCAGGCAAGGAGTTAAAGATTTAAAACTGTTTGAGATAGGCAATGTGTTTAATAAAATAAACGAATCTATAATAAAGACATTTGATGATTTTGTGGAAAATCAAAAATTACTTTTTCTGATTTCCGGAAATGAACAGCAAAAATCCTGGAATACTGATGAGAAAAAGATGGATTTTTATTTTCTTAAAGGTTACATAGATTCATTTATTAAGAAGATTTCTCTTGACAATGTTTTAATTGATTCATATTATTCGAGTGCAAATGAAATTTACGCTTATCACCTAACGAAAAACTTTAATAAAATCGTTTTGGGTGCTGGTGGAAAGCTTAATGAAGATGTTCTTAAAAAATATGATATTAATCAGGATGTATACAGCTTTGAGTTTGATTTAACACAAATAAGGTTAATTGAATCTAAACCAAAGCAATATATCGAACCGTTAAAATATCCTAAAGTAATAAGAGATTTTGCATTTATTTTTGATAAATCGGTTCAATATCTTGATATAAAAAACTTTATCTTAAAAAATAGTTCTAGTTTATTAAAGGATGTGCAGTTATTTGATGTATTTGAAAGTGAAACTTTCGGTAATGATAAGAAAAGTCTGGCGCTAACTTTAGAATTTTATGATGAGGATAGAACTTTAACTGAAGATGAAGTTGAAAAAGATTTTAGTAATTTAATAAAGCTAATTACAAAAGAATTTAATGCTCAATTAAGAGGAAAATAATTGGTTGATTTAGCAAAATACGATTCACTGATTCAGGATCTTTCCACTATCGAGGCAGAAATTGCCACAATCAGCAACAAGCTGCAGGATGTTGAAGAACATAAAACAGAATTAGAAATTGAATTAAGTAAAATCAGACAAGAAAATTCCTATCTTCAAAAAAAAATAATGGAACTTGAACAAGAACTTGCGACTGTCAAAGGAGACAAAGAAGTAAATACTTTTAATACTTTCAATAGCAAGGAGAAAGAAACAATTAAACTTAAATTACAGGATATAATTTCGAAAATAGATTTTCATCTGTCAGCAGATAGACAGAGTTAGTTCATAAAATTAAATGATTGTTTGATGGTGTAGATATTTCAATGACTGAAAAAAAGAAGCTGAAAATAAAAATATTTGATAAAGAATATTCTCTTTTAGTAGAAAATGAAGAGATAGCTAAAGAGCTGGCAATTTATGTTAATAAGGTTATGGAAGAAACTAAAGATGAATTGCCTGATCAACCGGCTCAAACTATAGCTATTATTGCTTGTTTAAATATTGCCTACGATTTATTTATAGAAAAAAATAAAAACAGGGAATTCCTAATACAAGCATCAGATAAAGTAAAAAGAATTAAGCTTCTTCTTAAAGAACCTGAAATGTCAGACCCATCTTAATTTTACCACACTGCCGTTTACTTAATGAAAAACTAACAGTTAAATTAATTGGGAGTGTGAACTTCGGCGTGTATTACAGGCCTCGTCTCGATTTATCGGGATTTCGATCTTGCTTGTCATCAGACAGGTTTATTGAAACAGTGGAAGTAAAAAGCGTTCGGGCACGTTCCCACCGTGCAAAATAGGGTTTTTCCTATTAGCCGCGGCAGTGTTGGTTTATAATAAATACTACTATGGAGGCCCAAATGGAATTAGTTGTGATTATACCGATGGTCGTGGTTCTGATTGTCGTATTTTTTTATCTCGGCTGGATGTTTAATTCACGTGTTGGCAAAAAAAGTATAACCGCTGCTGCTGAAAAAGCAGAGCAAATAATACAGGATGCAAAAAAAGAAGCTAGCAATCTTAAGCGTGAAAAATTACTTGAAGTAAAAGATGAATGGTATAAGAAAAAAATTGAATTTGACACTGAAGTAAATCAGAAAAAACAAAAGCTTCAAAGTCTTGAAAAACAAATTCAGCAGAGAGAAGAAAACAGCGAAAAGAAATTCGATCTCGTTCTTCAAAAAGAAAAAGAAGTTAGAAAATTAGAAAAACAACTTCAGGATCTTAAATTAAATCTTGATGAAAAATCTGAAGAGATAAAAAAGCTGGAAGTGCAGCAAAATGAAAAGCTTCAAAAAATATCCGGTTTAACTTCAGATGAAGCAAAAAAGATGCTTCTTGAAAATATGATTAATCAGGCAAAAACAGATGCCGCACAAACGATTAAAGAAATTCATGATCAGGCAAAGATAGACGCAAAAAAAGAAGCACAAAAAATTATTGTTCAGGCAATCCAAAGAACAGCCGCTGATTATGCAATTGAAACTACTGTGTCTGTAGTGCAAATCCAAAATGATGAAATGAAAGGCAGAATTATCGGTAAAGAAGGTCGTAACATTCGTGCCTTTGAATCTGCTACCGGTGTTGATGTTATTGTTGATGATACTCCTGAAGCCGTAATACTTTCCTCTTTTGATCAGTTCAGAAGAGAGATTGCAAGAATATCTTTGGAAAGATTAATTGCAGATGGAAGAATTCATCCTGCAAGAATTGAAGAAGTTGTACAAAAAGTTACCCAGGAATTAGATGAGGAAATTTTAAGAGAAGGAGAAAATACTATTCTTCAGCTTGGACTTCATAATATGCACCAGGAATTAATCAAGCACATAGGTAGAATGAGATATCGTTCGAGCTATGGACAAAATTTATTACAGCATAGTGTTGAAGTTGCTTATCTGACAGGAATAATGGCTGCTGAGCTGGGACTTGATCCTGTGCTTGCAAAACGTGCGGGATTACTGCATGATGTTGGGAAAACTATTGATAAAAGTGTTGAAGGTCCACACGCACTGCTTGGATATGATTTAACTAAAAAATATAAAGAACATCCAATTGTTGTAAATGCTGTTGGATCGCATCATGAAGATATTGAGATGGAACATCCAATTGCTGCTCTTGTTCAGTCTGCTGATGCAATTAGCGGTGCAAGGCCAGGTGCAAGACGGGAACCTTTGGAAAGTTATGTTAAGAGATTAGAGAACCTTGAAACACTTGCAAAATCTTTTGAAGGTGTTGCTAAAACTTATGCCATCCAAGCCGGCAGAGAAATAAGAGTTGTTGTTGAACATGATAAAGTTGATGATGCTGCTGCAGATAGATTAGCCCGGGAAATTGCTCAAAAGATTGAAGAAGAAATGGATTATCCGGGACAAATAAAAGTTGTTGTGATACGAGAAGTTAGAAAAATCGGATACGCTAAATAAAAATTTGAAAAGGGCTCACGAAGCCCTTTCTTTATAAATATTAAATTAAAATACAGTATTAATTTAATATCAAATTTTTATTAAGTTTAATCAAATAAATATAAACCATTAATAATATGAAAATCGCTATAACAGGAAATATCGGTTCTGGAAAGAGTACTTTCTCCAGCTTTGCCGAGGAATCAGGATTTCCGGTTTTAAAAGCAGACGACATTTCCAAAGAAATTCTAGAAAATGATTTAAAAGTCAGATCTTTAGTGACAAAACTTTTTGGCGATAAATGTTTTAAAGATGGTAAACCAGATAAAAAATTTCTGGCAGAAAAAGTATTTACTGATCCTGATAATCTTAAAAAGTTAGAATTAATTTTACATCCAAGAGTTATTAAATCAATTGAAAAATCAACTAAGGAATTATTAAAAAAATATTCCGCTGTATTTGTTGAGGCGGCTTTGATTTATGAAGCCGATATGGAAGATTTATTTGATCATATTGTTCTTATAACTGCAGATAAAGATAACAGACTAAAAAGAAAAGTTGCTTCTGGCTTATCAGAGGATGAGTTTTTTAAGAGGGAGTCGAATCAAATTCCCGAAGAAGAAAAAAAGAAACGTGCTGATTTTATCTTTTCAAATGATTCCACCAAAGAAGAATTAAAATTAAAATTTAATTTACTGTTGCTTACACTTGGGTTAAATAAATAAAAATTCTCTTCATCTGTATTCCTTTCAAGTTTTTATTCCAATTAGAAAATACACTAAATTTGAAACATACTTTTACAGGAGTTTGTCGTGAGTTTAATAAATAATCTAATTGTTCAGTTTGTACAACTACTACCAAAATCAGTTGTTGGATTTTTTTCAAAAAAATATATTGCGGGCGAAACACTTCAATCTGGAATCGATCTTGTAAAAAAGCTTAATGCAAAAGGCATTTATGCAACAATGGATGTATTAGGCGAATCCGTAAAAAATAAAAGTGAGGCGATAGAAGCCAAAAATCAGGCGATGGAAGTTTTAGAAGCAATAGAGAAAAATAAATTGATGGCAAATCTATCCATAAAACCTACTCAAATGGGTTTAGCCATTGATGAAAATTTTGCCTTCGAACAGGTTCTTGAACTTGTTAAAAAAGCCGCTGAATATAAAAACTTTGTCCGCATTGATATGGAAGATTCACCGTTTACAGATAAAACTATAAATCTTTACAGAAAAATTTATGAGCAGTATAAAAATGTTGGGATTGTAATTCAGGCCTACATGAAAAGATCTTTAGATGATGTTCTTATATTAAATAAAATTGGTACAAATTATAGGTTGTGCAAAGGAATTTACGTTGAGCCGGCTTCAATTGCTTATAAAGATCGTCAAGCTATAAGAGATAATTATTTAAAAATTTTAGATGCAATATTTAAAGATGGTAATTATGTTGGTATTGCAACACACGATAAACCGTTAATTGATGCTGCTTACAAAAGAATTAAAGAACAAAATATTCCAAAAGACAAATTTGAATTTCAAATGCTGCTCGGTGTTAGAGAAGATCTGAGAGATAAGATAAATAATGATGGTTACAAAATTAGGATTTACGTTCCGTTTGGTAAAGACTGGTATGCCTATTCTGTAAGAAGATTGAAAGAAAATCCATCCGTTGCAGGCCATATAGTTAAAAGCTTTTTAACTTTTGGAAGAAGATGATTGTTCTAGGAATTGAAAGCTCTTGCGATGAAACTTCAGTTGCGATTATAAAGGATAATTTACTTACTGCTAATTTAATTGCATCTCAGGATTTTCATACTAATTATGGCGGTGTAGTTCCTGAATTATCAAGTCGAGCACACTTACAAATTGTTAATCCATTAGTTAAAGACGCATTAAAAAAATCCGACATTGAATTAAATGATATAGATTTGATTGCCGCAACTGCTGGTCCGGGTTTAATTGGTGCTTTACTTGTTGGATTAACTTACGCTAAAGGTTTAGCATTAGCTTTAAACAAACCTTTTATGGGAGTTAATCATATCGAAGGACATATCTTCTCAGGTTTTTTAATGCAAGCAAAACCAGAATTTCCATTTTTAAGTTTAGTCGTTTCTGGTGGACACACTCTGTTACTTTTAGTAAAAAGTTTTACAGAAATTTATAAACTCGGCAGTACCGTTGATGATGCAGCAGGCGAAGCGTTTGATAAAGTTTCTAAGTTATTAGGATTAGGTTATCCGGGTGGACCAAAAATACAAAGTGCAGCAATAAAAGGAGATGCAGACAAAATTGTTTTTCCTGTTTCAGATTTAAAGCAAAAATTAAATTTTTCTTTCAGCGGATTAAAAACATCTGTGCTTCGTTACGTTCAATCGCAAGGTGGAATTGATAATTTATCTTTGCAGGATAAAAATGATATTGCCGCTTCATTTCAATTTGCTGCGGTTAAAGCATTAACTAGAAATGTAAAACGAGCATTAGAAGTGTATGATGTTAAATCAATTTCTGTGGTTGGTGGTGTTGCAGCAAATTCTTATTTAAAATCCGAAATAACAAAACTTGCTGAACAATTTAATAAATTATTAGTGATTCCGGATTTGCAATTTTGCGGCGATAACGCAGCGATGATTGCTTTCAGAGCGAAATCACTTTATGAAAATGGAGTAAAAGATACGTTATCGTGTAAACCATTTCCGGCCTTAAGTTCTGATCATTTTCTTGAGTTTAAGGATTAGAATCAGAAATTATTTTGTAAATGTTTTAATAAAAATATAGAATCTCAAATAGACAGCACGTTTAGCTTTACAATCACGGATTCTAAATAATAAATTGAATGTAAGAAAGGATAGAATTATATTTATACAGAAATAATCAAGAATTAATGAGAAAAATATGATAACAAAAGAAAAAATAAAACGAGAAATAGATCGTATGCCAAACGATTTATTGGAAAAAGTATATAAATATATTAATGGTCTTACTTTCCCCAAGACAAATAAAAAGAAATTACACACATATAAATTGAAGGGACAATTCGACAGTATCAATGTTCGGGAAAGAGCATATGAATAATGTGTTGTTTGATACAAATTTATTGCTTTATGCAATAGATGAAGATTCGAAATATTTTAATTCTGTTCAAGAATTACTAAATGATAACTCATTAAATCTTTATACTACCTCAAAGAATATTTCAGAATTTCTTTCTGTTATTACGCGCATCCCCAATTCGAGTATTTCTATAAAAGAGGCGCTTTCAATAGTAGAAGAATTTCAAAGCACATTTAAAATATTATATCCTACCGAAAAGTCATTTGCAATATTTATAAATTTACTAAATAAATACACGTCGAGTGGTCTTAAGATCCACGATTACGAAATAATAAGTATCGCATTATCAAACAAAATAAAAAACATAGCTACAGTTGATCAAAAAGATTTTTCTGGTATCGAAGAAATTAAATTAGTTTCAATGCCATAGAATATTTGTAAAGATTTATAGGCGAGTAAATTTTTTTTTGGTGATAATGCTGCAATGATTGCATTCAGAGGTAAATCACTTTATGAAAATGGAGTTAGAGATACGTTATCGTGTAAACCATTTCCGGCCTTAAGTTCTGATCATTTTCTTGAGATTTAAAATATTTAACCAATTATTTTATCTAAATGGAATCCCACATAAAAAGTTTATTAAATAAAAAAGAGATTCTGATAATCTTAGCATTTTTTATTGCTTTAGTTGCAATTGGATATTTTACATTCTTTACTGCAAATCATTATAAGCAAGATTCTCCGATAAGATTTGAAATTAAAGATGGCGAATCTTTTTCAAGTGTAACTGAAAGACTTTATGAGGAAGGTGTAATCCCAAGTAAATTTAATTTTAAAGTCGCTGCATTTTTATATGGTGCGGAAAAAAATGTCAAAGCTGCTCGATATTCTATCCCAAATAATTTGAGTTATCTCGATTTGCTTGATTTATTTGTTAACGGTCCGGCAGATTATTTAAGAGCGATTAGAATAAACGATGGGCAGACATTGAAATGGCTTGGTGCAAAAGTTAAACGGGATTTGAAAATTGATTCAGCAGCATTTGTAAATCTTGCCACTGATAAAGAATTTATAAAATCCCTGGGGCTTAATCAGCCAACACTTGAAGGATATTTATTTCCCAAGACTTATAAAATTTATGAAAGATCCTCACCTGAAGAAGTATTAAAAATATTTTATGATTCATTTAAAGAATTTTTTAATGATTCTTTAAAACAAAGAGCAAAAGAAATTGGATTATCAGTTCATCAGGTTTTAACACTTGCTTCAATCATAAAAGGTGAAACAAATCTTGTTGAAGAAATGCCGACTATTTCAGGTGTTTATCATAACAGATTAAAAATTGGCATGCGGCTTCAAGCAGATCCTACAATTCAATTTTTATTGCCTGGTGGCTGGCGCAGATTAACATATCAGGAATTAAAAATTGATTCACCCTACAATACTTATAAATATTCCGGTTTACCACCGGGACCAATTAATAATCCCGGTGCCAATGCAATTTTAGCCGCACTTTATCCGGAAAAGCATAATTATTTGTATTTTGTTGCCAATGAAAATAGTTCACATAAATTTTCTAAAAGTTATTCCGATCATTTAAAGAATGTAGCACAGTATAGAAAATGGCTAAACGAACAAAACAAATAATAAAAATATTTTCCATTATTATTTTTATTTCATTTTTAATCAGTTGCGCAAATCAATTGCCACCCGGTGGTGGGGAAGTTGACAAGATTCCTCCTGAAATAATTTCCTCTTCTCCCGAAAATGGTACAACAAATTATAAAGAAGATTATATAGAATTTGAATTTTCTGAATTTGTTGATAAGCGTTCTTTTAAAGAGGCGCTTTTTATTTCACCGGCAATTGATGAACAATTGGATATTTCGTGGAGCGGAAAATCCGTTGAGGTTAAATTCTTAAATGGATTAAGACAAAACACAACTTATGTGGTAACTATCGGGACAGATGTAGTTGATATCAATAATAAAAATAGGATGGCAAATTCCTATTCAATTTCCTTCTCAACTGGGGATAAGATTGATAAACGAAATATTGAAGGTAAAGTTTATGGTAAAGATATTGAAGGCGCATTAATCTTTGCTTATAAATTTTCAGAAGACACAGTTAATTATCTCTCTAAAAAACCTGATTACATTTCACAGATTGGGAAGGATGGAAGTTATAAACTTAATGGCTTAGCTGAATCTGTTTACAGGATTTTTGCCATTAAAGATCAACTGAGAGATTTTAAATATCAGGCAGATCAGGATTTAATTGGTATGCCATTTAAAGATATTTCATTAATCGGTACAGACTCATCTTTTACCGGTTTAAATTTTTTCCTGAATAAGATTGATACTTTAAAACCACGTTTAATAAGTGCTATTATGACTGACCGGAATCATATTTTAGTTACGGTTAGTGAAGATTGTGATTCTTCAATTTATAAAGCTGATAATTATTTTATTATTGATTCAACTTCAAACTCAAAATCCGGGGTGGATTTTTGTTACAAAGGAAACACAAAAAAAGATGAATTTATTTTGGTTCAGACTAAGGAATTAAAATCCGCAAACCGATATTATTTGTTTGCTAAAAAATTGGTTGATGTTAACGGAAATGTATTTGAAAATGATTGGCGGGAATTAATTTTAAGCGATAAACCGGATACAACAGCTCCAAAACTTTTTAAGAGAATTCCTGAAAAAAATGCTTCAATAGATTTTATCCATCCTAAAATAATTTTTTATTTTGATGATGCAATTGCAAATAAGCAAATTAAGAATGCCATACAATTTGAAGACACTTTAAAAAATAAAATCCCATTTGAAATAAGTTTTCCTGATGATGCTACTATAATGATAAAACCACTTACGGATTTAAGAGCGGATAAGAAATTTGAAGTGAAATTAAATTTAGCTAAAATAACGGATGCAGCAGGTAATAAAATTGATTCAGTTTACACGTTAAAGTTTTCAACTATTTCAGGAATTGAATTTACCGGACTTTCGGGAAGAATAAATACATCTTTAATTAACGTTGTACTAATTCTGCAAAGTATAAAGGATCAAAATTTAATTTATAAAACCAAGCCGGATAAAACCTTCACCTATAATTTTACTCGGATACAACCGGGTAATTATTCTCTGTGGTTCTATTCAGATAAGGATAGCACTGGAAGTTATGATTATGGATATCCTTACCCTTTTAAATATTCTGAGGAATTTTATTTTTATCAAGATACGATAAAATTAAAACCAAGATGGAGTATTACGGATTTAAATATTTCCACAAAGTGAGAATAGTTTTTAATCTCGTTTATAAATTATTTCGCCATTCTTTATTGTATGCGAAATAAGATTTCTGCCAACACTATAAACTATATCCGAATATTGATTTGTATTAAATACTGCAAAGTCAGCTTTCTTTCCAATTTCAATACTTCCAATTGAAGATTGTCTATTTAATGATTTCGCAGCATTGATTGTTACAGCATTAATTATTTCTTCAATCTTCATATTCATTTTTATTGCAGCAAGACTCATAATTAAATGAAGATTTAAGATATGAGATGAGCCGGGATTAAAATCGGTGGCTAACGCAATGATAGCATTATTCTCAATTAATTTTCTTGCTGGTGCAAATTGATAATCAAGAAAAAAAGAAACACCGGGCAATAAAACTGCAACTGTATCAACGGAATTAAATTTTAGGTAATCTTTTTCCTGCAAAACTTCCAGATGATCAACACTGGTTGCATTATATTTAAGAGCAATATCAAGTCCGCCAATATTATTAAATTGTTCTGTGTGCAGTTTAAGTTTTAATCCTTCCCTGGAAGCGGCAAAAAATATTTCATCAATTTCATTTGCAGTAAAAGCAGTTGATTCACAAAATCCATCACAAAACTCTGCAAGATTATTTTTTGCGATATGCGGAATCATTTTATCGCCAATAAGTTTTATATAAGATTTATGATCATCTTTATACTCTGAAGGATAGGTATGAGCACCTAAAAAAGTTGAAACAATATCAATGGGAAATATTTCGTTTATAATTTTTATTGCATGCAAAAGTTTAATCTCATTTTCATAATCTAATCCGTATCCGCTTTTTATTTCAAGCGTTGTTACACCCTGAGCAATAAATTCCTGTATTCTGGGCTTCATCAATTCCACTAATTCCACAAGCGAACTTTCCCGAACAGCTTTAACTGTTGCAATAATACCACCGCCATTTTTTGCAATTTCTTCATAACTTTTACCGGCTATTCTATCTTTAAACTCATTTGCCCGAGATCCTGCAAAAGCTGTATGAGTATGGCAATCAATTAAGCCGGGTAAAATTATTTTATCACTAAAATTTATTTTTTCTGCACTTACAAATTTATTTAAGTTATTATTTGGCAGGATATCTTTTATAATTCCATTTTCGGAAAGAATAAAATGATCGGTGAGAATTTCCAATTCTTCTAAATCACTTCCACGCTTCAGATTTTTTCCATTCGTGCTGCAGGTTACTATTTGCGATGCGTTTGTAAAAAGTTTTATCATTATTTAAAGATGTTAATATTTTCTTTGATGACTTTGGCGTCTTTATATCCAAGCTGATTTAATTTAAATCTTAAATTATCCGCTAACTTTTGATTGTTAAAATCGCCGACTTTTACTTTGTAGAATGGAGGAATGAAATCAATATAAATCTCGTTATTGTCAACGCTGGTGTAAAGATCAGATTTGATTTGATTTGCATCTTCTAAATTATCTGTTGTGGTAACTAAAACTCTAAATCCTTCTTCTGTGCCTACTAAAACCTTTTGTTGAACATTTGACTTTTGCGATCCGTAATCATACCATATATTATTTTCTTCAACAATATTTGTTTTCTCCTTTCCTGGAACTTCAATCTTAGATTTGTAAGGAGTGATATCAAAATCTTCCACAATATTTCCATCTTTCTTTTCATTTATTTTAACATCTAAAGAGTCAATTTTTACAGTGTCAATTTTAGAATATCTGCTGCCTGTGGAAGTTGCACAAGAAATAATTATGACGGAAAAAAATAATAACATTAAAAAGTAAATAATCAGATTTCTTTTCATAACAATTCTTCTTTATTGATTATTTCAAATATATAGATTTTTCGATAGCAGTTAAAATATTTGATTATTAACCTTTCTTGAGATAATGGGATAAATTGTCAGTAACGCTGATGCCAACTTTTTTAATTTCCTTCATTTTTTGAGAAAGAATACAATTATTAGTATTTTTGCACATTCAATTTAAAAAAGAATCGCTACCATGGCTGCAAAAAAATTAAAAGTATTGTTTGTTTCATCTGAAGTTTTTCCTTTTGTAAAAACTGGCGGACTTGCAGATGTTTCTTCCGCATTACCACAAATGTTATCTGAATTAGGGCATGAAGTAAGAATTGTTATCCCTAAATATGGCGCCGTAGATGATAGAAAATTTAAGATTCACGAGATTGTAAGACTTAAAGATCTTACTGTAAAAATAGGTGAGAAAGACGTTATCTTTTCACTCAAATCTTGCTTCTTACCTGGTCCACGCGTAAGGGTTCAAATATACTTTTTGGATAATCAGGAGTATTTTGGAAGCCGAAACGGACTGTATCTGGATCCCAAAACCGGTAAAGATTATCCCGATAATGATGAAAGATTTATACTGTTAAATCGCGCAGTAATGGAATTAATAATTAAGCTCGGCTGGATTCCAGATATCATTCACTTAAATGATTGGCAATGCGGGCTTGTACCTGCATATCTTAAAACTATTTATAAAGATCAGGAAGGATTTGATCAGTTTAAAACACTTTTTACGATTCATAATATTGCATATCAAGGTACATTTAATCAAACTACATTTAGTAAAACTGGATTACCTAAAGAATTGGAATCTGCATCAAAAGGAATTTTACAAGATGGCAAGGTTAATTTCTTAAAGAGTGGTTTGATGTTTTCCGATGTTATCAATACTGTTAGTAAAACTTATGCTGAAGAAATTACTACTAAATCCGAATATAGTGAAGGATTAAAAGATGTGCTTTCAAAACGAAAGGGCTCAGTGTTTGGGATTGTAAATGGGATTGATACCAAGATATGGAATCCTGAAAAAGACAAACAAATTCCTGTCAATTACTCTGTAAAAAACATTGAAAAGAAAATTGAAAATAAAAAGGAACTTTCAGAAAGATTTGGATTTGAGTTTGAAGAAAATGTTCCGATTATTGGATTAATATCAAGACTATACGACTCCAAAGGATTTGATCTTATTCAGGATGGATTCAATGAGTTGATTAAATTAAATTGTAAGATAATTCTGCTTGGTACCGGTGATAAAAAATATCATACATTTTTCGAAAAAATGGCTTCAAAATATCCAAAGAAATTCGCTTGTTACTTAGGATTTAACGATGAGCTTGCTCATTTGATTGAAGCAGGTGCTGATATTTTCTTAATGCCTTCTAAGAACGAACCTTGTGGATTAAATCAAATGTATAGTTTAGTTTATGGCACTGTCCCGATTGTTCGTGAAATTGGAGGATTAGCTGACACTGTAATTAAGTTTAATGAAAAAACTGAAGAGGGGAATGGATTTGTGTTTAAAAAATATGATGTTGATGAAATGATTAAAGAAGTTAAACGTGCAATAAAAACTTTTGAAGACAAAAAAGTTTGGCAAAAAATTATGAAAGCCGGAATGAAATGCGATTTTAGCTGGGAGCTTTCAGCCAAACGATACATTGAACTTTATAAAACTATCCTTTCCACAGAATAGTTTGATGAAAAATAAGGCAATTTTTCTGGATCGTGACGGGACATTGAATGAAGACCCCGGCTACTTAAATGATCCCACAAAATTGGTTTTACTTCCCGGTGTAGGTGAATCTTTATCAGTGCTAAAAAACGATTATCATTTTAAACTTATTGTCGTCTCAAATCAATCTGGTATAGCAAGAGGTTTGATTAGTGAGGAAAATGTAATAGCCATCAATAAAGAATTAAATAAAAAATTATCTGCTTTTAAAGTACAAATTGATGCATTTTATTACTGTCCTTTCCATCCGGAATTTAATAATGAAGAAGAATGTGTTTGCAGAAAACCTTCTCCCAAAATGATTTTTGATGCTGCTAAAGATTATAATATTGATTTGTCTTTATCATATTTAATTGGGGATACAGTTGTTGATGTTGAAGCTGGTATAAATGCAAAAGTAAAAACGATTTTAGTAAAAACAGGTAAAGGTTTGGATAGTATTTCTATGTTGCAAAATGGAAATTATTTTCCAAGCTTTGTAGCCGAAAATTTAATGGATGCATGTAATTTTATAATTAACGATTTCTCTGGAGAAATAGCTGGTGCAAAATAAAATAGTTGTTTTTTTCTCTTTAATACTTAGTACTTTAATATTTACAAGTTGTAACGATTCACCTACAGATATTGGTAATGAGTTATTAAATCAGGATAATGTTGAGGTTCTTAAATTTGATTCATCTGTTGATTCGGTTTATCAAAGTTCAACTTACTTTAAGAAAATAATTTCACTAACAAGTGCTGATCTTATTTTATTGGGTAAAGCACAAAACGTAACTTCGCATCTTATGTTGCAATTCGTATTTGCCACAACTGATACATTGCGGCAGGATATCAAAGAAAATAAAATAAATGTTCTCGATTCCTATGTTGAATTAGTTAAAGAATATTCTTTCGGTAGTTCAAATGGTACGTTTGATTATAAAGCATTTAAGATAAATAATAAATGGTCATCGTTTACATTTACTGCCGATAGCTTTGCAACATTATCTTATAATAACACTGATTTAAGCAGTTCACACAGCATCAGTCCAAATGACTCAGTTTATTCTTTTCATTTAGCTCCATCTATCGTTACTGATTGGTTAAAAAATAATGTTGATACTTTGTTAGGGACAAATAATGGCATATTGGTCAGCCCAACATCCAATACACAAAAAGTTCTTGGGTTTACAGGTTATAAAGTAAATGCAATCAATGATGCCCGATTAAAAGTGGTTATACAAAAGCCAGGTGTTTATACAGATACTTTAACAGGATTTATTTCTTCAGACTTAAGCGTTGTTATTGGTGATAAACCTTCTGTAAGCAGTGAGAATTTTGCAGTTCAATCAAGTTTGGCAGCAGAGGCAAAATTATTTTTTTCACTTTCAGCGATACCCGCAAATTCAACAATTAACTCTGCTACTTTAACACTTACATTGGATTCGTTAGAAACAAAAACTGGCTCTGATTATGAAGATGCTCTGTTAGTATACTTACTTAAAGATTCTACGACAAAAGAAATAAACACAAATTATGTTTATAAATTAAGTAGAAGTGGAAATACTTATACGGGCTTAATTACTAATATTGTAAGAGCAATAAATAATAATGTTAGTAATCAAGGGCTGCTTATAAAGCCAGTAAACGAGTTAAGAGGTTTAGAAATATTTGCCCTGAAAGGCAGCAACGCAGCAGATAAAACTAAAAGACCGAAATTGGAAATTGTTTATTCTAGAAAGAAGTAAATATTTAATGAGAATTTTTCTTTTAACCGTATTCACGTTTCTTAGTTTGATTACAATTGTAAATGCGCAAAACAGTTCTCCCTATACAAGATATGGAGTTGGCGATCTCGATTATGGATATTCTGCTAAGATGATGTCAATTGGTGATCTTGGAGTGACACAACTAGATCCCGATCATATAATAATTACTAATCCTGCAAGCTGGGCATCATTTAACAAGACAAGGATAGAATTTGGCTTGGGTTATAAAGGGATTAGTATTTCAAATAATTCCGATAAATTTTTTACAAGCGAAACTGATTTTAAAGGATTTACATTTGGTTTTCCTGTAAGCACTGAATACGGGATAGGAGTTGCCTTTGGTTTAGTTCCATATTCCAGAGTTAGTTATAAAGCTGTTAAAAATTTCACATCTTTAGATAATAGTGTTCCATCTTATAAAGTTAATTATGAAGGCAAAGGTGGAATTTCAAAATTATTTGTTGGCTCCTCAGTAAATTTACCTTTAGGATTTATTGGTGGCGTTTCGCTTGATTACTATTTTGGTAATCTGGAATATTTTTCTGATATCGAATTTGATGCGAACTCTTCAAATATTAATACATAATAAAATAATAACCGCCGATCAACTGGTTTTGGTTCGTCTGTCGGAATTATTTCACCAGATTTAACAAAAGCAATTAATGTTCAACCTATATCTGATTTACGTTTAGGAATATCAATTAATTATATCTCCAAATTAAATACAGATACAATTTTAACTTCAACATCGTTTAGTCTTGTAGACACTATTGCAAGAACAAGTACAAAAATGAGCATCCCTATTAGAATTAATAGCGGCATTAGTTTTGTACTTAGCGAGATGTATCATTTTAATTTTGATTATGCTTATCAACCATGGGGTGAGTTTAAATTAGGTGATGTGAAAAGTGATAATTTAAGAAATGCACAAAAATTCAGTGCTGCATTTGAATATATACCAAAGAGAAATATCGGTATGTCTACTTGGGAACAAATAGTTTGGAGGGGCGGTTTAAGTTACGAAGAAACTCAATACAAATTTAATGGAAGCGGTATTAACCAATTTTCTGTGTTTGGAGGTTTATCTTTTCCAATGGGGGCTGATAACAGCATTGATTTAGGTTTACAATATGCTCTAAGAGGCACAAAAGATAATAATTTGTTACAAGAAAATTTTGTAAAATTATATATCGGCGTTAGTTTTGGAGAACTTTGGTTCTTAAGATATGAAAAGTAATTTAGTTTAACAGATAGGGTAATAAATTGAAAACATTATTTAAAACTTTCGTTATATCAATCTCAATTTTTTATTCATTGAGTTTTGCACAAACTCCTGACTCTATGAAAATTTTAGAAAACTACAGCTTGTTTTCTGAATATCATAAGAATAAGGATTGTGAAAGCGCATTACCTTATGGATGGAAAGTAATTGAGGCAAATCCTTCTAAATTTAGTAAATGGATATACTACAAGATGGAAGAATGCTTATGGGCACTTCATGATTCTTCAAATACTTCAGCTGAATTAAAAAAATCTATTCAGGATACAATTATTTATTTTTATGATCTCGCAATCAAATACAGAGACCAAGACAAAGGTTACTTTGAAGCAAGGAAAGCTTATGTTTCAGAGATTTGGCTTTCTTTACCTGCCTCAACTGTAATTCCTGAATATGAACAAGCAATTGCATGGCAGCCGGAGTTATCTTCATTTTACTATGATAGGTTAGGACAACTTTATAAAAATAATGATAATGGGGAAAATGGATATAAATTAAAAGCACTTGAGCTATATAATATTTTAAGCGATCGTGAGCCGGATAATGAAACTTGGAGCAATCGTAAAAAAGATTTGGTTGAAAATATTGATGAACTATTAAAAATTGTAAAAGCTGCATGGGAAAAAGATAAGACTAATCCTAAAAAAGCTAAAGAGTATGCTTCAGTAGCAATACAAGCCTCTGTTTTTCAGGAAGCAATTGCTCCTTTAGAATTATTAGTTAGTTTGGAACCTGATAATGTAGGTTTGCTTTCACAGCTCGCTTCAAGTTATCAAAAGACAGATAAATTAGCTGAAGCTGAAAAAACCTATAGAAAAATAATCAGTCTTCAACCAGAGAATAAAGATAATTACTTTAATCTCGGTATCATCTATAAAGACATGGGCAAATTAGCTCAGGCAAGAACTGAATTTATTAAGGCAAGTGAAAAAGGTGGAAACTGGGCATTACCAATTTATTATGAAGCTTATCTCTATGAACAATCAGCATCGGGCTGTGCTGATTTTGATAGAAAGGTAGTTTACTTGCTCGCTTATCAAACCTATAAAAAAGCACTTGCAATGGATGGTTCTCTTGATCAGGCACGTGAAAGAATTAGTGCACTTGCTGGTGTTATACCTACAAAAGAGGATTATTTCTTCCGCGGAATAAAATCCGGTCAGGTTTTACCAATTACTTGTGTCGGCTGGATTGGTAAAAGCGTAACTGTTCCTTAGTGTACGCGGTATCAACTTGTTGAAAAGGTTTCTTGAGATTTCAGGAAACCTTTTCTAATTTTGACCTATTCATTCATCAATTTAAGCGAAAATTATGCAATCAAATCTAAAAAACGATTCCGAAATATTTAACGTACTTCAATCAGAAATAGCACGCCAAACTAATAAATTAGAACTTATTGCCTCTGAAAATTTTGTCAGTCCTGCTGTGCTTGAAGCAACTGGATCAGTTCTAACAAATAAGTATGCGGAGGGTTATCCGGGTAAACGATATTATGGCGGTTGCGAGTTTGTTGATATGGCTGAAAACATCGCAAGAGAAAGATTAAAAAAATTATTTGGTGCCGAATATGTTAATGTTCAGCCGCACAGTGGTTCTCAAGCTAATATGGCTGTTCTAATGACTTACCTAAAACCAGGTGATAAATTCTTAGGTTTAAGTTTAGCACATGGCGGGCATTTAACACACGGCTCACCAGTTAATTTTTCTGGAAAATTATATCAAGCAATTGGATATGAATTGAATGAAGGCACTGGTCTTTTAGATTATGATAAAATTGCCGATCTAGCAAAAAAAGAAAAACCAAAACTAATCATCACTGGTGCTAGTGCTTATTCCCGCGATTGGGATTATGCAAAGTTTAGAGAAATAGCTGATTCAATAGGTGCTTTTCTTATGTGCGATATGGCGCATCCGGCAGGACTTATTGCGAAAGGTTTACTTAATAATCCTCTTAAATATTGTGATGTTGTAACATCTACAACACATAAAACACTCAGAGGACCAAGGGGCGGGATAATTCTTATCGGGAAAGATAAAGAAAATCCCTGGGGATTAACTACACCAAAAGGTGATAGAGTTAAAATGATGTCGGAACTAATTGATAGCATGGTTATGCCGGGCATTCAAGGCGGACCTTTGATGCACGTAATTATGGCGAAGGCGGTTGCATTTGGTGAAGCACTATCTAATTCTTTTACCGAATACGCCAAGCAGATTATTAAAAATGCTAAAGCCCTTTCCGGTAAATTATCAGAGTATGGATTTGAAATTGTCTCCGGTGGTACAGATAATCATTTAATGCTTATTGATTTATCCAATAAAAATGTAACTGGTAAACAAGCTGAAATTTCTTTGGAACAAGCCGGGATAACTGTTAATAAAAATATGGTACCATTTGATAAAAGAAGTCCTTTTGTAACAAGTGGAATCAGGGTTGGAACACCTGCTTTAACAACAAGAGGGATGAAGGAAAAAGAGATGGAAGTGATTGCCGATATCATTAACAAAGCAATCTCAAATTTTGATAATGAAAAAGTTTTAAATGATTTGAAAAACGATGTTGTTAAGTTCACTTCAAATTATCCTTTATTTAAAGAAACCAATTAAGATTAGATTATCATGTCAGAGTTATTATTAAAAGAAAGCACCGATGAGGAAGAAGTTGTTAACGAAAAGGAGATGACTTTTCTTGAGCATCTTGAGGAATTAAGATGGAGAATCATCTACTCTTTAATCGGAATTGTTGTGGGGACGATAATTGCCTGGATATTTATAGACTTTCTTGTTGATTATGTATTACTAAAACCTGCTAAAGATTCCGGGGCAGACTTACAAAATCTTAAACCTTTCGGACAATTATTTTTGTACATGCAAGTTGCAATTATGGTCGGACTTGTAATAAGCATTCCAAACATATTTTATCAATTCTGGAAATTTATTTCCCCTGCACTTCATAAACGCGAACGCAAATATATTTTATGGATAGTAATATTTTCATCATTATGCTTTTTAATCGGAATTGCATTCGCATATTTTGTAATGCTTCCTTTAGCATTAAAGTTTGCTGCACAATTCGGATCTACTGCAATTAAAAATCAGTTTGCCATCGATGAATATATGTCCATAATAATCAGTGTTATGCTTGCAGCGGGCCTGGTTTTTGAACTTCCAATGATTTCATTTTTTCTTTCAAAACTGGGAATCTTAAAACCATCTTTTATGAGAAAATTTAGGAAGCATGCAATTGTAATTATTATGATTGCTGCAGCAATTTTAACACCCGGCACAGATCCAGTTTCGCAAATCATATTAGCAGTTCCATTGGTAATATTGTATGAAATAAGTATTTTAATTTCTAAACTATCACAAAAGAAATCGTGAATAAGAATTCTTTAAAGAATATAAGTAGTCCAATACAATCAGAGCTTGATCAATTCAATGATATATTTAAAGATTCCATGCGCTCAAATGTTGGTATCGTTGATCTTATTGCTCGCTATATAATCAGACAGAAAAGTAAAAAAATTAGACCACTGCTAGTTCTACTTGCGGCACAGTTAACCGGTGGTATTTCTGATCGTGCTTATCGTGGAGCAGTTTTAGTAGAACTTTTACATACAGCTACATTGATTCACGATGACGTTGTTGATAATGCGGATAAAAGAAGGAATATGTGGTCCATCAATGCATTATTTAAAAATAAAGTTGCTGTGCTAATGGGTGATTATTTATTATCAAGAGGATTGATGATTGCAGTTGATGGTAAAGATTTTGATTTTTTAGGCGTGATTACTAATGCCGTAAAACGTATGTCCGAAGGTGAATTATTACAAATTCGCAAAACGCGCAAACTCGATATCGATGAAGAAACTTATTATAAAGTAATTTCTGACAAAACTGCTTCACTACTGGAAACCTGTTGTTCAATAGGTGCAATGAGCGCTACAGAAAACAAAGAATATATTGAAGCGATGAGAAATTTTGGTCATTCACTCGGTATGTCATTTCAAATACGTGATGACATTCTTGATTACGAAGGTTCATCAAGTGTTACCGGTAAACCTGTGGGTGGAGATATAATCGAGAAAAAGATTACGCTTCCGTTAATTTATTCGTTAAATAAAGTATCTAAAACGGAAGCGAACAGAATAAAAAAAATCCTTAAAAATGGTAATGATAAAACTAAAGTAAAAGAAATAATGCATTTTGTTAAAGAGCATAACGGAATTGATTATGCATTATCAGTTTCAAAGGATTATTCAATTAAAGCTAAAAATTATTTAGATATTTTTCCAGACTCACAAACAAAATCAGCGTTAAACTCATTAGTTGATTTTGTAGCTGAACGAAAAAATTAATTTTTCTCTCTCCTAATTTCCTCTCTAAAGTTAAATCCCTTAATCGGTTCGCGTAATGTTAAAACAGGGCAGGGAGCTTTTCTTACTACTTTTTCAGCAGTACTTCCAAAAAGTATATGCTCAACTCCACTATGTCCGTGTGTAGCAATAATTATTAAATCAATATTTTCTTCAGTTGCCGTTTCGATAATTTCAACGAATGGCTTACCGGTTTTAATTATAGTTTTTACTTTAACATCTGCAGGAATTTGCGTTTTGGCAAGCTTATCTAATTCTTCTCGTGCCCTTTCATCCCATTCAGTACTAACTGTTGGGATAGCAATCTGCCCCATACTAAAATCTGGTGGGTAAACAATAGGTTCAACAACATATATCAAAGTCATATCAGCATTAAAGGATTTTGCAAAATTAACTGCGTACTTCAATGCGCTTTTTGAATAATCTGAAAAATCTATTGGCACCAAAATATTTTTTATTGAAAGTTCCATTTTAGATCCCTTTCTTATCTTGTAAATTATATTGAAGGTTAAAATAATCTTCATTAATTGCTCTAAGCCGCAGAGCTATCATGCTGGAAATTCCCGTTAAAATTTTTATCCCTTTTCTTGGATATTTCTCTATAAATTCATCAAGATCGGGTTTAAATATTACAGAAACTTTGCAATCAGTTTTGGCAATTGCAGAAGCTGATCTTTTTTCGCCATCAACCAAAGCAAGTTCACCAAAAAAATCTCCCTTACTTAAAGCAGCCAATACTTTTTTTTCACCGGCTTCATTTTCTCTTTGAATCTCAACTTCTCCTTCGCGAATAATATATAATCCTATGCCCGGATCACCTCTGTAAAAAATATATTCACCTGCAACAAAGGTTCTATTATGAATTATATTAATTAACGCTGTTAAATCTCTTTTAGTTAATTCTTTAAAGACTGGAATTGAGTGCAATGATTTTTTTAAGTCCGCTTCTTCAGAAGGAATATTGAAAAAGTTTACCCAAAAACTACTGTGCACACCTTTTGTTTCAGACATAAAATCCTCTAATTAAATAATCCTGATTCGGCAACGCGCCAAAGTTTTTGACAAGGAAATCTATTTTCATAAAACGCTCTCCCAATAATAACAGAATCAACACCTAATGAAATTAATTCCTGAATATCAATTAGTTCGTCTTTATTACGCACACCGCCTGAGTGTGTTACTTTCATATTTGTATTTAGAGCAATCTCTTTGGAATAAGTTACGTTGGGTCCCTGGACTAATCCATTTTTTTTAACATCAGTAACAATGCATCTTTCAACTCCAAGATTAGACATTTCTTTGGCAAATTCTATATAGTTCAATCCCGTTTTTCTTTGCCTTCCGCGTGTAATTAATTCGCCATCAACTATATCTAAAGAAAGAACAACTTTAGAAGGTCCAAATTTCTCAAATAGTTTAATAAACATATCTTTATGCTCTAAAGCCATAGTGTTGATTGAAATCCTTGCAACACCAAGATCAAAAGCTGCTTCAGCATCTTCTAAACTGCGGATACCACCGGCAAATTCAACTGGAATAATAACTGAGCTGCAAATATTTTTAACTATGTTATGATTTTTTCTTGATAAATCAATAGCGCCATCAAAATCAACCACGTGAAGCATTTTTGCATTTTCGGCGCGCCATATCATCGCCATCTCAACAGGATCATCGCCATACTCTTTACAGTCTAGTTCAGGAATTCCTTGAACAACTCTTACAGTTTTGCCATTTTTAATATCAATGGATGGTATTACAAGGAGATGTTTTTTTATTGCGCTCATAATTTTATGATTTTCATTTAAGCTACCTGTAAAAGATAACTAATTGATGAATAAAATTAAAAAAGAAAATAATAAAATTTCGAGTTCTCTGAAAAATGAAAACTGTACTTCATGGTCTTTTCAATTCTTTCACTCTCAGCCATTTTCATTTCTAAATCATTCTAAAGATTTAAAATAATCCACAGTTAGATGATTGAATTACAACAGTAATGGAATCTTTAGGATTTCAATTTGATTATAAATGATGATAACAAGATTGATTAAAAACACAGTAATATGCCATTTTAGGTCACTTTTTCGGGTTTAAGCTCAAAATATTTTTATTTACAATATTAAATTATTGGTAAAACTTAAAAAATATTGACTTTTCATTCATTATTGCTCATATTTCAATCCAATGAACAAAGATTTTAGGTTAAAAACAAGCCGAAGCAACATTCTGGACATTAGCTCTTATGGTTTAGAAAACATTGCATCTGCACCTTGTTTGATTTTTGTGCACGGATTTAAGGGTTTTAAAGATTGGGGATTTTTTCCTTTTTTAGGAAATTATTTTTCTGACAAAGGATTTTTCGTTCTTACATTTAATTTTTCACATAATGGGGTAAATTCATCAACCTCACTATTTTCTGAGATGGATAAATTTGCCAAAAATACTATATCTCTTGAAATATCAGAATTGAATGAATTGATAATTGCTTATAACGAGGGGTATTTTGGTGAAAAAAAATCTAATAAAGTTGCATTGATTGGTCATAGTAGAGGGGGAGCGGTTAGTTTATTATCTTCTTTAGTAAATCGGATCCCGGTTGCTTATGTAGTTTGGTCTTCAGTTGCAAAACTGGATAGATATACTGAACGCCAAAAAAATGAATGGAGAAAAAAAGGATTTATAGAGGTATTCAATTCAAGAACCAAGCAAATGATGAGAATGAATATAGATTTATTGGAGGATATTGAAAACAATATAAATGGATCTCTTAACCTTGAAAATTCTGTAAAAAGTTTGAATAAACCACTTTTGATTATTCATGGCGAAGAAGACTTAACTGTTCCAATTTCTGAAGCAGAACAAATTTTTAGCTGGAGTGATCAAAAAATTACAGAAATCTTTAGAGTGCCAAATACGGGACATACTTTTGATATTGTTCATCCTTTTGAAGGAACAAATAAAAAATTTGACAGCATTTTAGATAAAACAAATGGCTTCTTAAAAAAATGTTTTCAGGTGTAAAATATGGAACTTAAAAATATAATCTTTATTCTTGTTTTTATTGCCACCTTTGGATTTTTTACTTATAGTGTAAAAAATCTAATCCTTGATTTAAAAGTTGCAAAGAAAAAGGATGATAGATTCGACAATATACCAACAAGAATTGGTCGTGTTTTAAAGATAGCATTTGGACAATCAAAACTTTTAAGAGATCCCGTTGCCGGTGGATTGCATTTTATGATTTTCTGGGGTTTTATGATTTTTCTTCTCGCAGTACTTGAATCAATAATCCAGGGATTTTATACTCCGTTTACATTTGCATTTATAGGTCCTGTTTATTCTGTATTCACTTTTATTCAGGAAATTTTTGATGTTTTGGTAATTATTGTTGTATTACTTTCGTTATATAGAAGATTTGTAATTAAAGTACCAAGATTAAATGTAGATAAACACGGAAAATATGATGCTGCTTTCATTCTGATTTTAATTATGGTTGTGTGCATATCAATGCTGGGGCTTAATGCATCGCTAATTGCACAAAATAATTTTACAATTCACGAAAATGAATATCGTCCTATATCAGCATTTCTAAGCAAAATATTTTTTGCTGGGCCATCAGAAACTACAATGTTGTTTTATGAATTCTTTTGGTGGACACATATAATAGTTGTTTTTAGTTTTTTGAATTATCTGCCGTACTCAAAACATTTGCACGTTTTAAGTTCTATCCCAAATGTTTTCTTTGCAAATTTAGACCCAGTTAGAAATACACTTAAACCAATAAATCTTGAAGATGAAAATGCAGAATCTTTTGGTGCTGCTGATATAGAGCAATTATCCTGGAAGCAATTATTAGATGGATATACTTGCACTGAATGCGGTCGTTGTACCTCCGTTTGCCCTGCGAACACTGTCGGTAAATCACTTTCTCCGAGGGAAATAATTGTAGAAATAAGAAAAAGAACAAAAGATAAAGCACCATTATTAGTAGAAGGGAAATCCGAAGGAGAAGTATTTGAGAAGACTTTAGTTCATGATTATATCCCCGATATAGCGCTTTGGGAATGTACAACTTGCATGGCTTGTGTACAGGAGTGTCCTGTTATGATTGAACATCTTGATTCGATTGTAGATATGCGCCGCGATCTTGTTTTAACCGAATCTCAATTCCCTTCAAACCTTAATAATGTATTTAAAAGCTTGGAAACAAATTTTACCCCCTGGTCTTTCAATTCTGCTGATCGGGCTGAATGGGCTGAAGGAATGAATATCAAAACTATGGCTGAAGACCCGAATGGAGAAATACTTTTTTGGGTCGGATGTGCAGGTTCATTTGATGATCGTTACAAAAAAGTTACAAAAGCATTCGCAACAATTATGCAAAAAGCAGGAGTTAATTTTAGGATTTTAGGCACTGAAGAAAAATGTAATGGTGATACGGCAAGACGACTTGGCAATGAGTATCTTGCACAAACTTTAATGAAAGAAAATATTGAAGTGTTAAATAATTATGGTGTTAAAAAAATTGTTACTGCCTGTCCACACTGTTTTCACTCATTAAAAAATGAGTATCCACAATTTGGTGGTAACTTTGAAGTTAAACATCACACTCAATTTATTGATGAATTAATATCATCAGGAAAACTTACAATTAAGAATAGTGCAGAAAATCATAAAGTAACTTATCACGATTCTTGTTATTTGGGTAGATATAATGAAGTTTATGATGCGCCGAGAAAATCGTTAAATCGAATCAGTGGTTTTGATTTTGTTGAGATGGATAGAAATAAAAGCCGGGGATTCTGTTGCGGTGCTGGTGGAGGCAGAATGTTTTTAGAAGATGAGGAGGGCGGCAGAATAAATGAGGAACGAACTCGCGAAGCTTTAGAAACTAATGCCGATACAATTGCATCAGCTTGCCCGTTTTGTATGACGATGATTACAGATGGTGTAAAGCATTTTGATAAAAACGAAGAAGTATTTGTAAAAGATATTGCTGAAATAATTCTGGAAAACATTAATTAACTTATTCACTAATCTCAGGAGGTTCGTATGGAAAAATATAATCAACTCGTTCAATTCGTTCAAAGTTTGGAACCTGATTTCCAAAAATTTTATGTGAAAGAACAAGCCGCTGCCGGAACAAGAGTCCGCAAAGGTTTAAGCGATCTCAGAAAATTATGTCAGGAAATCAGAAACGATGTTCAGGAAGTTAAAGCTGCTAGAAAAGGTCAAAAGCAATAAGCTGATTCTTGAATCAAACTTTAATAGGGCTGGGTTAGTAATAACTCAGCCTTATTTTATATAATATGAAAAACCTAATTCTATCAGTATCAATTCTATTTCTTTTTGTATTTAATTATTCCTCATCTTATAAATTATGGGATAGTACTCGTTCTGTTGTTAATACAGCAATTGATAGCACGGTTACAATCTCAATATCTGTAGTTGGTGATTTGATGTGTCATTCACCACAGTTTGAATATGCAAAAGTTGATAAGGACAGTTTTGATTTTGATCCGCCATTTAAAGAAGTTAAATATATTTTATCTGCTTCAGATTTTACTTTTGGTAATTTTGAAACTGTAACAGCCGGTAAAGAAAATGGTGGCTATACCGGATATCCTTTTTTTAATAGTCCTGCCTCTTACATAACAACTTTAAAGAATATCGGATTTGATTTATTAATAACTGCAAACAATCATGCCCTCGATCGGGGCGAAAAAGGAATAACAAAAACAATTGAATCGATAAAGCAAAATAATCTTAATTACATCGGAACATTTTTATCTGAAAAAGACAGAGACTCAATTCGTATCTTTAGCATCAAAGGTATTAAAATAGCTTTTCTGGCTTATTCATACGGTACGAACGGAAATCCAATCCCCAAGGGAAAATCTTTTCTAATAAATCTTATAAATTATGATTTGATTGCGCACGATATTAAAACTGCACGAAAAGATGGTGCCGAATTGGTTTTGGTTAATTATCATTTTGGCGAAGAATACAAACGATTACCAGTTAAATTTCAAACAGATGTAGTGGATAAAACTATTGAGCTTGGTGCGGATATAATTATTGGAGGGCATCCTCATGTAATCCAACCAGTTAAGTTTTTTAAAACTCAGGATACAATTTTAGATACGGGATTTGTTGCTTATTCAATGGGTAATTTTTTTTCTAATCAAAGTAAAAGATATACAGACGCAGGGATGATTCTTACTATTAAAATCAATAAAAATTTTAATACAAATAAAATTCAACTTGAAGAAGTAGATTTTATCCCAACCTGGGTTTATCATGGAAACATTTCAAACCGAAAGGGCTATTTAATTTTACCTGCCATTAATTCATCAGCTTCAGATACATTATTATCAACAAATGATTACTTAAAAATGAAGCAGGCATTCTCAGACACACGTGATATTGTTACAAAGTATTCTATAAATTGGCGGCTGAAAGAAGTTTTAGAATAATCAACATCCAGTGATAAGAAATTATCACAATTATTCAATCCAACTATCGTTATATTTAATCATAAAATTTCAAAAAATTATTTGAGTAATAATTGAAAAATCGATCTGCATTAACACTTATCTTTTTAACCGTATTCATAGATTTGCTTGGCTTTGGGATTTTAATCCCAATATTGCCGTCATTCTCAATCAAAGAACTTGGTGTTGATGAATCCGCTATTGGAATTGCCATTGCAATATACTCCCTTGTACAATTTTTATTTAATCCCATTCTTGGTAAAATATCAGACAAACATGGCCGCAGGCCAGTTATTATCGCGTGTTTATTCCTAAATTCTTTGGGATATATTGTTTTTGCATTTACGCATTCCTATTTAATGCTTTTAATTTCAAGGGCAATTGCTGGTGTTGGTGGAAGCAGCATAGGTGTTGCACAAGCTTATATTGCTGATGTAACAACGCGAGAAGAACGCTCTAAAGGAATGGGACTAATTGGAGCAGCATTCGGATTAGGTTTTGTTTTTGGGCCGCTAATCGGTGGATTATTGTCAAACTTTGGTTATATGATTACGGGTTTGGCTGCAGCAAGTTTTTCGCTTGGCGCTTTTATGCTTACGATATTCTATTTGCCTGAATCATTAAAATTAGCCGAATTGAATAATAGCCCTAAACAATATGTAAGAAGAAAATTAATTGATTTTGGAGCTATGAAAAACGTTCTGAAAAATCCAGGACTTGCTATTTTGATATTCTTATTCTTTGTTCTGACATTTTCTTTTGCAAATATTTATGGAACTTTTGCATTGCTTGGAATTAAAGTTTATGGATTCACTGATATGCAAAATGGGTATATGTTTGGAATTATCGGGCTGTCATCCGCAATTGTACAAGGTGGACTGATTGGAAGAATTAATAAAGTTATGTCTAAAAAAAATATCTTAATTATAGCTTCGTTTTTGATAATGATAATGTTAGCGTTTATTCCCTATGCACAAACATTTTTAGGATTATCAATAGTTTCTATAATTCTTTCTTATGGAACCGGTACTTTTCAACCAACTATTTTAAGTCTTATTTCAGAAGTTGTATCTGATGCCGAGCAGGGTATTACCTTAGGATTGAATCAATCCCTTGCTTCTTTTGCAAGAGTTCTTGGTCCACTTTGGGGTGGATTTGCATTTAAATATTTTGGTTATCCTTTCCCATTTTTAACCGGCGCCGGATTTACATTTATTATTTTTATGATAATTCTATTTTATCTACCAAAAAAAATTAAGATTGACTAAAAGATTATTAAAATAAAATGTTCAAAGTAGGAAAAGTTAATATAGATAAAGCCATTTTGCTTGCGCCGATGGAAGATGTTACAGATGTATCTTTCCGTTTAGTATGCAGGGAGCTTGGTGCCGATGTTGTTTACACAGAGTTTGTAAATTCAGAAGGATTGATCCGCTCGAATGAAAGAACTCATAATAAATTAAAAATTATTGAAGAAGAACGACCTGTTGGAATCCAGATTTATGGTAGTAGTATCGAATCAATGGTAGGTGCTGCCAAAATTGCTGAAGCTGAAAAGCCGGATATGATTGATATTAACGCAGGTTGCTGGGTTAAAAATGTGGTGGGCTGCGGTGCCGGTTCGGCACTTCTAAAAGATATCCCATATTTAGTTGAACTTGTTAAAGCTGTTGTTGATTCTGTTTCCTTACCTGTAACTGTTAAAACAAGATTAGGATGGGATAATAATTCAATCCAAATAGTTGATGTTGCAAAACGGCTTGAAGATGTTGGAATAAAAGCTTTAACTGTTCATTGTAGGACGCGGGTTATGGGGCATAAAGGAGATGCAGATTGGAGCTGGATTCCTAAAGTTAAAGAAGCTGTATCGATACCTATTGCATTAAATGGAAATGTGCTTGATGCAAGTGATGTTAAACAAGCATTTAATGAAACCGGTGCAGATGCCGTTATGATAGCCCGTGGTGCGATCGGAAATCCGTGGATATTTCTTGAAGCCAAAGAAATAATGGAAAAAGGATACATCTCCACAAAGATTGATGATGAGATGAAAATTAAAACCTGTCTTCGCCATTTAGATCTTGCCATCGGTGTTAAAGGAGAAAAACGAGCTGTTATTGAACACAGAAAATTTTATTCTGGCTATCTAAAAGGAATGCATCATGCTTCTAAAATTAGAAATGAATTGATGCAACTTACCGATTATGATTCTGTTAAAGATTTATTATTCAAATATTTAAATGAACTTAAACAAATTGAATATTCATTATAAATCTTTCATTTATTATTTACTTTAATAATTGACTACAAATTTTCCACATAAATTTGCAAGAATAATTTCCACGCTTTTTGTTCCACCGGCATTTACAATAATTATTTATTCGATATTTGCTTTTACTTTGGAATCAGATCTAAGTAAAAGTATAGAAACAATTTTAATCGCATTTATCTTTGGTTTTTTGGCACCTATTGCTCTTTTTTTATTGCTTAGAAAAAAAGGCAAAATTATTGATCAGGATGCATCTATAAAAGAAGAACGAACATTTCCATTTCTTATCGCAATTCTATTTTACCTGATTGGGTTGGTGCTAATGATAAACTTCGGGTTAAACATTATTTCAATAGCATTTTGGATTTGTTATATTTCAAATACATTAATAACAATTTTTATAAATAAATACTGGAAGATTAGTGCACACGCAATGGGAGCTGCTGGACCGTTTGCTGCTGTTACTTTTGCTTTTGGATGGATAGGGTTTGTAATATTACCATTTGTATTAATTGTTGGCTGGTCAAGAATTGAATTGAAATGCCATACAGCTTCTCAAGTTGTTGCAGGAATATTGTTTGCCTTCTTTTCAGTTTATATTCAAATGAGTTTGATACTAAAATATTTTGGTAACTGATATTGATTGTAATTTTTTAATTGAAGAATTGCTTAGCCAAAAGAATATTGTTTGTTTGGCCAAAGCCATTATGATATATTATTTTGTAACCCACGACCTAAAGAGTCTGTGTAATTATTCGATAAAAGTCATTTCGAAGGAGCCTGCCTGTCGGCAGACAGGTCCTCGACTGAGAAATCTAAACGAATTATCAGATTTCTCCCTTCGGTCGAAATGACAAACGCAATTTTAACACAGCCTGTAAAGCTCGTGGCAATATTAAAGAGCAAATTAGACTAAATAGTACAAATGATTAAATCAGAAATAAAAAATAACACTGCAATTCTCACTCTTAATCGTCCGGAAAAACGGAATGCTCTTCATCCTTTTTTAATTGAACAATTAAAAAGCAAAATAATTGAATACAAAAAAAATGATTTGGTAAAATCACTAATCATTACAGGTGAAGGTAATACTTTTTGTGCCGGTGCGGATTTAGAATATTTGAAAAATATTTCTAATAATTCTTCAAGCGAGAACTATGAGGATTCAAAATCATTAGCTGAATTATTTTTAATGATTTATGAATTCCCAAAACCAACGATAGCGGCTGTTAATGGGTCTGCTATTGCGGGTGGATGCGGTCTTGCTTCTGTCTGTGATTTTATAATTGCAAATCCAGATAAGAGCAAGTTTGGATATACTGAGGTTAAAATTGGATTTATACCGGCAATTGTTTCGATATTTTTGATAAGAAAAATTGGGGAAGGTTTGGCTAAACAATTATTACTGGAAGGCGATCTGATAACTGGTAACCGTGCCTATGAAATCGGGCTGGCTAATTATTTAGCAGAAGATGTTTTCGCTGAATCAATAAATCTTGCCGAAAAGCTTAATAAGAACTCTGCGACAAGTATGAAAATGACAAAAAAAATGATTGATAATATTGCTAATCTTTCTGTGCGTGATGCAGTTGATCACTGCATAAATCTAAATGTTATCAGTCGCTCAACCGAGGATTTTAATAAAGGGATACAATCTTTTCTAAGTAAGGATAAATGAATGGATTTAAAATCATATATAAGAAATGTAAAAGATTTCCCTAAACAGGGAATTATGTTCAGGGATATCACAACTCTTCTAAAAAATCATGAAGCATTTGATTATACAATCGAACAACTGCTAAGTTTTACAAAAGGATTAAATATTAATAAAGTAGTTGGCATAGAATCCCGTGGATTTATTTTCGGTTCAGTTCTTGCACATAAACTTGGTTGCGGTTTTATCCCGGTAAGAAAACCAGGTAAATTGCCTGCGGAAAAGGTTACAGTTTCTTATTCACTTGAATACGGTGAAGACAAACTTGAAATACATAAAGATGCTATACAACCCGGAGATAAAGTTCTTTTACATGATGATTTACTAGCTACTGGTGGAACAATGAATGCGGTTTGCCAACTAATTGAAAAACTCGGCGGGGAAGTGGTTCAGATCTCTTTTATAATAGAATTAACTTTCTTAAATGGTAGAGAAAAATTAAAACCTTACGATGTTCGATCTATAGAAAAGTATGATAGTGAAGAATAATTTTTTCAACTTATTCATCAACTAAAGTTTAAACTGAATTTTTAACTTTCCAATTCATTGGAGCTATCACAATAACAAACTCACCTTTGGATATTTTTTCAGGCAACGATTCAAGAATATCTTTAGGAAATCCGCGCCAGGTTTCTTCAAACTTTTTTGTAATTTCACGGCACACAACAACAAAGCGATCGGGCAAATACTCATTTAATTCATTCAACAACTTTTCTATTCTATACATAGATTCATAAATAATTATAGTGC
Source organism: Ignavibacteriaceae bacterium (assembly GCA_036796535.1). GTDB lineage: Bacteria > Bacteroidota > Ignavibacteria > Ignavibacteriales > Ignavibacteriaceae > IGN3. The sequence goes on from DAIRCT010000004.1 coordinate 38,237, forward strand.
GTTCTTCCTTTGCTAATTCTTTTAGCTTTGTTTGTCTTCCTTTTTTTTGCGGAATAAATCCTTCGAACACAAAAGAATCAGTCGGCAACCCGCTCATACTTAATGCAGCAATTAAAGCCGATGGGCCCGGTATTGGAATAATATTGATTCCTCTTTCGATGCAAGCAGAAACAAGTCTAACACCGGGATCGGAAATTAAAGGCGTTCCTGCATCAGAAATTAATGCAGCAGTTTGATTTGATAAAATTCTACTAACAATATTTTCAATTTTACTATTTTCATTAAAAGCATTTAAGGAAATTAATTCTTTCTTAATACTTAAATGATTTAAAAGATTTCCTGAAGTGCGCGTGTCCTCACACAAAATAAAATCAACTTCATTCAGTGTTTCAATTGCACGAAGTGTAATATCTTTTAAATTTCCTATTGGTGTGCTAATGATATAAAGTTTCATACATAAAAATAGTTTAAAACAGTTACGGCTCCAACAAAGGAGCCGCACCGTGCAAGTAGTTAATATATATTTTAGTTATTGGACGACATTAACTTCAGAACTTTTTTAATAATATTCAAGCCCTTATCGATTTCACTTTCTGTAATATTTAAAGCAGGTCTGAATCGAATAGTTTTTACTCCACAACCTAAAATAATCAGTTTTTGTTCAAATGCTATTTCTTTAAAGCGATCTCTCATCGCTGTGCTTTCAAAATCAAAAGAGCACATCAATCCTAATCCTCTCGCGTTACTGATAAGAGTAGGAAATTCATTCTGCAGTTTAAGCAGTTCTGTTTTCAAATATTCTCCAACTCTTTTTGCATTTTCAACAAGGTTTTCTGAATGTATAACATCAAGTATAAATTTAGATCGAACCATATCAGTTAAATCTGCGCCCCAGGTAGAGTTTATTCTGCTTGATACTTTAAAGCAATGATCCGCAATATCATCAATTCTATCAGAAACCATAATACCACAAACCTGAGCTTTCTTACCAAAAGCAATTATATCCGGTTTAACAAAATAATCTGAAGCCCAAAATTTTCCAGTCAATCCAAAACCGGTCTGAACTTCATCAAACATTAAAAGGATTTCATGTTCATCAGCAATTTCTCTAAGCTTAATAAAAAATTCTTTGCGGAAAAAATTATCTCCGCCTTCACCCTGGATTGGTTCAATGATAATAACCGCAATGTCATCCGGATTATTTTTTATTGCTGCATATATTTCTTCAATCGCCTGATTTTCAATTTTAATTATTTCTTCAAGATAATTTTCAATCGGGAATTTAACTTTTGGATTTGTAATCCTTGGCCAATCAAACTTTGGGAAATACTTAACTTTTGTTGGATCTGTATTTGTTAAAGACATTGTGTAGCCGCTTCGGCCATGAAATGCTTCTTTGAAGTGGATTACTTTCTGTCCTTTTTCTTCTTTGTATCCCTTAAGAAAATTCTTGCGTACTTTCCAATCAAAGGCAACTTTCAAACCATTTTCAACTGCCAGGGCGCCGCCGGAAATGAAGAAAAGATATTTCATATAATCTGGCTTTGCTATACGTGCAAAAGTATCTACAAAATCAGCCATATAGGTTGTATAGATATCCGAATTAGATGGTTTATTTACGGCAACGTTTGCTAAAATATTCTTTACTTCTTCTGAATGAAGGTAAGGATGATTCATTCCAAGTGGAGATGATGCAAAAAAGGTAAAGAAGTCGTGGTATTCATCCCCTGTAATTTCATCAACTAAAGTTGTGCCTTTACTATTTTCAAGATCAAGTACGATTTTGAAGCCGTCTGCAAGCATATATTTAGAAATAGTTTCGTGAACTTTTTCAGGTTTAATTGCAGGTCTTAATTTTAATGATAAGTTTTTATCTTCTGCTAATATTGAATTCATATCCACTCCTTTGTATGATAAGAATTAGGAAAATTGTTAATTAAAAAATTAAAATGGAGTGGAAATTAGAATACATTTTCCCAGCTAGATATGAAGTAGCTTCGGTAAGGAGATGAGTTAAATATTTGATTGTAGTTGTTTTTCATAAATCAATTTTTCTTAATTGTAATATAAGCTTTGAACAATAATTATTCCAGACTTTTTTTATACTATATGCTTATAAACCAAGCAGTAAATGATATTTATGAAAGAATTTACTTTTTATTCAGTAAAACTTTTCGGTTTTATCTTATAAAATCTCAGATCATCTTGACTAATTTACAAAAATGTGTTACACTTACCGTAACAATTATAAATTTTATGTCAGCATCAACAAAATTATCAACTTCAGTAAAAGCTTTATGTTATCTTGCCCTAAGCAATAAGCCAAAAAACAGTGCAGAGATTGCAGAACAAATTGGAGTTAATGCTTCAAAAATAAGAATGCTTTTATCAAAGCTTGGCAAATATGGAATTGTAAAAAGTGATAGTGGAGCGCTTGGTGGTTTTTCATTAAATAAAGATCCCAATGAAATTCATTTACAGGAAATTTACTGCGCTATCGAAGATAGAAAAGCTTTTTATCTTGATGTTAATAGCACAAAATCAAAAGGCACTTTATCATCAGAAAAAATAAATACTTTTTTTCTCGATTTATTTTCAGAAATTCAAGTTGAAATTGAAAATAAAATGTCAGAAATAACTTTAGCATCGATCATTAATAAAATTAAATAATCAACTTATAAGGAGTTACGAAATGGATTTCTTAAAAAATTTAGGTATTAAAGAAAAGAATTTTGGATCTTCAACAGGTACAAAATGGAATGAAACTACTAATCAGGGTGAATTAAAAATTTATTCACCTGCCACAGGTGAGTTTATCGCATCTGTATATCAAGCATCAGAAGATGATTTTGAAAATCTGATGAAAACTGCGGAAGAAGCATTTAAATATTGGCGAACTGTTCCTGCACCAAAGAGAGGTGAGATCGTCCGCCAGATTGGAAATAAACTCCGCCATTATAAACAGGATTTAGGAACATTAGTTTCATTTGAGATGGGTAAATCTTTGCAGGAAGGTTTGGGTGAAGTTCAAGAGATGATTGACATTTGTGATTTTGCAGTTGGTCAATCGAGACAGCTATATGGATTTACAATGCAATCTGAAAGACCCAAACATAGAATGTATGATCAGTATCATCCATTAGGGATTGTTTGTACAATCTCTGCATTTAATTTTCCCGTTGCTGTTTGGTCATGGAATGCAATGTTAGCAGCTGTTTGCGGTGATGTAAATATCTGGAAGCCATCTTCTAAAGTGCCATTATCAGCAATCGCTTGCCAAAATATTGTTAAAGAAGTTTTAATTGAAAATAATTTGCCGGAAGGAATATTTTCATTAGTAATCGGAAAGGGATCCACAATTGGAGAGAAAATTATCAGTGATAAAAGACTCCCGCTTATTTCAGTTACAGGTTCAACAAGCGTCGGTAGGCATGCCGCGGAAGTAATTGCAAAAAGATTTGGTAGAGCAATTCTGGAGCTTGGCGGAAATAACGCAATAATTATGACACCAGACGCCGATTTAAAACTTGCTTTGCCAGCAGTTGTTTTTGGTGCTGTTGGCACTGCCGGACAGAGATGTACAACTACAAGAAGATTAATTGTGCACGAATCTATTTTTAATAAAGTTAAAGAAGCTTTGGTTACAGCTTATAAAGGATTAAAAATTGGAAATCCTTTAGATGCCAAAAACCATGTAGGTCCGCTAATTGATAAAAGTGCAGTAAATGATTTTACCAATGCATTAAAACGTGCAGTTGAAGAGGGTGGTAAAATTGTGTATGGTGGTGATGTTTTGCAAGGTGAACAATATAAATCAGGTTTATATGTTGTACCGGCGATTGTAGAAGCGGAAAATCATTATCATATTGTGCAGGAAGAAACATTTGCACCAATACTTTATTTGATTAAATATTCCGGTGATGTTACAAATGCAATTGCATTACAGAATGGAGTTGTGCAAGGATTATCATCTTCAATCTTTACAAATAATTTGCGCGAAGCTGAAATCTTTTTATCGGCTGAAGGTTCTGATTGTGGTATTGCAAATGTTAATATTGGAACTTCAGGAGCAGAGATTGGTGGTGCTTTTGGTGGCGAGAAGGAAACAGGCGGCGGAAGAGAATCCGGATCTGATGCCTGGAAAACTTATATGAGAAGACAAACTAATACAATTAACTATGGAACAACTCTTCCTTTGGCACAAGGGATTAAGTTTGATATTTAGTTCAATCGATTTATGATGTAAAAAAAGGGAAGTAAGATGTAAAATTTTACCTCCCTTTATTTTTTTAGTCTACATTATCTACGAAAAAATTACCTGCATTTTTTTCCGATTAAAAAATAACTCTATTTATTTTATTCTTTCCAACTATTTCGTTGCAAACGAAGTAATGACAATTAACCACACAACAATAAAATGTTTGGCATTTAGTTCGATATAAAATAAATCCAGACAAAAAAAATGATTTATATGAACTTAGATATATCCAAAATAACATCTTGCGGCTCAGATTGGGAAACCAACTATTATACTTTTTTGAAAACTCTTCAAAGCTGGAAAACAGAATTATATAAAAATAAACTTCATCCAGTGCTCGATTATTCAATTCAGTTACAAGAAAAATTTAAAGATATCCTGAATGAGAATATTGAATCAAAAGGTTGGCTTGATAGGGAAGTGAGAGGTGCTTTTATAAATGATCAACTGGTTGTACTTGAAAAGGCACATCAAATAAGTTCACAGTTAGAAAAACTAATAAGCTTTGTTAAATGGGCGATTGAAGTAAATAATGATTTTTTATATGAAGCTTATATATTAAAACAATTTGTTTACGATGGGATTGATGTATTACCAATAAGTGAAACCGATAAGTATAGAGGTAAAGGTTATTTAATAGTTCCCGATAATAAAAAAAGAGTTTACAAAATTTATTTGTATGAACTTTCAATCACCTGGACTGTTGATGAGCCGGTTGAATATTTAGATTTAGATATGTTACGTTCAATACCATTTGATCTTGTGGAAGAAACACCGGAGAAACTGATGAGCCAATTTATAAAAAGCAATCAGTTAATATATGATCCGATGATCTACATCTGTAAAACAGATTTAGATTTTCCCTTTAACGAAACAATTCTGCCAATTGTTGAAACTAAATTATTAGAAGCAATTAATGGTTTAACACCATATATTTAACCAACCGTAAGCATTATGTAATCAGAAATAATTTTTGCTGTTTCATCGAGCAAAAAATCCTTTTTATCTGATTTGACCTCCGGAACTTCTTCATCAAGTAAATCTAAACCAACTGATTTGCGCCTCTCATTCTCTCTTTCAAATTTTTTCTGTTCTTCTTCATCTTTTTCTTTTTTTCTAATCACTTCATTGAGAGAAATGGAAGTCTTATTCTTATTTTCTTTATAGATTTTTATATCTTCAAGCAGATAATCAAAATCCTGATTATTAGTTATTCTTTCTAAGTGTTTTTGTTTTAGAATAGGAATAATTTTAGAAAGATCACCATAACGATTGAATTTTGCTGATTTAATTTCATCCCATGGTAAAGCGCTTGGCTCGGAACTTTCGCCGAACTCAGATGGATCAACAAATGATGGAAATGAGATATCGGGAACTACTCCTAAATGTTGAGTGCTTCCACCGTTTATTCTATAGTACTTTGCTATAGTTATTTTAACCTGACCCAAATCCTTATTCTTTTTAGATGAGAGGCGATTAAGATCAATAAGATTTTGAACTGTTCCTTTGCCATAAGTTTGTTCACCGATTATCAAACCCCTGCCATAATCCTGAATTGCCGCAGAAAAGATTTCTGAAGCTGATGCACTGAATCTGTTAACTAGCACAGCTAAAGGTCCGTCATAAACAATCCCAGGATCAGGATCGGTTGCAACATCAATATTACCGTCAGAATTTTTAACCTGAACCACCGGACCATCTTTTATGAATAATCCCGTAAGATCAATCGCTTCTTGCAAAGAACCACCACCATCATCACGCAGGTCGATAATAACGCCATCAACTTTTTTATTTTTCAGAGAATCCAAGATTAATTTTACATCTTTTGTTGTGCTTTTATAATTCCCATCGCCGTTTTTCTGACCTTCAAAATCATTATAGAATTTGGGAACATCTATCACACCTATTCTAAATGGTTTATTATCATTTATTATTTCTAACACGCTGCTTTTTGCAGCTTGTTCTTCTAATTTTACTTTATCTCTAACGAGTGTAATTTCTTTTGGCTTTGTATTTAAATCACTTCCAGCCGGAATGATTTGCAGTCTTACAGTAGTACCTTTAGGACCTCTGATTAGTTTTACTACATCATTAATTCTCCATCCTACTACATCCTCAAAATCACCGTCATCATTTTGTGCAACTCCAACAATCTTATCATCAGCATTCAATAACTTACTTTTTGCTGCGGGTCCGCCAGGAATAACTTCAACAATTTTTGTGTAATCATCTTCAGTTTGTAGCCGTGCCCCAATACCTTCAAGAGAAAGACTCATATCAATTTTAAAATTATCTGAGGTTTCCGGCGAAAAATAATTTGTGTGAGGATCAATTGATTCAGTAAAAGAATTCATCGCTAACTGAAAAACATCTTCAGAATTATACTGATTGAGAAATTGAGCTAAATTTTTATAACGTTTCTTTAAAGTTTTCTGAATGAAAGTCCAATCCTTACCATTTAGCTTATAAGTTAAAGCATCATTTTTTAATCTTTTCCTCCAGATTTCATTTAACTCATTTTCATCTTTTGCCCATGCAGCTTTGTCTCTGTTATATTCAAAATTTTCATCAATCGAATAATCAAATTCTTGATTCAATAAAGAATCAACAAATCTGGCTCTTTGATTTAGTCGTTTTAAGTAAACGTTAAAAACATCATAATAAAACTGAACATCACCTTTAATTAAATAATCATCAAGATTAAATTTTTGTGTATCAAAAGATTTTATATCGGAATTTAAAAAGTAATTTTTGCCGTTATCCAAAACGTTGATGTATCTGTTAAAGATTACCTGCGAAAGTGAATCATTTAAATCAAAAGTTTTGTAGTGATATCTTGATAGTATTGAAGTGATAAGTTGATCTTCAAATGTGTGATATTCCATTGGCTCTATTACTTTTATAGTATCAGTTACGGCATTATTATTAATTTGGGCAAGTGAACTTGATACAATAAAATTATTTGAAACGAATAAAATAAGAACTAATAATATTTTGACTGAGATTTTATTTAAGATTTCGATCATTCTAAACTTTCTTTTAATCATAACTGAAAAATAATTATAATTTTATGGAGTTAAATACGTTTTAATTTTACATAATTCAAGCTAATAAGACGCTCTGAAAATCACTTGTGTTCCGTAACAAAATTAAAGATTGTTAATAGAAATGGTCTAAAAAATTTATAAATTTTGATAGGTTAAAAATAATATTATAGAGATGAGAGTTATGGCAAAGTCTAGAGAAATTTTAAAAAGAAAATCTCAGTATTCAGATCCATTAAGTGCTTCTGTAGAAGATATTTTTGCAGAGATTGAAGATGGAATTGAGAATAAAGATAAGATAGAATATGTCGAAAAAGATGGCAAAAAAATTCTTGTTTTTAATGATCCGCTTTATTCAAGGGAATCAAGAAGTACAGTTAATTATTCGATCTTCAGAGGCAAATGGGAATTTGAATTATTAGAAGATATCGAAGAAAATGAACCCGATAAATGTGCTGTGCAATTTAACCCGCTAAGTGATTCAGCAAAATTAATAATCGCATTCAAATCAGTTAAAGATAGAGTTGAGTTTATGAATTCGCTATATGCGAATGAAGAAATGAAACAAGTTGGTGGTGGAATGAGTTTAGAAAAGTTAGCTAATTCCAAAGTGTTAAAAACCACCGGCGGACTTATCGGTTTAGGAATTGCCGGTTATGGTTTTTATAAATTGTTTAATAAAAAACGTGAAGAATAAATATTTTATTTTAACTTAACTGCTAAATTGAAAACGTCGTCTGCGTGAGTTGAAACATCTACATCCCGAATTATATTAGCGATGTTCCCATTTTTATCAATAATAAATGTGATGCGGGAAGCTAATCCAATATTATTTAATACGCCATAAGCTTTGCAAACATTTTTTGATTCATCAGAAAGAAGTGGGAAATTTAAATTTTCATCACTGATGAAATCTTTTATAGATTCTTTCGAATCAACACTGATTCCTAAAACTATAATTCCATTTTCTTTAAATTTTTCAAAATTATCTCTGATTCCGCAAGCTTCCGTCGTGCAGCCAGGCGTTCCGGCTTTCGGATAAAAATAAACCACAACAGGATTTTTTCCTCTATAATCAGAAAGTGAGTATTTGTTACCAAAAGCATCTTCAAGTGTAAAGTTAGGCGCTGCATTGCCTACATTCAGATTTTCTGCATTGCCCCCACAAGATTGTAAAAAATAAAAACTTAATAAAAATATTATTGCAAAAATTTTAATAACTTTTTCCATAATTAGTCCTCTTTCAAAACTGTGCGATTAAAAATAAATTCTACATTCTTAAGCATTTGTTTATTGTTAAATACATCATCTAAATCTTTTTCAGTTAAGTACTTTTTAACTTCATCAGATTTTAATAATTCATCTTTTAGATTTAGTTTTTCATCACCCCAAACTTTCATTGCAGAAGTTTGCACGATTCTATAAGCTTCCTCACGTGTTATTCCCTTATTAACCAATTTTAGCAATACTGCTTGAGAGAAAACTAATCCTCTTGTTAGATTAAGATTCCTAATCATATTATCAGGATAGATAATTAATTTTGATATAAGTTTAACCATCAGATCGAGCATATAATCAAGCGCAATACAACTATCAGGCACAATTATTCTTTCAACTGATGAATGTGAGATATCTCTTTCATGCCATAAAGCAACATCCTCCATAGCCGCGATAGAATTAGCACGCAATACACGAGCTAAGCCAGTAATACGTTCACTAATGATTGGATTACGTTTATGAGGCATTGCAGATGACCCTTTTTGCCCTTTTGAAAAATATTCTTCAGCTTCCAAAACTTCAGTGCGTTGCAAATGTCTTATTTCAATAGATATCTTTTCTAAAGTGGCTCCAATGATTCCAAGTGTAGTTAAAAATTCGGCGTGTCTATCCCGCTGAATTACCTGAGTAGAAACAGGCGCAGGTGCTAAGCCCATTTTTTTACATACATATTCTTCAACAGAAGGAGATAGATGCTCAAATGTACCAACGGCACCTGAAATTTGCCCAACACTAATTACTTCAATGGCATTTTGTAAACGGACAATATTTCTTTTTGTTTCCTCATACCACAAAGCAAACTTTAATCCCATCGAAGTTGGTTCAGCATGTATGCCGTGAGATCTGCCGACACAAATTGTATTTTTATGTTCAATTGCCCTTTGCTTCAAAGTGTCTTTCAAAGCAAATAATCTTTTAAGTAAAATTTCACCCGCAGATTTCATCTGAAAAGAAAGGGTAGTATCTAAAATATCAGAGGAAGTCATTCCATAATGTATATGCCTTGATTCAGGTCCTACGTATTCTGCAACATTAGTAAGGAATGCAATTACATCGTGCTTAGTAGTTTCTTCAATTTCCAGAATTCTTTTTATATCAAAATTTGCTTTGCTCTTTATAATATCAACATCAGACATTGGAATTTCCCCCATTTGAGCGCGAGCTTCACAGGCAAGAATTTCAATTCTTAACCAAGTTTCAAATTTAAATTTATCTTCCCAAATCTTACCCATTTCGGGTAATGTATATCTGTCAATCATTGTTTCTCTTCAATTTCATTTTGCGAAATAGTTCTGAATTATCTCTTACAATTTTTACAGTTATTTCTTGCCCGGTTCTAAATTCCTGGAACACACCAAAAATAGTTTTTTCATCATTGATTTTATAACCTTCAATTTCAGTAATTATATCTCCGGGTTTTAATCCGGCAAGATCTGCAGGTGTGTTAGGAACAATTTTAGTTACAATAACACCTTTACTGCTCTTTAAATTATAATAATTTGCTATACCGGAATCAATTGATTGAATACTCATTCCAATTTGAAAATCGCGATCAATCTTGCCGCTTTGCTTTAGTTCTGTAACGATTCTTTTAATTTTATTAACTGGGATGGCAAACCCGAGTCCAATATTTCCCTGCACACCTCCGGCAGTATAAATGAGTGTGTTCATGCCGATAACCTGTCCTATAGAGTTTACTAAAGCTCCACCACTATTACCACCATTTATTGCAGCATCAGTCTGGATCATATTTAAATAATACCGATCGTTAATTGGTTCGAGATTCATTCCTGTTGCGCTAATAACGCCAACAGTAACAGTTGGTTTGTCGTTTAGTTCAAACAAGCCAAAAGGATTACCAAGTGCGATTACCCATTCACCAATAATCACATCATCAGAATTGCCAAGCTCTACATAAGGTAAATTATCACCATCAATTTTTAATAAACAAATATCAGAAACCGGATCCGAGCCAATTAGTTTTGCTTCGTGATGAGTTCCATCTGTCATAGTAACCGTAATTTCACTAGCATTACCGGCAACATGATCATTTGTAACTATGTAACCATCAGGGGAAATAATATATCCCGAACCTAATCCCTGTACTTTTTGATTATAACTGCCACGATTGCCAAAAAACTGTCTAAAAAACGGATCATCAAAAAATGAACTGAATGGATCATTGTACTTACGTATTTCAGTAACATTTATTCCAACAATTGATGGACTGACTTTTTGCACCGTTTCGGTTATTATATTTTTACGGGAATTACTTATTTCATCCTGTAATTGTTGTGCAGTTTGTAATGAGGTTAGAGAAAGATTTTTTGGATCTCCACTACTAAATAGTGGGGAACTAAATTTTGAATTTAAATATAAAAATGATGCCGCAAAGACGGCACTAAGAGCAAAGATTGTAAGGATAAAAGTTTTACGTGTTATCATTTTTTACTTCTCTTTTTTTTGAAATTATTTCTTTTAAAGGTTCTATATGCTTAATAAAAATAATCAGTAAGCCACCTGCTGATAAAAGCATCAGCTCACCGGAAGAAGCAGGTGCAGGAAAAACATAGTTTATAGCTAATCTTTCGGTTAAAAAAATCAATAAAAGTGAAAGAACGGTTGCAAAAATATTTGCAATTAAAATATCTTTTTTTAAAACATAAACTAATATCCATAAAATTATCCATACAAATAATAAGTATGGAAATAAAAAAATTGATCCACCAGCAGCAGTTGCTAAACCTCTGCCTCCCTTAAAATTAATCCAGGGATTAAAACAGTGGCTAAAAATTGCAAACAATAATGCTAAAGCTGAATAAATAAATACTTCATTAAAAATAAGACGTGTAAACAAAACGGGTAGAATACCTTTTATGAAATCAATTGCGAAAACTAATAAACCGATATATTTTGAGTTGGTAACTTCATAAGAGTTCATTGCGCCTACATTGCCAGAGCCAACATTTGTAATATCAATTCCTTTTGATTTCTTTAAAACTAAAAATGCTGTAGGAATTGATCCTAACATATAACCAATTAATGAGCTTAAAAAATATTCCATTTAAGTTTTTTTGTTATTTACAAGAAAAATAATGAAAAATATTTTCTTTTCTATTGATGTTGAATATGGGAGAGCAAAAATGTGGAAAATATGATGCTAATAATTTGCCATTTTACGGTTTGAACTAATAATATTACCGGATTTATCTTTAAGATTACTTATGATCAGTTTATAAGATGCTTTTGGTGTTTGCTTTTCAGTAAATAAAACAACTACGCTGTCACCCTTTGCTACACCAACTTTATAGATCTTTACAAGAGTTGAATCTTCTTTGTATATATGATAATTATTTATATCAAAAATACCTTCGTGTGACATTGGCTCACTGAAAGTTACAAGAACTTTTGAAGTATCACTCTGCTGCTGAGCAAAAGATGTAAACTGAAGTAATAACGCTAATGTAAATAGTATTATAATTGAGATGATTTTCATGGCACAAGAAAATTATTATTTAGGCAAATCTAATTGCCAGTCTTATGCCAAAAGAATTGAATAAATACAACCAATCTTTAAATATAAATTATAAATCTGGTTCTCAATTTTGGATCATAAAAAGTTTTGTAACAAAAGGGGACAAAAGAAACCTTTTAATGAGAATCGAAGTATGATAACTTTAAGAAGTGACTGGAATAAATTGAATTTAAAGAATCAATCTTATATAAAATCCGGAAATTCAACTAAATAAAAAAAGCTTGACTTTATTAAGAAATCAAGCTTATCAGAGGCGCCGGTCGGATTCGAACCGACGAATAAAGGTTTTGCAGACCTTCCCCTTAGACCGCTTGGGTACAGCGCCAATTCTAAAAAATAAAATCCACTTTCGTGGATTATTGTAAAAAATCAGAGCGGGAAACGGGACTCGAACCCGCGACATCAACCTTGGCAAGGTTGCGCTCTACCAACTGAGCTATTCCCGCAATCAAAATTCTCAAATAACGAAGCCAAATATAATATCAACACATAATTTTTGCAAAAATTTATTTAATCTAATTTAACCTTCTTTTATTCGGGTTACTTCATTTTCTTGAACCGTGTATAAATCCCCGGTAAGGTAATGAATGTTGCACAGTAATGAATGCTTTATTATCAATAGACTCAATTAATTGAATTATTTTTTTTTGATATTTACGGGGAACTATTACTACTACAATTGAAATCTCCCCGGAAACCCCGTGAGCAGGTAATACAGTTACACCGTGCTTTTCATGCCGCAAAGCTCTGGCAATTTCGGCACTCGCTGTTCTTGAAATTATACTTAGTTGGGCGTAACCAAATCCAATTTTTTGTTCAATAGTAATACCGAGTATATTGCCAATACCAAATCCAATTGCATAACCAAAAAGATTCTGAATATGATCAAGATGTTGGAAAATATATCTGATAGCAAAAACCCATATTAAAACCTCAATCATTCCGGCTAAACCTGCATAATATTTTTTCCCTTGCACTACAAGGATGGTTCTTACAGTACCAATTGATACATCACAAATTCTCATAAACATTATCAAGAAGGCACCAAAAAAAGATTCGAACATCGCAATCCTTTGATTTCTATAATTATATACTTAAAAGTTCAATAAAATATTTTATCTTTGAATTACAAATTAAAAAATAAAAAACATAAAAAAGACAAATGTTTAGAGTTCAAAGAGAAGAATTAGTTGACGAATTAACAAAAAAAGGTATTACTGATTTAGCAGTTATCAAAGCAATTGGAACAGTACCAAGAGAAAAGTTTATTGATAAAACAATGCATCATATGGCATATAAAGATGTAGCTTTACCAATTGGGTATGATCAAACTATATCTCAACCTTATACAGTTGCATTTATGACTCAATTACTCAACATTAAAAAACCGGGGATGAAAATATTAGAGATCGGAACCGGTTCCGGATATCAAGCTGCAATTCTTTATGAGATGCAGGCAGATGTTTACAGCATTGAGAGAAATATTGATTTATTCAACCGTACAGCAAAATTATTTGATAAATTAGGAATCCGTGTGCACGCAAAATACGGAGATGGAACAATTGGGTGGGCAGAGTTCGCTCCGTTCGATGGTATTATTGTTACGGCCGGCTCACCAACAATTCCTAATAAACTAAAAGAACAGCTTGCAATTGGAGGTAGAATGGTAATTCCGGTCGGTGATAGGATTTCACAAAAGCTTTACCTGATAAAGAAAACAGGTGAAGATAAATTTGAAATAGAGACTATTCCTGAATTCACATTTGTCCCATTAATCGGAAGAGAAGGTTGGAAAAAGTAATTGTTATAGTAGGACCAACTTGCTCCGGTAAAACTAAATTAGGCCTGATATTAGCGGAACTTTTAAATGGTGAAATCATATCGGCAGATAGTAGGCAAGTTTATAAAAAAATTGACATTGGTACAGCTAAACCTACACAGGAAGAGTTAAGAAAAATTAGACATTATTTTATTAGCGATATTGATTTAGATAATAATTTTGATATTAGTTTATTCGAGAATAAGTCTGAGCTAATAATTTCTAATATATTAAAAAATAATAAGTTACCAATTGTTATAGGTGGCTCAGGATTGTATATCCGGGCATTGATTGATGGAATTGCTGAAACAGCAGACAGCAGTAATCTAGTTAGGAAAGAACTTTTAGAATTACGTAATAAGTTTGGTAATGATTTCCTTTTTAATGAATTGATTAGAATAGATCCTGTAAGTGCTGCAAAGATGCTCCCGCAAAATTGGAAAAGAGTCATGAGAGCCCTGGAAGTTTTTAAATTAACTGGCCAACCAATTTGGAAACATCATCAAGAACAGGAGTTAAAAAGAAAGTATAATTATTTTCAAATTGGATTACGGTGGGACAGGGAAAAACTTTATAAGAATATCGATGATAGAGTTGTTAAAATGTTTGAAGCTGGATTAGTAGATGAAGTGAAAAATATTCTTTCTGAAGGATATTCAAAAAATTTAAATGCTTTAAATACAGTTGGATATAAAGAAGTTATTGAATTTTTAGATGGTAATATTAGTTTAGAAAAATGCATTGAACTTGTTAAAAGAAATTCTCGCAGATATGCAAAACGACAGATGACTTGGTTTAATGCAGATAAAAGAATACATTGGTATAGTATTGAAAATCTAGATCAGATAAAAAATTTGGCAAATCAAATCATAAAGGAAATTAATGAAAGAAAAAATTAAAATTGCATCCGGACAGGGATTTTGGGGTGATCTTATTGATGCTCCTTATCACCAGGTAACAAAAGGAAATATTGATTATCTCGTTATGGATTATCTTGCAGAAGTAACTATGTCCATTCTTCAAAAACAAAAGAATAAAAATCCTGAGCTGGGTTACGCAAAAGATATTCCGGAATTAATGAAAAGAATTCTCCCAATCATTAAGGAAAAGAATATTAAAGTTATAACAAATGGAGGAGGAGTTAATCCAATTGCATGTGCAAACTCTGTAATGAAAATTGCTAAAGATTTAGGAATAAATAAGTTAAAGATAGGAATTGTAGAAGGAGATAATATAAAAGACAACCTTAAAGACTTAATTTCAATGGGTGCTAAATTAAAAAATATGGAGACCGATGAAACAATCGAATCAATAGAGGATAGGATTCTTAGTGCAAATGTTTACTTTGGGGCTTTTCCAATTGTTGAAGCTCTTAAGCAAGGGGCGGATATAGTTATTACCGGAAGAACGACCGATACAGGATTGACGCTTGCTCCAATGATTTATGAATTTAACTGGAGGAAGAATGATTATGATTTGTTATCTGCTGGAACCGTCGCAGGGCATATTCTTGAATGTGGGGCTCAATCGAGCGGAGGAAATTTTTTAGGTGATTGGCAATCAATTCCCAATATGGCTGAAATTGGGTTTCCAATTGCGGAAGCTTATCCGAATGGAGAAGTTATAATTACAAAACATCCAAATACTGGCGGTAGAGTTTCTTTTGAAACAGTTGCCGAGCAACTTCTTTATGAAATTGGTGATCCTAAAAATTATATAACACCTGATTGCATAGCTGACTTTTCATCTATAAAATTAGAGGACTTAGGTGACGACAGAGTTAAAATGTACAATGTAAGCGGACAACCTGAAACAGAATTCTATAAAGTTTCCTGTTCATATTCGGATGGGTTTTCTGCAGTCGCCTCTTTAACATATTCCTGGCCCCAGGCGTTAACCAAAGCAAAAGCGGGTGATGAAATTTTGAGAAAGCGCTTAGCTAACTTAGCATTAAAATTTGATGAAATAAGAACAGAATTTATTGGATATAACGCAACACATGGTCCATTGGCAAAAAAAATAAATGAAGATGATATAAATGAAATTGTGCTTCGAGTTGCAGTTCGTTCACATGATTATGCTTCTGTGGAAAGATTTGGAAAAGAGATTGCACCACTTATTTTAACTGGTCCTCCTGCAGTTACTGGTTTTGCTGGCGGAAGACCAAAACCGAGTGAAATTGTTGCTTACTGGCCAGCTTTAATTCCAAAAAAATTTGTTAATCCAATTGTAAAAATACTGGAGAATTAATATGAAAATTAAATTATTAGACATCGCGCATGGCAGAAGTGGTGATAAAGGTGATGCTGCAAATGTAGGAATTATTGCTTATGATAATAGCGGGTATGATATTATAAAAAAGCATCTTACAGTTGAAAGGGTAAAAAAACACTTTGAAGGTATTTGTCTTGGGGATGTTGAAAGATATGAGTTACCAAATCTTCGTGCATTAAATTTTTTATTACACAATACACTCGGTGGAGGAGGTACTGTATCATTAAAGCTTGATGCACAAGGTAAAACTCTGGCTGCAGCATTGTTGCGAATGGAACTTGAAGTCTGAAAGTTTGAATGAAAGATTGCATAAATTAAAACATGCAATCATCCAGGGATGGAACTATAATTTTGTTAAATCAATATTTTAATTTTAAAGAAAAAATTAAAAAATCTTAAAAAGAAAGTGGAATTGAGATGTACGAAGAAGAAATAAAATTGATAAATAATTATAAAGTAAGAGTCGATAATTTACGGAGTTATCTTTGACGTCGATAAAAAAGAATTAAAAATTTCCGAACTTCAATCAAAAACTGAAGCACCGGATTTTTGGAATGATCAAAAGAGTGCACAAAAGCTTTTACAGGAAATTAATTCACTACAAACCTGGGTTGATTTATGGAAAAGTGTTAATAATAAACTATCTAATGTTGAAGAAATTGTTCAGCTTGCTCAATCGGAGGAAGATGAATCTTTTGCTGAAGAGATAGCAAAAGAACTTGAAGATCTGGCTAATGCGATTGATAAAGCTGAGTTTAAAAATATGCTTAGCGGAAAAGATGATGATAAAAATTGTATTCTGACAATACATTCAGGTGCCGGAGGTACTGAAGCGCAAGATTGGGCTGAAATGCTTTTAAGAATGTATTTGAGATATGGTGAAAAAAATGGTTTTAAGATGTCAATTCTTGATTTGCTTGATGGTGATGGAGCTGGAATTAAATCCGCTACTGTTGAAGTTGAAGGTGAATTTGCTTATGGTTATTTAAAAGCAGAAAATGGCGTACATCGGCTTGTAAGAATTTCTCCTTTCGATTCAAACAAAAGAAGACATACTTCTTTTGCCTCTGTTTTTGTGATTCCTGAAATTGATGACACAATAGAAATAGAAATTAATCCGGCTGATTTAAGAGTTGATACATATCGGTCCGGTGGCAAAGGCGGGCAGAATGTTAACAAAGTTGAAACTGCTGTACGAATTACTCATATTCCCACTGGAGTTGTTGCAGCTTGCCAGACTGAAAGATCTCAATTACAAAATAGAACTAAAGCCATGAGGTTGTTAAAATCGAGATTGTATCAGTTAGAAGTTGATAAACAAACAGCCGAACATGATGAAATTGAAAAAAGTAAAATGAAAATTGAATGGGGAAGTCAGATTCGTTCTTATGTTTTTCACCCATACAATATGGTTAAGGATCATCGAACTGATGAAGAAACATCTGATGTGCAGGGTGTAATGGATGGAGATATTAACAGGTTTATAAAAGCATATTTATTAAAGTTTAACCAGAATTAAATGACGAAAAACATTAGTAGCAAGGACAAGGATAGAGCCAAGCAGGATTTTTTTAAGAAAGTATATTCTGTAACGAAGAAAATCCCATACGGTAAAGTTGCTACATACGGTGATATCGCAGAGGCGTGCGGAATTCGTTCATCGGCAAGAACTGTTGGCTGGGCATTAAATGGATGTGGACCGGATATTCCTGCTCACAGAGTCGTGAACAGATTTGGAGCATTAACAGGTAAAATTCATTTTGGTGATCCTAATTTGATGGAAGAACTTCTACGGGGTGAAGGTGTGGAGTTTGAAAAAAATGGTTTTGTTAGATTAGATAAACATTTGTGGAAACCGAAAGTCAAGTGAAACCCATCCTAAATCCTTCCCTTTCTAAAAGGGAAGGACTTTTAAAATTGGATTTGTGAATAAAAGAAAATTAATCAATACTTTCTCACATCAATTGATGAAACACCGCAATCAATATCAATGTAAATTTTCTTTGAATATTTTTCAAAATTTTCTGAACGATATAAATCTTTAGTTATTTTTGTAAACCCTTCGTAGTGTTTGCTGGATAAAGCTGCATCGGATTTTATTTCGCATCCAACCGAATCGGGAATTAAAATATCAATATCGGAAGCACCTGCATCAAGCTTGAACCTGACGACATCAGCAAGATTGCCAAATTTTATGTTTAATGCTGCTGCTCCCATATTTACATCAACCTTATTTACCTTGTAGGGTGTTAAATCTAAATCAACTGAAGCCGCACCAACATCAAAATTAAGCTCCCATTCCGGTTTAGGATTTAATGACATCTCCACAGAATTTTTATAATTATTTTTACCGAATTTTATTTTTGTGTTCTTCATATCAAAATCTAATTGGGAATGAGAACCATTATCATTCCTGTTCAGTTTATAATTTCCCTCAATCCCTTCGGCATGAAATTCAATTAAATTGTCTGTTGGAGTAAGTATTTTAAAACTTCCTGCACCGCCGTTAAAATTTAAAGTTGCCGTTTTTATGGAGTCATTATAAACCTGAAAAAAATTTGTTGTATCATAAGAAACATCATTTTCGTCATCAATAATAAAATGAAGATCATTATGGAATAAGTTTGTGGTTGCGCTAACTGATGCATATAAGGTTAATGCTAATATTACTCCAGCCAGGGCACCAACAATATTTTTACCGATCTGATTTTTTACAAGTATTGAAACTCCTATTAGAACTAAAACTAACGGCCAAAATTTCCAGGCAGAATCCCAGTAGAAATTAAGATCTGTCAGGTTTCCAATCAGAAGCAAAGCTCCGAAAGCAAGAAAAAATACTCCCCAAAAAATATGTGATGTTTTCATTGTCTTACCTCATTTTGCGAATTATTTTTTGCATTAAGAATTATTGCAAGGCCTAATCCAATTAAAATTAATGGCCAGAAATCGCCAAAGTGAAATCGTGGTACAAAATTATCTAAAAGAAATATACCTCCCAATAATATAAGAAATGCGCCGGCATAAAAACTTCTGTTGTTCTGAGGTTTAATATTTACTTGATTCATATTATAGTCAGTGTTTTCAGATTTATTTTCTGAGGATGAATTATCTGAATTATCCTTTGGTTTATCAGCGTTAAATGGAGTAATGATATATGGTTTTTGAGGAATAATTATCCATAAAATAATATATGCTAAAATTCCGCTTCCGCCGAAGATTACAGCCAGAACAAATATCAATCTTACGATAACCGGATCGATTGAAAAATATTCTGCTAAACCACCGCAAACTCCGCCAACCATTTTATCAGTAACGGATCGATAAAGTTTCTTGTACATTTTAGAACTCCTTTCTGTATCTAATTTCTAATGCAAAACTAATATATAAATACATAGGTGGCTCTTTTTATAGTATCAACGGTATTTAAAAATTAAT